>CAJTIR010000001.1 GCA_910576385.1 Lachnospiraceae bacterium
AAACTTTCAAGTCATGGGAAATGGCTTATTAAAGTATGCCCTTTTTATAGAATAACAGAGTGATCTGGGGCTTTTTCTTAAAATCACATGTAAAAACAGCAAAAATGAAGCTGTCGCTTCACGAATTTTTATTCGTTAATGCGACAGCCCCTTCATATGAAAAAGATTTATATAAAAAAGTGAGGATACACTAAGTAAACGGGAGGACCTTGCATGGATGCAAGGTTATAAAAAATAGTAAGAAATAACAGTTTTGTAAATTATTTTCTTTCATGATGTCAGTATATCTGTAAATTGTGACTTCTGTGTGTTAATTATATGAGAATTATGTAAAGAAAATATGAACAAATTAAGATCAAAAGATAAGTCATATTTCAGAAAACATTTTACATAATACTTAAATAGGGATATAATAGTTAAGATCAGATACAGATATCCGTTTAGGCTATCTGCTAAGTTATGGAACTTATGTTGTTTGAAGCAGTTTTTCAAAATAGTACAAATGATTTTAATTATATTGGCTTGTTATAACCTATAGATAAAAGTACAAATAAGTGCATGAAATGGAGGAAAAAATGAAGTTATTATCAATTGCAATTCCCAGTTACAATTCCCAGGATTATATGGAACACTGTATAGATACTCTGTTGATTGGTGGCGAGGATGTAGAAATTCTTATCGTAGATGATGGATCCAAAGACCGAACTGCTGAGATTGCGGATGCTTATGCAGGGAAATATCCTACAATTGTAAAAGCTATTCACCAAGAGAATGGCGGACATGGGGAGGCAGTGAATGCCGGAATCCGCAATGCCAGCGGACTTTACTTTAAAGTGGTGGACAGTGATGATTGGGTGGATGAGGAGGCATATCAGAAAATATTATCCACACTGCGGGAATTATCCGGCGGCAGACAGAATCTCGATATGTTAATTAGTAATTTTGTCTACGAAAAAGAGGGAGCAAAACACAAAAAAGTCATGAAATATACAGGGACTTTACCAGAAAACAAGATTTTTGGCTGGAATGAAGCCGGACATTTCCGCAAAGGCCAGTATATCCTTATGCATTCTGTGATTTACCGCACGCAGCTTTTGCGGGAATGTGGATTGGAGCTGCCCAAGCATACATTTTATGTGGATAATTTATTTGTGTATGTGCCGTTGCCGTATGTAAAAAATATGTATTATCTCAATGTAGATTTTTATCGTTATTTTATCGGCAGGGAAGATCAGTCTGTCAATGAATCTGTGATGATTAAGCGGATTGATCAGCAGATTAAGGTCAATAAGATTATGGTGGAGAATGTAGATTTGTGGAAACTTTCCAACCGGAAACTGCGCAAATATATGTTTAATTATCTGGAGATTATCACTGTGGTTTCCACTATTATGCTGATTCGCTCAGGTACACGGGAAAATCTGCAGAAAAAAAGAGAACTTTGGAGGTATTTGAAAGAGTATGATTTGCGTCTGTTTTGGCATCTGCGGCGTGGGATTATGGGGCAGGCCATGAATTTGCCAGGCAGGAGCGGCAGAAAAATTTCTGTGGCAGCATACAAGATATCTCAGAAAGTAGTAGGATTTAATTAAAAACCTTGACAGTGAGAAAAGACTGTTTTATAATTTTAGGCAGAGTGTGAGACAAAGACCACACGAAGGGGTACACCACCGCGGGTGTAACTTTTCGTGGTGGTCTTTTTTTTGAAAGGAGAATCATAATGAGAATCAATGGAGTACAAAAGCAATATCACTCTGGTCTTACCGTCTCAGAGATATTGATGAGAGAAAACTTTGAGAAAGAACGTGTGGCAGTGGAATTAAATGAAGAGATTATATCAAAGGATGATTATGATAACACAGTTTTAAAGGACACAGATGTCATGGAAGTGGTAAGTTTTATGGGAGGAGGTTCACAATGAAACAAGATAGGTTTATGTTAGGCGGACAAGAGTTTCAGTCAAGATTTATTTTAGGATCTGGAAAATATAATGTGGAGTTAATTCAGGCAGCAGTCGAGCAGGCAGGAGCACAGATTATTACGTTGGCAGTACGAAGAGCCAATTCCAGCAGCGAGGGAAATATTATGGATTTTATTCCAGAAGGGATCACGCTTTTGCCGAATACATCGGGGGCGAGAAACGCGCAGGAGGCAGTGCGGATTGCCAGGCTTTCCAGAGAACTGGGGTGTGGTAATTTTGTCAAGATAGAGATTATGAGAGATTCTAAATATTTGCTGCCAGATAATCAGGAAACAGTAAAGGCTACAGAATTACTGGCAAAAGAAGGATTTGTGGTACTTCCTTATATGTACCCTGATTTAAATATCGCACGCGATCTAGTAAATGCAGGAGCGGCGGCAGTGATGCCCCTTGCTGCGCCGATTGGTTCCAATAAAGGACTTGCCACAAGGGAATTTATCAAGATATTGATTGATGAGATTGACCTTCCGATTATCGTCGATGCAGGTATTGGCCGTCCCTCGCAGGCATGTGAAGTCATGGAGATGGGAGCAGCGGCAGTAATGGCGAATACAGCAATCGCCACTGCGGGGGATATTCCCAAGATGGCCTCGGCATTTGGCAAAGCCATTGAAGCAGGCAGGGAGGCTTATCTGTCTGGACTTGGCAGAGTGCAAGAGAGCGGAGGGGAAGCATCTTCACCATTGACAGGATTTTTAAGGGACTAGGAAGATTTTAGAGCAGAATGATTGGAGGAATCAGAGAGGTGCATAATATGCAGGCAGATATACAAGAAAAGGTCAGCCATATGGAGTATATGGAAGATATGGAACAAATTGAATCAGATATTTTGGACAAGGTATTGTGTGCCAGAGAGGCATATGATATCAAACATTATACAGAGCAAGAGGTAAAGCGGGCACTGGCAAATGATAATCGTACCATAGAGGATTTTGCAGCCTTATTGTCTCCAGCAGCAGAACCATATTTAGAGGAGATGGCCAAGCGGGCAAGGCAGGAGACGGCAAAACATTTTGGCAATTCTGTCTACATGTTTACGCCAATTTATATCTCAAATTACTGTGAGAATTACTGTATTTACTGCGGTTTTAATTGTCATAATCAAATTCACCGCATGAAATTGAACATGCAGGAGATAGAAAAGGAGATGGCTGCAATTGCCGGTTCTGGTTTGGAGGAAATCTTGATTTTAACCGGTGAGAGCCGTGCCAAGTCAGATGTGACATATATTGGGGAAGCCTGTAAGATTGCGCGAAAATATTTTCGTATGGTGGGGCTTGAGGTATATCCAATGAATTCTCAGGAATATGCTTATCTAAAGAAATGTGGTGCAGATTATGTCACAGTATTTCAGGAAACTTATGATACAGACTGCTATCAGACACTGCATCTGGCAGGGCATAAGCGGATTTTTCCTTACCGTTTCCACGCTCAGGAGCGTGCGTTGCTGGGGGGAATGCGGGGCGTGGCGTTTGCAACGCTTTTGGGTCTTTCTGATTTTCGCAAAGATGCCTATGCCACTGGGCTTCATGCCTATTATATTCAGCGCAAATATCCTCATGCAGAAATTTCTTTTTCCTGTCCCAGACTGCGGCCCATTGTCACGATGGCGGAATCTGAACAGCTGCAAGCGGTACAAGAAAAAGAAGTTTTGTCAGTGGTTGAGCCATTAAGAGGGCAGGAAGTCAGTGAACGGGAACTGATGCAGATCATGTGTGCGTACCGTCTGTTTATGCCTTATGCAGGGCTGACGATTTCCACCAGAGAACGGGCGGTATTCCGCAATCATGTCATTGGTGTGGCGGCAACAAAAATTTCTGCCGGGGTCAGCACTGGAATTGGAAGCCATTCGCAAGAAATGGAGGAGCAGGGAGACAGCCAGTTTGAGATTGCTGATCATCGCAATGTACCACAAGTATTTCAGGCAATCAAGGAGCAGGGCTTACAGCCTGTGATGAATGATTATGTATATGTTTAAACAGACAGAACTATCACAAAGCAAAGCTCAGAATCACTTTATGCAGATTGCTGTGTCTAATTGGCAGCTTTATAAATTTTCTCAAATCTCTAATCATAATGAGAATAGCCCTTTTGGGGAAAAGAGTGCTGTGGAATCATATATAGATTTTTTGGCAGGGATTGCAGTGGGAGATAGAAAATGTTTAGGGGAAAATAGAAAACCAGATATTCTTATTGTGCGGGAGAAAGAATTATCGGAATCAGAGTATGTGGCATTGTTTGCCAGACTGTGTGAAAAAGTAGAGAATTATAGGCGGAGAAATTGGAATAGGGGAGAGGAGCAGACGGGGATTTGTCCAGCCAAAGCAGATGCAGCCTTACTAATTCCCCATACATATCTGGCTGCTTCCCACAGTACAGACGGTGAATGGCTGCACTTGCCATTTTCCTTATTTGAGAAATATCAGGCTGCAAAGATGCTTTGTGGTTTGAAAGTCGGCGTTTCCATCCATTCTGTTGCGGAGGCACAAAAAGCACAGCAATTGGGCGCTTCATATCTGACAGCAGGACATATTTTTGCCACCGATTGTAAGAAAGATGTGCCTCCCAGAGGGCTGGTTTTTTTGCAGCAGGTCTGTACCAGTGTTTGCATTCCAGTGTATGCCATTGGAGGAATCCATCGGGAGAACCTGCCGCAGGTGTTACAGACAAAAGCCGCAGGAGCCTGCAGCATGTCTGAATATATTTTGAGATAATTACAAACAATTTAAAATTCCTTAGCCTGGAAAAATTTCAGGCTTAAAAAATAAGAGACAACAGCGAACAAGGCAAGCAGCACAGGAGTAAAGAAGAGAGATACTGTGAGTAAAGGTATCGTGATAGGAATACAGAGGATATTTAGAATCCAATAGATCAAAAATCCCACCAGTCCGAAAAATGCAAATACTCCGAAGATAATCAATCGTGCCTGTTCAGAACCAAAACGAAACAGGATTGGGATATAGAAAATACCACATAACAGCCCAAACAGGATGCCGACACCTGTACAAATCAATATAAGGGTTAAATCTAAATTATGTGTAAAAAGCCCATAGACAACAGATTCCACAAATCCAACGGTTGTGCCTGTTAAAGTGAAAATCAAACAAGCCATATATTTTTCCAGTACATAACTTTTGCGGGAGATGGGCATAATCATGGCATATTTTGCAAAACTGCAGCGTTCGTCCATTGCGAAGGTAGTTACAGTCATCATAGTGCACAGTACAGAGCAGAAAACAACCACACCATAAACAGATGCATTAAAAAACATGCAGATGGAAATGAATAAGAGTATTAGAATCATTTGTTTCATATTGTGTTTGATATTGTAAATATCTTTTAAGAGTAAGCTTTTCATTTTCTTTCTCCTTTCACATAGAGCAGCATAATTTCATCAATTGTTGCGCGGTCGATCACGGCATCTTTATATTTGGAAGCGGCTATTTTTTTGTCTTTTACCAGTACTTCCCACTGATAGTCCATTTTTCGATAGGAAAGGATGTCAGAGGAATCCAGAGCAGAGAAGGTATCACCGCCGCAGCGGAGAATGCCGTAATTGTAAATCAGTGTGTCTTTATTTTCACTAAAAATAATATTTCCCTGGTGGATAAAGGTGATATAGTCGGCGATTTTCTCAAGGTCACTGGTAATGTGGGAAGAAATCAGAATGGAATGATTTTCATCTTGCACAAAATCAAGAAAAATATCTAAAATTTCGTCCCTCATAATAGGGTCAAGGCCGCTTGTGGCCTCATCCAAGATTAATAGTTTGGGGTGATGAGAAAGCGCGATTGCCAGACACTGTTTTACCTGCATTCCACGGGAAAAGGTTTTTAATTCTTTCTCTGCAGGCAGAGAAAACTGCTTCAGATAATGGTCATATTGTGCCTGGTTCCATCGTTTATATGCCGCAGCGCCGATATTTCCAATTTGTTTGGGAGTCAGTGTCTCATAAAAATTCAGTTGGTCAAAGACAACACCGATATCTTCTTTTCCCTCTTGGGGAGAAAGCGGATGTCCCCAGAAAGATACCTTACCGCCATCGACATTGATCAGATTTAAAATACCCTTAAAAGTGGTGCTTTTTCCAGCGCCGTTCTCCCCAATTAATCCCATAATACAGCCGCTGGGAACCGAAAATGTAATGTCGTTTAAAGTGAAGTCCGAATAGTTTTTTTGTAAATGTTCTACCTGTAAAGCGTTATCCATTTTATTCATCCTCCTGATAAAAAATAGTCAATAATTCCATCAACTTTTCTAAGCTGATACCACAGGCACGCCCAAGTTCTGCAGCCTGCTGTAAATGTTCTTCTGTGAGACGCTGTTGTTCTTCCTGATAAAATGCTTTGCCATTGGCAGAAATAAAACTGCCTCTGCCGACAGTAGTTTCAATAAATCCGTCCCGCTGTAAATCTTCATATGCTTTCTGTACGGTGATGACGCTGATATGTAAAGATTTTGCCAGTGCCCGCATGGAGGGAATTGCCTGTCCCTGTGTCAGCTCACCACTCATGACCATTGCCTTAATTTGGATGGCAATCTGTTCATAAATAGGTTTATTAGAATTTGTACTTATAATAATTTCCACTATGGAGCCTCCAAAATGTAATATAGTGTACTTGTTTAATAAGTACACTATATTACAACTTTATAAAATTGTCAAGAAGATTTTTTCTACTGTTGTTTGAAATTTCCTTTTATATTCTATTATAAAGTTATTGGAAGAGACTTTTGGGCAGTGTTATACTTTAGATAATTTACAGGCAGTGGGGCAAATAGAAATGGAGGGAAATTGTATGCTAGACAGTAGAAAATCGGGCAGATTTATAGCGGAAAAGAGAAAGAGCCTTGGTATGACACAACAACAGCTTGCCGATAAAATTTCGGTGAGTTTTCAGTCTATCAGTAAGTATGAGAATGGTTCAGTCTATTCAAGTATTGAGGTCTTATATGATCTTGCCATGTGCCTTAAGGTGACAGTGGATGAAATTTTGACAGGAGTGGAACGGGAACAGGACAGCTTGTCTTACAGCAAGGCAGGAGTTGATATCTCTTATACAGACACAATCAAACAGGAGATGGCAAAATATTTGCAGACAGAGAATCCGAGAGTACTCAATGGATTAGGAGCATTTGCATCTCTGTATGATATTGATTTTCCTAAACTGGAACATCCGCTTTTAGTGCTCAAATCAGAAGAGCCAGGTTCCAAACAAAAGTTAGCAATGGAGTATGGTTACACAGAATCTATCTGCTATGATATGATTAATCACCTTGTAAATGATATATATTTTGACTGCAAGTATTATCGGAATTGTGGATCAGAAGAATGTCATAGATGGCTCAAAAATTAGAGAGGGGAATGTGGTACTGGCGATTGCCTCGAATGGATTACACACCAATGGTTATTCCTTAGTACGTATGATGATGGAGCGTTATCCCCATATAAAGTTAGATCGTGTGGACAGCTTGACTTTTATGGAACAGATTATGAAACCACATACACCATATTATAAGATGTGGAGATGATGCATACATTTAATATGGGGGGTAGGATTTCAGTTGGTGGTTGCTCCTGAGGATAAGGAATCCATGATCAAACATATTTCCAAGTTTTATGAATGTTATGAGATGGGGCAGATTGTCACAGGAGAAGAGAAGGTTGTCTTGGAAGGAAAGTTAAACTGGTTATAATTGGAATAAAAGAGGTATAAATTATAAACGGAATTTTAGGCAGTTAGCTGTGTTAGGAATGTGAAAAGAAAATAAGGGGCTGTTGCAAAATGCAGCTATATACAATATATGGATGGGATTCTTGCGTTTTGTATGCCATATTTTGTATATACCAGCTATTTTGTAACAGCTCCTATTGGATCTTTTGATATTATTTCGTTATAAGTACCATTTCTCTCAATGGGAGTGATGTATCAAATAGATTTATTTCTCGTCACTATTTAGAACTCCTTTTACCATTTTAAAAGAGCTGCGCCCCAAGTCAGTCCGGCGCCAAAACCGGATAAAAGGAGTAGATCGCCCTTGGTAAGCTTTCCAGCACGGTGTACTTCGTCCAGCAAAATGGGAATACTGGCAGCAGAAGTATTGCCGCAGCGGTCTACGTTTGAGGGAAATTTATCAAGAGGAAGTTTTAATTTCTTGGCAATGGATGATATAATGCGGTAATTTGCCTGATGAAGCAGATACCAGGTTATATCAGTAGGAGCCAGCCCAGTCTGTGCTAAAATCTCTTGAATACATTCTGGTTCTTTTTTTACCGCAAATTTAAATACCTCCTGGCCGTTCATATATAAGTAATCTGGATTGGTATCAGTGGAAATATAGGGATTATTGTTAGAACGGCTTTTACACATCAGCACATTTGCCCCTGCTCCATTGGAACCTTGCAGGCTGGCGATGATTCCCTCCTCGGAGGCCTGTAAAACTGCAGCTCCGGCGCCATCACCGAAAAGTACACAGGTGGAACGATCGTTCCAGTCTATAATCTTGGAGAGTGTTTCCACACCAATGATTAGTGCTGTCTGATAAATACCTGCCTGAAAATAAGCGTCCACTGTGTTTAAAGCAAAGAGGAAACCAGAACATGCAGCATTGATATCAAATGCGGCGGCATGAAAGGCACCCAGTTCCTTTTGCACCATACAGGCAGTACTTGGTGTTATAAAATCGGAGGAGACAGTGGCAACAATGATAAGATCAATTTCCTCCGGTGTTAAATTAGCATCGGCAAGGGCTGATTTTCCAGCGTTCACTGCCATAGATAATGTATTTTCTGTCTCAGAAGATACCAGATGACGTTCACAGATTCCAGTACGGCTTTTAATCCATTCATCGCTGGTGTCCATAAGAGTAGAAAGATCGTCATTTGAAGCGGCTTTTTCTGGGAGATAGCTTCCAGTTCCAATTATTTTTGCTCTCATAGTGAAATCCTATCCTTAATTGTTTGATTATCAAAATAATTACATGTTTACTATAAACGCAGAAGGCAAATTTGTCAATGGAAACTTTCTTTAGAGTTTTGCCATTTTTATTGGTCTGTCCTTATGGTTCCATAAATTAACCTGAGATGATAAAAAATTCACAACAGAAAAAGGTTGATTGACGATAATTTTCTGCCAAAAATGAAATTAAAATCCGATATATTAATATATTGTACCATCAGGGAGGTGAAAATGTGCAAATTGGTGTATGCGATGACCAAAAAGAAATACGAGAGATGATTATTGATAAAATAAAGAAGGTTTATCCAACAGAAAATATTATATCTTATAAATCAGGGCAGGAAGTGTTGGATGACTTACGCCTTCCAGATATCTTGTTTCTTGATATACAAATGCCAGAAATGGATGGTATGCAGGCAGCCAGAGAGCTTCGCAAACGGGATCGGCAGATGATCATTATTTTTGTGACTGTGGCACAAGATTATGTATTTCAGTCATTTGATGTCGGAGCATTTCATTATCTTGTCAAGCCGTTTAAAGATCAGAAATTTGCGGAAGTCTTACAAAATGCTGTCAGGCAGTTTGAGGAAAGAAAAATAGAATGTGTGGAAGCGAAAAAAGAAACACCAAGCTTGATGGTAACGTCCAAAGGCGAACATATTACGATTCCTTTGGAGGATATCGTATATGCAGAAGTATTCAACCGCAAAATAATCATCCATACATTGGATGCTGACATAGAATATTATGGGAAAATGAAAGACCTGGAGAAAAAAGCTGGGGAAGATTTTTATCGTCCTCACAGAGCTTATCTTATCAATTTCAATTTTATTAGAAAATACAATGCGGCCATCATATATTTAAAAAAAGGCCAAGCTTTGATAGCCAAACAAAATTATCAGAATTTTGTCAAATCTTATTTAAGGTTTAATCAAAGAAAACGAAAGGGATAGGGAACGAAGATGGCGCCAGCAGAAATTTCCAGGATAGATATTATAATATCTTATGTGATGCCGATCGTGAATGGATTAATGAAAGGATATTGTTTTTATCGGTTTGTGAGTCCTTTTATGATTTCAAAAGATGTGGTAAATAGGAATTGTGTTTCAGAACATAGCAAATTATCTCTTTTAAATCCTTGGACCGTTGCTTTGATGCCTAACTGTGTTTCAGGAAAAATGGGTGCGGCCTGCGGCAGCGCGGCATATTTTTTGACAATATTGTTGTTGTATACGATGCGGTTGTCTATGGATATTTATGTAATATATGGTTTAGCCAGCCTTGCCATGTTTCTTGTAATTTGTCAGATGGATCAGAGAAACTACAAGCAAAAATTATTTCTTGTGGTGACATTTTTTTCTCTTAACTGGTTTGCAGCATCTATAGCAGAAATTCTATATGATTTTTTATATAATTCTGCAATGCAAACGAATTATATTCAGAACCATCCAGAACTTTCTTCTGTTGTCTATATTATAATGTGTATATGCGATCTAGGCATTGAATTTGTGTTTACTACCATTGAAATATGGCAGGTTATGAGAGTCTATAGCAATAAGAGAGAGGAAATGGAAAAAAAAGAATTGGTTATGCTGGTGCTTCCCTCAATCATGGGTGTGATCGGATATGAAATCATGCGGTACTATCGCATGTTTTATGTTTTAAATACAGGAAAGTTAGAGAAGACATATGACAGATTGACATTATTATTCTGTGTAGTATCATCTATTACAATTATCGTGGTTATCATGTTGTATCAGGGTATCAAGGCAAAGCAAAAAGAGGCTCAGCAGGCAAAACTTCTTGTCACACAGATTGACAGCATCAGGAGGCATATTGAACAGGTGGAAGATCTCTATCATCATATCCGCAGTATCAAACATGATATGACAAATCACATCCTTACATTGGAAAAGCTTTATGAGGGGAGTAAAATAGAAGAAGCTGAAAGGTACAGTAAAAATATAAAGATGGAGCTTGCCCAAATGACAGGTGAGATAGAAAGTGGGAATCCAGTAACCAATGTGATTTTACAGGAGTTTGCAAAGGAGGCAGAGAATAGAGGAATTTTGTTCCATTCAGAATATTATTACCCTGTGGATTCTAATATTGATGCCTTTGATATCAGCGTAATAGTAAATAATGGTTTGCAAAATGCGATGGAACATGCGAGCGGAGGAAAGGAGAAACGAATATCCATCGTATCTTATCAAAGGAATAACGCCTATATTATAGAAATCTGCAACAGTTTTATCGGAACGCTACAATGGGATCCAGAAAGTGGGCTTCCGCTCACATCAAAAGAAAAGACAGATGGGCATGGATATGGGCTGCTCAATATCCGCTGTGTGGCAGAAAAATATGCTGGCGACTTAGATATAACATTAAAAGATGGAGAATTTTGTCTCTGTATTATGTTGATGATAGAATGATGTCAGACGAACGATTTTATTTCCTCAGCATAGTATAAAAGAAAAAATTATGGAGGAGCTATGGCTGCGACAATTATTTTGGATGCTGGGCACGGGGGACGTCAGTTGCGCAGGTAAAAAAATAATAAAATATACGAAGAAAGTGAGCTGCTGTACTTGTATCAAATGAAACATGTGTGACTGAATGGAGTGAACAGTAACAAATAGGTAAGAGAGGACAAGCTTTCGATTTGATAAGCTGAAATAAGGTTGCTGAAAGCGGATGCAGAGGTTATAATAAAGATAAACCTGTTACAAGAAAGAGGGTGATTGTTTGAGTGATGCAGTAAAGATGAATGGTGAGGAAGAAAATTTAGAGCTGTTGGAAGGATTTACCCTTCTGGATGACGAGTTTATGACAATCGTGTTTGACAGGAACACAGAGGCAACGGAGCTTCTCTTAAATATTATTCTTGGCAGGAACGATATGGAAGTCACGGAAGTGGTGGCGCAGAGGGAATACAAAAATCCAGTCACAGGAGGCCGTTCCATTAAACTCGATATTTATGCCAAGGGTTCTGACGGAAAAGTGTATGATATTGAGGTACAAAATGAGAATGCTGGGGCAGACGTTCACAGAGCCAGGTTTCACAGCAGTATGTTAGATACGAAGATGCTGAAAGAAAAGCAGAAATTCAAAGAACTTCATGAATCCTATGTAATATTCATTACAAAGAATGACTATATGAAACTGGGATTGCCGCTATACCATGTGGAAAGGACGATACAAGAATCAGGGGCGTTATTTGGGGATGGCGCGCATATTATTTATGTGAATGGCAGCTATAAAAATGATAGTGACCCCGTAGGGAAACTGATGCATGATTTCCGCTGTACAAGTGCAGTCGATATGTTTTATCAGGAACTTGCAAAGTCAGTAAAGCATTTCAAAGAGACGGAAGGAGGCCGAAACCAAATGAGTAAGGCAATGGAGGAAAGAATTAACAGAGAAAAAGACAAGGAAAGAATTGATTGTTCATATGAATATATAAAAAATCTTATGGAAGCCATGAAGATGACAGCAGAGCAGGCAATGTCTATTTTAAAAATCCCAGATGCGGATAGGACTGTTTTATCCAAAAGATTTTAGTGGTGGAAAGGAATTGAAACCAAGTGAGTAAGGCAATGGAGGAAAGGATCAACAGAGAAAAAGACAAGGAAAGAATTGAAATATTGTTTGGTGTAGTTGAGGATTTAATGGAAGCTATGAAGATAACGGCAGAGCAGGCAATGTCCCTCATAAAAATTTCAGATGAGGATAAAGTTGTTTTATCCAAGAGATTTAGTAATGGAAAGGAAATCGGAACCAAGTGAGCAAGACAATGGAGGAAAGAAATAACAGGGAAAGAATTGAATGGTCGTATGAACACATAAAAAATCTTATGGAGGCTATGAAGATAACGGCAGAGCAGGCAATGTCTATTTTAAAAATCCCAGATGCAGATAGGACTATTTTATCCAAAAGATTTTAGCAATTATTGAGAAAAAGAGCGATATATGGAATAAAATTAAGATATTTAGGCGGGTCAGTGATGGCTCGTCTTTTTTTGTATACCAAAGACACCTCATCATATCCTATGAGGCATGTGTGCCATTTTGTGTGTCATAAGTTATCAACAGTTTTACAATACATAGCCATTTCTCATAAAAAGGAGTGGCTATTAAATTTTCCAAAGGAAGGAGGAAACCGAAATGGCGAAATGCAGGGTAATCGCCATCACAAACCAAAAAGGTGGAACAGGAAAGACCACAACCACGGTCAACCTGGGCATTGGTTTAGCGAATGAGGGGAAGAAGGTACTGCTTGTGGATGCAGACCCTCAAGGGGATTTGACAACCTCTTTAGGATGGACAGACCAGGATAGTTTGCCTGTCACACTGTCAACACAGATGGAACGGGCAATCCGTGACGAGCCAATCAATTTGCAGGAAGGGATTTTACACCATGAAGAGGGGGTAGACCTAATCCCAGCGAATATTGAGTTGTCCGGCATGGAAATGACGATGGTAAATGCCATGAGCAGGGAGTTTACCATGAAATCTTATCTCGGCGGGCTGAAAAAAGAGTATGAGTATATCCTGATTGACTGTATGCCAAGCCTGGGAATGCTGACGATCAATGCGCTTGCGGCAGCGGACAGCGTAATTGTCCCCGTACAAGCCCATTACCTGCCCTTAAAGGGAATGACGCAGCTTATAAAGACCATTGGCAAGGTACAGCGGCAGATTAACCCTGGCTTAAAGGTAGATGGGGTATTGCTGACACTGGCGGATATGAGGACAAACCTTGCCCGTGCCACAGCCGACAGCCTGAAGCAGAATTATGGGAGGGTAATCAAAGTCTACCAGACCATCATCCCAGTGGCAGTGAAGGCAGCGGAAACCAGCGCAGCAGGGCAGAGTATTTATAGTTATGACAAACACAGTGCAGCGGCAAAGGCATATGAAGCATTTACTAGGGAGGTGATACGGGATGGCGAAAAACAGCGGCATAAAACTGAATCTTCCCTCAGTCGATGACCTGTTCAGCACACAGGAGCAACGGGACGAGGAAAGCAGGGAATCCATTCAGGACATTCCCATTGGGGAAATCACTGACTTTCCAAATCATCCATTTCAGGTGAAGATGGATGAAAGCATGATGGATATGGCAGAAAGCGTAAAGCAGTATGGAGTGTTAGTGCCAGCTCTGGTGAGGGAAAAAACAGGGGGCGGCTATGAGATGATAGCTGGACACAGGCGGAAAATGGCAAGCGAGCTGGCAGGGAAAAAAGAAATGCCATGCATCATCCGAAATGTGACAGAGGATGAAGCAGTGCTGATAATGGTCGACTCAAACCTGCAAAGAGAGGAAATCCTGCCATCAGAAAAAGCCTTTGCCTATAAGATGAAGTTGGAAGCAATGAATAGGCAAGGGAAGCGTACAGACTTAACTTCGACACCATCGGTGGCAAAGTTCCGAACAAATGAAACTTTGGCAAAAGAAGTGGGCGAAAGTAGAGAAACAATCCGCCGTTATATCCGCCTAACAGAACTCGTTACAAGGGTACAATTATGGTAATGGATATATTAAGTGGGCAAAAAACAATTACGGGGGCTACACTGCGGCAGGGGCTGTTGAATTTTCTGAGATGATGGCAAAGAAAATGGGATGGAAAAGCTATGGGGACAAACAGTATGTCCCCCATGTCCTTCAGTATTATGCTTTTGGCAGAATCCCAGCCGGAACCGGAAACCAGGCAATCGTGCAGGTGGCGCTTACCCAGGAAGGGAACAGCGGAGACACCTATTGGAGCTGGTACGGATTTGGAAGCCGTGTGGAGTGGTGCGCTTGTTTCGTGTCGTGGTGTGGGGAACAATGCGGCTATTTAGAAAGCGGTGTAATTCCCAAATTTTCCCTTTGTTCCGATGGTGCGAAATGGTTCCAGACGAAAGGCCAGTTTCAAGATGGCAGCTATGTCCCAGCGGCAGGTGACATCATCTTTTTTGACTGGAAAACCGATGGAACAATCGACCATGTGGGGATTGTGGAGAATGTGGCAGATGGCGTGGTGCATACCGTGGAAGGGAACAGTAAGGATAAAGTGGCAAAGCGCAGTTATCCTTTGGGAGATAGTAGAATCTATGGATATGGTATAACGAAATTTGAAAATAAGTAGCATGGAATGAGATGAATAATCAATACAAAGGTATTCATTGAGACGCAAATTTAGCAAAGGAATGTTAAATCAATGGATACCTGAGGATTGATATAAAAATATGTATTTATTATTGTACATAGGTACTATTCTATATTGAATTGTTGGACATAGAGTGATAAAATTTTTTGAAAATGGTATGTACCAAACCATATATTGGGGAATGTTTTCAGAGAAATAATATTGTTATATGAAGTCATGTTTTGATGAATAAAGACAATAAAATATATTTCTGATATTTTCAGATTGGAGGAGAGTTATGATGCAATATGATGAGCAATTTTTCAATAAGCTTTATACAGATTCCTATGTTCTCCTTAAAAAATATGTTTTCAGTAAAATTGACAGCAATGAAGCAGAAGATATTTTGCAGGAAACATATTACCAGGCATATAGGAATGTAAATATTTTAAAAGAGCATCCGAATCCTACGGGATGGCTTATGCTTACATGTAAAAATATATTGAAAAAACATATTGCAAAAAATAAGAAAGAGTTGGATAAAACATATATTGGGGCTACAGAGGATTTGATAAATAATATGCCAGCAGTGGATGATTATGATTGGGTATATATGGAAGAGTTAAAAAAAATCCTGTCAGATGATACATATTACCTTCTTGTAAAAAAATATGTGGAAGGATATTCCGTGGAAGAACTGGCAAAGCAGCTTAATATTACAGACGGAGCCTGCAAAATGAGATTGAAGCGGGCAAAAAAGGAAGCCAGAAAAAAAATAAAAATTTTAATTTTGGCATTACTTTTTTCCGTTTTTAAGGATTATATATAATAGGAGGCTCCCAAATGGCAGAAAAAAATAGAAATGAAGTGGAAAAATTAAAGTACCACCTTAGTATATTACTTGATGCTGAGGTTAGCCGCACAGCAGAAGAAATAGATATCCGCAAAATAGAAAGAATCCTGGAAATGATAGAAATGTGTGGGAATCATGCGAAAGAAAATGATATTGATAAATTTACAGAAAATTTTAATCGTAAATATCATACATCAATAAAGGCAGTGAAAAAGTCCCGAAAAAATAGAATTATGTCACGATTCTTAAGGATAGCGTCATGTTTTATATTATTCGTATTCCTTTTTTGTGGGATGGAATTGGTAGCTGTAAAAGCATTTGATTTTTCAATCATACAATTCATCAGGGTATCTGCCAACCGATTGGTATTTCAGGTAGAAGACCATAAAACCTCTGGAAAAACAGATGCAGTATCTTTTGAGGGTAATCTGGATTATGAAAGCTTGTCAGAGATGCTTAACATTAGTTTTCTCGTGCCTGAACAGGGGATTTCTGAAACCTTGGAATTGGAAGACGTGGAATATAGTGAATTTTCAGATAGTATTTCTGCTACCTATCAGGATAGTGAATCATATGTTGTATGGGAAATTATCCTGCCGTCTGGTCAGGGTACCATAGACCTTAACACACAGGATCTTCAGACAGTAGATGCAGATCTGACTGTAGGGGATAAGAGAGTTTCTGTTTACAATGTAAAGGCAGATGACAAGGAAGTATATACGATAACATTTGTATATAAAGACATACTTTATGTATTAGAGTCTGATCTTTCATTGGAAAGAATTGTAACAATCATAAAGGAGGCAAAGGAAGTAAATGAAAATTAAAAAAATAATTGCTATGTTTGCAACAGTAGCAATTATTTCTGGAATTGGCGGCAGTGTTGTGATGGCAGCGCCTAAAACGGAGGCGAATCTGGAAACGGTTGCCATATCAGAAGAGGAGGCAATTCAAATATTGGAGGATGTAACACCTTTGGATGAAATAATGCCATTTTCTTTATCTACAACCACCATGAGATTAACAAAGAAAAATAATAAACTTTATGTTGCATGGACAGTGAAATCCACTTGTGTGGCAACTAAAATAGGCATAAGTTCTTTAAAGCTGCAGATGTATTCTAACGGAACTTGGAAGAATATAAAAAAAGGCTCCTATTCAGCAAAGAATAAGATGGTATATACATCTGGTTATTCTTATGCGAGTGCAAAGTCTGGTGTGAAATATCGTGCAGTAGGGACAGCGTATACTATCGTCAATGGAATAAAAAAGACAAGTAAGGTTAAGACGAGCGAGTTTACATATTAAAACGTAAAGAGAGAGAAGAAAACCATATCCTAATATAAATTCAATATATTAGGATATGGTTAAAAATACCTTGTTAAGCACTGAAATAGATTTTTACCAAAATGCTTTAAAAGGGATAAATATTAAATAAGGCGGTGGTGCATATGGATCAATAAAGAATCCATATAAATCAAAGGCTGGCAACCTGTCTGAAAATGACGTTAGATTCATATGGATATATGAAATTATAAACTTTTTTTCAGGGAAAAGCAATAACATTTTATTGTATTATGAAAAAAGCAATAAAGTAATCGGACAATTAGATAAAAACGGTAGAAGAAAGGCGGTTCAAGAATAATGAAAATAAATAAAAAAATGGCAGTATTTTTATGTATGGCATTAATTTGTGGATTTTTAGTTTTGCCAGTACAGGCGGCAACATTTATGAATTGTGGTGATGCTGATGGGAAAATTACTGTTCAAAGTTATAAAGATAAGTACAGTGCTAAATGGACGAAGATAATTGATAAAAGTATAGCTGCATGGAATGATTCTTCTGCAAATGTAAATATTTCTGTATCGGCTCAAAGCAAAAATGTAATAAAGGCAAAAAGGTATAACGATACATGGTATGGATTAACTACCCAGACCCATAATAAAACATCTGGATATACATCAAAATTTATAATAAAAGTTAATACCAAAACTATCAAAGCAAAGGCTACAAATTATTCAAAGTTTGCCAGAAGTACTGTAACTCACGAATTTGGCCATGTATTTTGGCTGGCGGATAATCCAAATACAAAAAAGTCTTCCATTATGAAATATGACAGAGATAGAAATACAATGGTAAAGCCGCAACAATTTGATATTGATAATGTGAATAAAAAATATAAATAAGAAAAGGGAGGATTATAGAGATGAAAAAAATCATAGCAGGGTTATTGATTGCAGTATTGGCCATAGCTGGTATCGGCATAGGATATAAAATCAATCAGGCTGATGCTTCAGGAGAAGAGAAATCTGTAACTGTTTTGCAGGCAGATTATCCACAATATAATACAGCTGAAGAGTTGGTGGAATCTTCGGATTTGGTTTTTACTGGCACAGTGAAAAATATTGAATATCAAATGATTGATGTAGGCACAGGAGAAGGGCCAGATGAAGATACAGGATTTGTAGATAATGAGGAGATACCATATACATTATATACCATTGATGTGGATAAAGTATATAAAGGAAGTATTGACTCATCTTCAATTATAGTCAAGCGTGCCGGTGGAAGTTTTGGTGATGATGAATATGTTGTTGAAAATGCGTCTGAGATTTCAAAAGGGAAAAATTATTTATTTGTTACGGAAACATATGAAGATACTTATCCAAGCTTATTAAATGCAGATCAAAGTTCTTATGATATGGATGCTCCCCAAACTGTAATGGAAAGGGAAGAAAAAGAAATTATGCTGTCTGATATTCTCAAATTATTTTAAAAGAACACAGGATGAAGAAAAGTCAGAGGTTTTGGTTAATTTGGGAGAAGAATAGTTCAGAGTTTTAAAAATTGTATGTACAGAAATAAGATATTTTAGAGCAACTGAGAGGAAAAATAATTGCCCTGTAATTGAAAGCAGTTGACAAGAAACGGAGATTAAGATGAAAAATAGTAAAAGATTATTGATTACACTAATGGCTGCATTGATGTTAGTATCTGTACCAACAGAAGCGAAAGCTTCTGAAGCAAAGAATCAGGCTATTTTGGAAGAAAACTCAGAAATTGGAAATGCTGGTCAGTTAATTTCAGAGAAATCATATAAAGATGAAGATGGGAATGAAATTACAGAAAAGATTTATGTAAGTCTTGAAAAATCTGCAGTATCAGGGAAAAGAAGCAACAGTGCAATCAGCGGTAAGGCCACATATAGAAAAGAACAGGAATTTTTTATCTATACCGGAAAAACAAGAAGAGAAAAAATAAAGTGTTTTGTTGAAGGCACTTTCATGTTTAAAAACCGCAGGGCAACTTTGATAAGAGCTTATGGAGCTGTTACAAGGAGTCCGAATGGGGTAATGGTTACTGGATCAAAAACATTTACAGGGACTAATAATGCAAAGTTTAGATTTTATGCAAAATCTAATTTTTCAAAGAAAAAAGAGTATTCTGTGAGGATTACTGCCGCAGGGGATGGAAGGGTATATTAAACGGTAAAGACCTTGTTTTATTGTCATATATATTTGTTTAGATAGTTGTGACAGCAAAATTTGAGTGTAAATCTTTCATTGAAAAATTGGAGGTTAATATGAAAAAAATCAGACAATATTTAGCGGTATTCATTTTGGCTGTTGTTTTCATCCAAACTGCAGCATATTCAAAGGATGTGTACGCCAGATGGGAAACACCTGAAGGGGCAGCGCTTGAACCCACTGTTTTTGGTAAGGTCACTACCCAGACAGATAAGGTGCGGGTATATGTCTATGACAATACTACATTGAAGATTACGAGCGGTACAGAGACTATCTTTCAGAAAACATATAAACGCGAAGGGAAGAAGACGGTTAAGCTGCCGTTGCAAAAAGCGCATATCAAGTTAAATTTTACTCTGACTACAAAAAATGGAATTGTTGGGCCTGCCGTTGTAAAAACAGTGAAGGATGATGGCGTGATATCCAAAAAGAAAGTAAGCTCTTCCATGAAAGAGCCGATTGTTACTGGAAAAATTACGGATAAATCTACATCAGTAAAAGTGTATGCGAAAAAAGGAGACACGCTCTATATTCAGAACGGTGCAAAAGTATTAAAGAAGGTCAAGTATCGAAAAAGCGGATATCAGAAATTTTCCATCAAAAAGCAGAAAGCAGAAACGAAACTTACGTTTTATACTGCAAATAAAAGAGAAAGAAGCCCCTATGTGACAAAGGAGGTAAAAGATGTTACGCCTCCCAAGAAACCAAAGGTATCTTTTCCTTTTGATGGTAATTACAGTTGGATTGATGTGGAAGGAGAAATAGGTTGTGATGTCTATGTGAGGCAAAACGGCAAAAAGATTGGTAAATGGAAATATATGGGTACATTGGATGGAATGAATCTTGGATTCCATGTAGATGATTTGCCGAATATCACATCAATTGATGTGGGAGATACGTTTTCCATCCGTCTTGTGGATGATGCGGGGAATAAAAGTGAAATAGCAACTACAGAAGCAGCAAAAGAAGATTGGCATCCTGTTTTTGCAGAATAATATCACTACGGTATTATGTCAATCAACTGACATAATTTGAAAATAACTAAATTCATATGCAGTTGTTAATATTTTTTGGAGGCTGTGGCGGTGTGAAATTTACATAAAAATGCCGTCCAGTTACCGCACCATATAAATATCTGATTGTGTGTTTAAAGCATTTTTGGGGGAAAGAAAGTATTTGTTAAATTGCCTCTAAAAGAGTAGAATTTTCTGATAAGATTGATGAAAGGTGATAGTTGTTAAAAATCCCAATACTATTTAGGTTTATATCATAGTATAGAAGAGGTGATTTCGTTTCATTAAAAATGGAGGGAGATCAAAGATTATAATTATGGAAAAAATAAAAAAGAAATATTTTTTGGCTTTTTGCTACATAATGTCCTTATTGCCAATTTTTTTGCCGTGGTGCTATTTTGATGAAGAAATTGATGGAATAAAATATGGGATAGATATTGTCAATCATGTGGTGATGATTGTTCTGGCAGCAGTTACATTTTTTTGTATTATATTTTATACAAATCAAAAAGGTAAAATGATAACAAGCGTACTTTTGGTCATACATCCTGTTATGTATCTTGTGTGTGGTCTGTCTTGGTATGTTCCGTTATTGACAGATTTCAATTTATTTTTGTCATTAGAAGTGGTACATTATGGATTTTATTTATCATTGTTATGTAGCAGTTTGATGTGTTGGCTTTTTGGGCAAAAGGGAAGAAAGGACGATAATGATGAAAAAATAAGTAAATTATTAGGAATATTTGGAATAATGCTGGTTTTAGGCATAGTACTTGTCAATAACACAGCATATGCACATTAAAATAAGGATTACACAATGGATGAAGTAAAACACATGTTAGACAACTATCTTCAGCAATATCATCCAGAAATTAAATTTGGAACTGAAAAATATAATGAATATTTGGTTGAACAATTAGTGGAAGGAACAGATAGTAATTTAAAAACAGATCCTAATGCTGAACTGATGTTAGACTATGCAAGTATTTATCTATATGAAATGGAAGAGGAACAGTCAGTAGGATACAGGATGCTTAATGGCGATAATTATGAAACATTAGGAAATAGAACAATAGGGGAGCTTGTTGAAGAAATTGCGGAAGATGAAAAAAATATGGAATTGATTCCAATGCCATTTACTTCTATTAGTCCAATAAAAACATATAATATTTCTAATGCAACAGCGTATGCAAGAAAATGGGCGAAAGGGTTTAACCCGAAATATAAGAAACAAAAAAGTGATTGTACGAATTTTGTTTCACAAATCCTTGAAGCGGGAGGTTTATATGGAGTCCTTCCACAGCACGACTTACCATCAGGGATGACATCAGATACAAGATATTGGTATTATCTTAATAGCAAGCAAATGAGTACATCGTTTATCAGGGTTAAAGACTTTTATAAATTTTACTCATCCAGAGTGTCTAAGACAGATGCTAACACCAGGTCAACAGCACAAAAGAAAGTAAAAAGAGGTGATGTAGTACTTTTAAAGAGGGCTTCAACTGGTGCAAGGTATCATGCTATTTTTATTTCTAAGAAATCAAAAGGAAAAGCATATTATTGTGGGCATTCGAGGCCGCGTAAAGATAAGGAATTTGATTATATAGATGATGCAAAGAATAACTATACCATATTGAAGTTTCATTTATATCAAAATAATTAATTTGTTTTTTATTTGGAACGTAAAGCCCAAAAGTCTAAATAGAACTTAAATATATTTGTAAAATATAGGCAATTTATTTTGTTGTTAGTCATATTGTTTGTTATCTTGTTTATAGGTTTTATATTTTTTGGCAGGAATAATGATGAAAATTTAATATATCAATAATTATATCAAAGCAGAAAGCAGTGTTTTTGCTGTTAAAAATGGTCAAAGAGAAATTAATAATCTGATGACTGAATAAATTTGTGGATAGAAAACAGGGGGATGCATATGGAGGACAGTCCACCAATTTAAAAAGGCTTTCTATCAACCTAAACTTTTGACCGAGTTACCTGATAGAAAGCCAATAAATGCAGTACTATTATAAAGCAAAATTACATTGTATGCAACTTATATTTACATAACTACATAACAGATAAAAGGAGATAAGAATGAGAAAAAAGAATATTTTAATGATGGTTTTAACTTTGACAGTAGGTATTATGGGAAGTTTTCCTGTCAATGTAAAAGCTAAAAATACATGCAGCGAAACTGAAATTGCAAAGTGGGTGGAAGAAAGTAATGCTAGAAGTAATACACATGCTGTATATGAAGGAACTGAAACAGGAATGAAAAGTGTAAGGGCTTCCGGAAATCGGTTGGTAGCAAGCGATGTTTGGCTGGAATATTCGGGTTCTGGAGATATGGGTTTTGCGAGTGGATATACAGATGTAAGAACTAGCACTGGCGCGAACGCTTATCATTATACAAGAACGGAAATGAGACGTACCTCAAAGACCCAGGCCGTAGCAAAAAAGACAAAATATGGATATGGTCTTGTAAGTGCTGAGACGGCTGATGTTAAGGGTGCAATTCATTGGAATGATGCTTACGGAAAAGTATTTTGGGGGGATAACTAATATTTTTTTAGTGGTTTATTATTTTAAATTTTTCAAAACCTTCACCTTTGGTGGAGGTTTTGATATAAACAATAAAAGTAGTAATGGTGAATGGAGAAATATATTATGATAAAAAAAGGAAAGGGTTTTAAGTATATAATAACTTTGTTTTGTTTGATGTTTCTATTGGGATGTGGTAATACAGAGAAAAATAACTTAAAGAGTAAAGAATCTGTTTCATTACAAGAAAATATTGATGATTTAGATAAAAGAAATATTAATTCTAATCAAGAATTAAAACTAATTGGAGTTGTTGATACTTATGAAAATGCAGATGAATTGACAACTCTTTTTGAAAGTTATGATTCATTAGAGAAAATGAGTCAATTTAATGAGATTTTAAATAAAAAATTTGATTTTTTTGAAATATATAATCAACCACTTCAGTCCAAATTTTATTGGAATATGGATGATGATTTTTTAGAAGGTTATGATGGAGTTCCTATGAAGAACCAAGAAGTTGAAATTGATGGAAAAAAATATTTTATTTCCTCATTAAACAGTATTGAGGTGAATTTTAATTGTTATAATTATTTTTTAGATTATATAGATGAAGGTAGAGGGTTTTGTGAAGCTGATTTTGAATATAATGAAGGGGAAAAAGTACCTGTTATTCTTGGTAATGATTATAAATCTTTTTATTCCATAGGAGATGTGATAAAGTTAAATTACTTAGAAAAGGACTTTGAATATAAGGTAATTGGTTTTTTTGAGACGGGGTTGAGAGTAAAAATAGAAAACAATGAATATGATATGAATAAATATTTGTGTGTTCCTTTTTTTAAGTTTAATGGGCATAATATTGATGAATCTGAAAGGATATTTTGGTTACGCTATTTTGAAGAAAAAAATTCGGGATACATAAAAGTTAATGATATAAAAAATCTAAGTAAAGAGGAAATAATAGAAAATTACAAAACTGAAATTGAAAAAGATGCAGAACAATTAAAAATTAAATATTCAACATTAGGAATAATATATGATATATCTAGTGAAATTGTGGATGACGAATAGATATTTGTAGATGTATATACTATATGTGTATTATTAAGAGTAATATTTAAATTATTAATACGAGTCGATAAAAAATATACACAATATAATAAGGTTGTGAAAAATGTGAGTTTCTTGATTTAGAATCTTGAGTAAATATCAAATATTACACAATATATTCTATATTATATGGATTTTGAAATTAAAATATAGCAAAAACTCTTTGATACAAAGACAAATTCCTTTGGGGAATTTTTGTGTATTTTTCAAAATTCGCTCATTTATAGTTAAAATTATATGTTGGCAAGGCAGTAAGGAATATTCAATTTCTGGCTGCCTTGTTTTTTGTGTTCAAGTTTTCGATGGATATATTAGTTGATTGAAAGTATGTACTTTATTTTTAGGTTATATTCCGTATCATACATTTTTTACATTTATAGTGTGAAGGCTTTGTAATGAAATGTAAGACCACGGTGAGAGAAGAAGATAATTATAATAAATAAGGGAAACAAGATATATATTAGAATACGATTTGGATATATAGGCGGGTCAGCGATGACCTGTCTTTTTTTAATGACAATGGTTTGTATCTTTGTCAAAGAATTTTTCTATCTTTGAAGAAGCAACATGCAATACATGTTTTTGTTGCGAACGCATATGAAAAAACGCAACTGCCTAGAATACGTTCCCCACCCTCCAATCTGGATTTTTAAAAATTTCAGATTGGAGGAAAGGACATGGAGAATAACCGTCCAAAAAGAAGAAAGGATAAATATAATCCATATACCTTAAGTGAGAACGCTGGGCATTATTATGTCTCTTTTAAGGATGGACAAGGCATTTTGCAGGAAATTGAAATCAGTGAATGCATCTATAAGGCTTTTGATAAATTTGAATTGGAAGGTTTAGTTTATCTGAACGTGTGGGACAGGCATCTGGAACAGTCCGAAGTTATGTGAGCAGACATTGAACCAAAGGGCATTTCAAAAACCAGAGGGCATAGAGGAGAGTGTGTTGGACATGCTTGAGATGGAGCAGTTACATAGGGCAATTGTAAATTTGCCAGAGGTATAGAGGCGCAGGGTTGTTCAATATTATTTTGAAGGGCTGACATATCAGCAGATTGCTAGGGAAGAGCATTGTTCTTTTCAGGCAGTGGCAAAGTCTATTTCAGCGGCGGAAAAAAGAATGAAAAAATTTTTAAAATAGGTGGTTGAAAAAAGGCTTCTGAGTGAGGAAACAGATGAGAAGGGAAATTTATCTCATCGGAGAAGACTCCCACTTCTTTAAGTGGTGAGTAAAACAAACTTGTTTCAGTGGGAGTATAATCTCCGACTGAGATAAAGCCTCCGGCGGATTGCAGGGGTGCGGATTTGTATATGTCAGCAAAGCTGACCCGCACCCCGCATCAAGAACGCCGATGGCGTTCTTGAACCTAACTCATCTGTTTCTTTTTATAGGAATAGAGCGAACCTTAACAATTTCATACCCATTCATCAGGCACATTCCTGTTGTTATCGTGATAAGCGTAAGCCGCAATAGCCGGTACGCCAAGACCCATACGGGCAAAAGCAGCAAAACTTTATGAAAAAAAGATATGTCTTTTGCGTTAATTCCAGCCCGTTTTGACGAGCGAAAAATATCAGGTTATAACTGTCAGTTTGCTGCTGGCAGGGCGATAACAGGCAACAGGCACAATGATACTCCTGTCTAGTCATAAAGTCGTGCGTAAGTACCATTTGGGTATATAAACGCCGCAACAAATGAGGGCAGCTCGGAGAGATCCTCGGAGGGGAATTTTCCAGTGGAGCTGGTAAGCAGCCAGCCGCCTGATGACTTCCCTTTGCCTGCCATAAAATTGTTATTTCGGATGGAAGGCAGGAAAGCCGGGGCGTCGAGGACAAATAGGCTTATAAAAATAAAAATGGTAGCCGGAAGCAGGGGAAAAAATATTCGTGCTTTGCTTCCGGCTGATACATATTACTCCGACGGCTAAATATCAATGCTTTTACTTGCCTAAATTTCCATCTGCTGTGTTGTCATCAATCGTTGTAGCACTCGCTACAACTCATTCTTCCGCCTTGCAGATGAAGATTTATTCTGCGTAAAATTCACCGACATTTAGCCGTCGGAGTAATACCTGAATTATAAGTATATTTATTCAGGAAGAAAATGATGGAGGATATTGTATTTATGGAAGGAAAAGAGATAAGGCGCGGGGATATTTATCATGCCAATTTAAATCCAGTGAAGGGAAGTGAACAAGGCGGATACCGCCCAGTATTAGTAATTCAAAATAATAGGGGCAATGAGTATAGCCCGACTGTTATCGTTGCTGCAATTACAAGCAGGCCAAAACATAGAATGTCTACACATGTGCCGTTGACAGGCATTGAGGGCTTAGAAAAAGAGTCGGTAGCGCTGCTTGAACAGGTGAGGACGATTGATAAGAGCAGATTAAATGATTATGTAGGGACTTTGAATAGGAAGCAAATGATAAAAGTTGAGAAGGCATTATGTTCCAGTACAGGAATGCGGAAATTGGATAAACCGATTTTAATGTGTCTTTGTCCAATCTGTGCAAAGCCATTTTATGAATCCAGGGAACATTTCATTCACAGGGCAGACAGAAACCAGAAATTAAAGGAAACCTGTATGTTTTGCAATGTCAGGCAGGGCTACGATTATTTTGTCAGAAAAAAATATAATAGTTCCATAAAATAAAATGGATGGCGGATGAGCATATCACCTTGACAGTAAATACTGACAGGCAATACATATGGGAAAAGCCTATAAGCATATGTTGAAAAAACAGTAATTTTAACAGGGGGACAGACAAAGTTGAAAGAGAAAAAATCAGTCCAATATACAGTGGAAAGGGAATATTTAGCAAAGTTTTCCGTAGAGGAACTGCTGATCCGCATTGTGAAAGCCCATCTGAACCAAGATATTGCAAAAGAAGATATGGCAAAATGAGGCAAACGCAGAAATGAACTGGAAAACAAAATATGATATGATGCTGTTTACAAGTACAGCAGCCGCATAGGTGAGGAAATGAAAAAATCAGAATTATTTTACACGGCTGTTTATATCAGGTTATCAAGGGAAGATGGCGATAAGGAGGAAAGTGACAGCGTAGGGAATCAGAGGAAACTTTTGACAGAATATGTTTCAAAAATGGAAAACCTTATCATCTATGACGTCTATGTGGACGACGGGTATACAGGCACCAGCTTTAACCGTCCCAGTTTTAAGAGAATGATTGCAGATATAGAAGAAGGGAAGGTAAATTGCGTTATTGTAAAGGATTTATCCAGATTTGGCCGTGATTATATTGACACAGGGCGTTATCTGGAGCGAGTATTCCCAGAATTAGGGGTGCGGTTTATCTCTGTGTCAGACGGGATTGACAGCATCCGGCAGGCGTATGACATGCTTCTTCCAATTAAAAATATTTTCAATGAACAGTATGCCAGGGATATTTCAAAAAAAATCCAGGCGACGGTAAAATCAAAGCAGAAAGCGGGAGAGTTTATCGGTTCTTTCACCAGTTACGGTTATAAGAAATCGCCTGCAGACAAGAATAAACTTATCATTGACGAATACGCCGCTGAGGTGGTAAGGAAGGTATTCCGCTTATATGTGGGGGGAATGGGAAAACTGAGTATTGCAAAGCTTTTAAATGCAGAAGGAATCCTCTGCCCATCTGAGTATAAAATGGCAAATGGTTTAAATTACAAGAACTGCAACCGCCTGGAAAGCACTTCTTACTGGACCTATTCCACCATAAACGTCATGCTGAAGAATGAGATGTACCGAGGAAATATGGTGCAGGGCAAAAAACATCAGCGGATGAGAAGCAGACAGAAACGGGTGGACAAAGAGAACTGGATTGTGGTCAAAGGCACCCATGAACCCATCATTGACCTGGAGACATGGGAAAAGACACAGAAGCTTTTGTCAAAACGTCATAGGGATATGGGGCTGGAAGAAAATAAGAACATTTTTGCCGGATTTATCGTATGCGCAGATTGTGGCAGGGCTATGATGAAGAATTTTTGGAAACGCGCAGATGGGAGTAAAGCATATTCTTTTTACTGTGGGACATATAAACGTCATGGAAAAGGGTACTGTACGCCGCATACATTGCCATTCCATGTGCTGGAGGAGATTATACTGAATGATTTAAGAACAATCATTCAGAACGTTAATGATATACAAAGGCTTATGGAGAATCAGTCTTTTCATTATCCCAAAGCAGAGGAAATCGCCAGGAAAGAACTTGTCAGGGTAAAAGCTGAATTAGAGCGGGTGCTGAAATTAAAGAAATCGGTCTATGAAGATTATAAAGAGGGGATGATTTCAAAAGAAGAATTTTTTGCTTACCGCGAAGATTACCTGAAAAAAGAAGAGCTTTATAAAAAACAGACAGAAACACTGGAAGAAAAAGTGAAAGAAAGTGTTACAAAGGACGTATTTCAGACGCCGTGGCTGAAAAGGCTGCTGGAGATGAAAGAGATTGAAAAGCTGGACAGAGATATGATTGTGGAGATGATAGACCAGATTGTTGTGTATGAGAACCGCAAAATTAAAATCAGATATAATTTTGGAAATGAATTGGAACATTTGTTTTCTAGTGTATATCAGGAAAGTAAAGTGGTTTAAATAGAGCGCGTATGAAATCTGTTTTTCATCTAGGAAGGAACGCAAGGTTGATAAAACTTTTAAAAGGAAGCACATATGAAAATCCCAAAACAAGGGATTTTGAGAAGAACAAGAAATATTTGCGCATATAACATCCGGCACACGGCGGTTATGACAATGGGGCATCTTTCCAGGGAAGAAAAGAAAAGGATGATACATTGCGGGTTGCTTTGGCAGTAGGGCAGAGACTTAAAGATGCAGGGTATAATGTTCTGTATACAAGAACTACAGACCGTTATGATTCCCCTCTTGAAAAAGCGCAAATTGCAAACCGCAGTGGGGCAGATTATTTTATCTCTTTTCATCGTAATTCAGGAATTAATCCCAATACTTATCATGGAACACAAGCGCTTGTCTATGCAGCGAATACAGAGGCAGAGAGAATTGGGGAAGCGATTAATCAGGAATTGGTGGATTTTGGGTTTCAGGATCTTGGAGTGGTGGAACGTCCGGGACTTGTGGTACTGAGGAGAACGCAGATGCCAGCAGTTTTGATGGAACTTGGATTTATCAATAACGATATGGATAATCAAATGTTTGACCAGCGTTTTGATGAGATGGTAAATGCCATTGTGAGTGGAGTAGAACAGGCAATTCCCTTGGACAGTTCTTCAAACAGATATGGTGTACAGGTAGGATTGTTTCGTCATGAGTCCAATGCCTTATATCTCAAAGAGCAGTTGGAAAGTCAAGGATATTTTGCAACGGTTCGCTGGGAAGATCCCTATTATGCAGTGATTGTGGGAAGAGAATCCACACTTGAGGATGCTACAGAACTTCAGAATCAGCTTCGTCAGGATGGATATGATACTTTAGTAGTAAGATTGTAGAAAAAAGTATAAAAAGAAAGAAAAAGGTTTACATTTTTCAGAGAATGTTGTATAATATGCTCATCTTTTGTTAAATGTAATTATCTAACTTACGAATGAGATCAGCACGAAGTCTGTGCAGTAATCCTAAAGATAAAGTGAATGGAATTTAGAGTTCTATTTTGATATTAAGAAACAATCGAATTGTATTGATCTCCCTTCTGCGTAAGGAGAGGTATCAATGAAAATAGCATTTTGGAGTGAACAGCAAGGAGCAGGAACAACATTCAATCTGGCAGTGACAGCATGTGCTGCAGTGCTGTTGCATCCTATCACAGTAGCAGTGGTCCCTGGAGGTTATCATGATGAGATACTGGAAAGCAGATTTTTTCAGACTGCAGATAGTACGCTTTTTTCTAAAAAACCAGATAGGGATTATGGGCAGCAGGCAGTTTTTGTAGCAGAGTCCGAGGAATATTTTCTGTCCAATGGATTAGAATATCTGCTTCGTCAGAAGAATCCTGAGGCTTTAACCGAGAGGTTGATCAAGGCCAATATGCGTCAAGTTGTTACAGATCGGATGTATTGTCTGTCAGCCAGTCCCAAGCCAGAACGAGAATGGTGGTATCGAGACAGCCTGTTTGCGCGAATGGCTCAAGTTATGGGTGCAGTGGAATCTTGTTTTGATATCGTATTTATAGATTGTGGCAACAGGCAGGACGATTATGCCAAAAAAGTTTTGCAGGAGGCCGATATCTGTGTATTGAATATGATCCAGGGAGAAGAGATTATTGGGGAATTTTACCGTAATCCGCCAAGAGTTCGGGGGAAAATATTTTTTCTGTTGGGGAAATATTTTGAAAGTGCCCTTTACAATCGCAAAAATCTTCAGAGACTCTATCGGGTAGAGGAAGACAGGCTAGGAGCTATGCCTTATAATCCCCAACTTCAAGCGGCAAGCCAGAGGGGGAGAATTATTGACGGCGTCAAGTGTTATATTGGCAGCGAATTAAAAGGTAAAAATGTAGAGTTTGAGAAGGAATTGATCCGAACCACAAATTTGATTCTCAAGTTGGCAGGTGTAATAGCCTAAAGTTTGTCCTTAAGCCAGTCTTTTTATGCGTGTTTGAAAATTTATAATCTAAAGTGATTTTATGAGGTACTAATTTTTTCAAACACGCATTAGAAGATATTACTTTGCAGTTAAATAGTATTTTATGTTGTCTCAATCGTTTTATATTTAACCCAATAAAGTAATAGAATTATTAACAAGTTTCTGGTTCAGGATAATCCTCCCCAAAGGTATCTACGGTAACATTCTTTAATACTTGTGGTTTTAAGGGTCGGTCTGAATAGTCGGTATTGGTTTCTGCGATTTTATTAACAAGTTCCATTCCCTCAGTAATTTTCCCAAAGGCTGCATAAGCGCCGTCTAAGTGGGGCGAATCCTGATGCATAATGAAGAATTGAGAACCTGCAGAATCAGGTGCCATAGTGCGTGCCATAGACAGTACACCAGCACTGTGTTTTAAATCGTTGGTGAAGCCGTTTTGGGAAAATTCTCCACGGATACTGTAGCCAGGTCCGCCTGTGCCAGTACCATCAGGGCATCCGCCTTGGATCATGAATCCACGGATGACACGATGGAAGCAAAGACCGTTATAATATCCTTTCTGAATTAAGCTGATAAAATTATTTACGGTGTTTGGAGCAATATCTGGATAGAGTTCTGCTTTCATAATACCGCCGTTTTCCATTTCAAATGTTACTACTGGGTTCTGTGCCATAGTCATTTACCTCTTTTCTAAAATAGTGTGCATATATAAGATGCCTTATTATTATAATGTGAATTGCAGATTTCGTAAAGACTGAATACTGTCGACACGAAATGCGTATATTTTCAGGAATGCAATGCTATTCTTTTAGAAAAATTTCACTTCATCGATATGCCATCGATATACGAAAGGGGAAATAACACTCATGGCAGATAAAATATTTGAAAACAACCAAGTTACTATTACAGGGGAAATCGTTTCCGATTTCCAATATAGCCACGAAGTATTTGGAGAGGGCTTCTATATGGTAGAAGTATCTGTGAATAGATTGAGCAATTTTGCGGATATTATACCAATGATGATTTCAGAGCGTCTTATTGATACCCAGTGCAGTTATATAGGACAATATATTCGAGTAGATGGACAATTTCGTTCTTATAATCGGCATGAAGAAAAGAAAAATCGTCTAGTTCTGTCCGTCTTTGTTCGTGAATTGGAATTTGTGGATGAAATTCCAGAGGGAGAAAAGAGCAATCAGATCTTTTTGGACGGCTATATCTGTAAAGAGCCTATTTATCGAAAAACACCATTGGGAAGGGAAATTGCAGATCTGTTAATTGCAGTAAATCGTTCATATGGGAAATCAGATTACATACCATGCATCTGCTGGGGAAGAAATGCAAGATATGCTTCCAGTTTTGAGATTGGTGGTCATGTGCAGGTTTATGGAAGAATCCAGAGTCGCGAATATGTGAAAAAGCTTTCCGAGACGGAGGTAGAGCATAGGGTAGCGTATGAAGTCTCTGTAAGTAAGATAGAATATCTAGAATAAGAGAATATAAGATATTAAAGGTTAAAACAGCGAATAAGATAAAGCCAATGTTGCTCTTGTTATCTATGAAATAATTGGAAGTGTGTTATTGGCTTTACACACACATGCAGTATTGCTGCATGGTATGTGTATGGATTGTGCAGGGAATGCACAATCCTGATTAGAATGTTTTATTGATCATAGAACCGCGATTTCAGACGGCGTTTTGACAAAAATTTGCATTTTCCGAAGGTTTGTGGTATTTTATAAAGTAGTTTTGAGAGAGGAAAACAGCGAGAAAGGAAAACAGCATGTGTGAGGAAAAGGTTACTGTTTATTGCGGAGATGAGGAAAGTACGACAGCAGCAGCGCTTGGATATGCCATACAATCTGCAGGTCAGGGGGACAGTGTCATCATCATTCAATTCCTAAAAGGTAAAAGGGAAGAAGCGATGGAACTTTTGCGAAGGCTGGAGCCAGAGGTGCGTTTTTTTAGTTTTGCAAGATCACAAAAAAATTTTGCAGAGCTGACTCAGGAGGAACAGCAGGAAGAGGAGATGAATATTCGAAATGGGTTTAATTTTGCTCGCAAGGTACTGGTGACAGGGGAATGCAGTCTTCTGATTTTGGATGGTTTTTTGGGACTTTTGGATAATCAGATGATTTCAAAAGAAGATCTGGATTCATTGATGAATGCCAAATCAGAAGATACAAAAGTGATGTTTACTGGAAAAGGAATTGATCAATCGATACGAGAGTATGTTGCGGATATTTTTAAGATTCACAAGGAATGTCAAGGGTTATGATTTGTTGCCATCGGTCTGGCAATAGGGAGATAGATTTGCTGGAATTATCTTTCTCTATATTTTTAATAATCTTACATTTAAGAAATAATTCTGTTCCTGGTTGACTTTGTGGAGGGAGAATGCTATAGTAGATTTTGTAATAAGAATAATTGATAGAGGTTGCGTGAATCATGAGTAGCTTATCAGATGTGGCAGGCACAGGAGATGGTAATTGAAAGGGAGGAACGCCGAAAGGATCTGTTTCCTGTGAAGAGATTCTTGGGCATAGGATGAATAATCATATGACTGTCATCTGGAATGGATGGGGCGCTATCTGGGATTGCTAGACAGAATATATTCTGTGTGTATTAGGATATTTAAGCCGGCTCATTGGTCGGCTCTTTTTTATCTTATTGGAAATTTCTTCGGATTTTCGATAAGATAAAAAATAATATAACACACCGAATGGTACGTGTGCCCTAAAGGGTATCATGGGGTGCCCTTGGATATAAAATGTGACACACACTCACAGATATGCAGGGAAATTTTAAACCTCGTTTCGATTATCACGATTAAGGTTAAGGAGGAAATCATATGGCGCTTTTTAAAGGGGCAGGTGTTGCGCTGGTGACACCTATGAAAGAGAATTTAGATGTGGATTTTGATAAATTGCAGGAGTTGTTGGAAGATCAAATTGCAAATGGAACAGATAGTATTATTATTACAGGAACAACGGGAGAAGCTTCAACACTGACAGAGGAAGAGCATTTGGAGGTAATCAAAGCGGCTGTTTCTATAGTAAATAAACGGATTCCCGTGATTGCGGGAACGGGTTCTAATTGTACCAGAACAGCCATTGACTTGTCACGCCAGGCACAGAAAGTAGGCGCAGACGGTCTTTTAGTAGTGACGCCTTATTATAATAAAGCGACCCAGAAGGGACTGATTAGCCATTATACAGAGATTGCAAAAAATGTAGATATTCCGATTATTTTGTACAATGTTCCTGGAAGAACTGGATGTAAGATTGCCCCAGAGACCGCTGCAACTCTGGCAAGGGATGTAGACAATATTGTAGGAATGAAGGATGCAGTAGGCGATATCTCCTATACCTTGAGATTGATGGAGCAGACGCAGGGTGAATTTGAGCTTTATTCTGGCGAGGACGGACAGGTGATTCCGCTTCTGGCCTGTGGTGGAATTGGAGTAATATCTGTACTTTCCAATGTGGCACCAAAGTTTATGCATGATATGGTTATGAATTATCTAAATGGCAATCAGCAGGAAGCTTTGAAGATGCAGTGGAAAGCAATTCCAATGGTGGATGCTCTGTTTTGCGAAGTAAATCCTATTCCAGTAAAAGCAGCTATGAATTTGATGGGCTGGAAAGTGGGCTCTTTGCGCGCGCCCCTTGGTAATATGGAATCGGAGAACCAGAAGAAATTGGCAAAAGCAATGCAGGATTTTGGAATTGCTTTGGCTGAATAGAAGAATTTTATTACAGTTCAGCTATCAGTAGCATTATGGGTGAGTCATACTGACATGAATGAGCACATAATGTGACGGATGAGCAAAGCGCCCATTAAGCCTCAGACAAAAACTGCATGAGCAGCGGAAAGCCTGCTTTGCAGGCGGTCTGTGGCTTGTTTTATGGATGGAATGAATTGTAACATAATGATCACAGCTAGGAGGAAAAGAAAATGATAAAAATGATTATGCATGGCTGTAATGGGAAAATGGGCCAAGTTATCACAAATATTTGTAAAGAGGATCCTGAAATTGAGATTGTAGCGGGGATTGACCCTTATAGTGGGGTACAAAATGAATATCCAGTATTTGCAAATGTTGCGGATTGTGAGCTAAAAGCAGATGTTGTGGTAGATTTTGCAGCGGCACCCGCTATAGATGCTCTGCTAGATTACTGTGTAACACATAAATTGCCCGTGGTTTTGTGCACCACAGGGTTAAGTGAAGAACAGCTTGCACGTGTAGAAGCCGTCAGCCGAGAGATTCCAGTGTTGAAATCTGCCAATATGTCTCTGGGTATTAATATGTTATTGGATCTATTACAAAAAGCAGCAAATATTTTGGCTCCAGCCGGATTTGATATGGAGATTGTGGAAAAACATCACAACCAGAAGGTAGATGCACCCAGCGGAACAGCACTTGCACTGGCAGATTCGATCAATGAGGCATTAGAAAATGCTTATGCTTATCAATATGATCGCACACAAGAGAGAAAGAAACGTGAGAAATATGAAATTGGAATCCAGGCAGTGCGGGGCGGCAGTATTGTGGGTGAGCATGAAGTGATTTTTGCGGGAATGGATGAGGTGATCGAGTTCAAGCATACAGCATACTCCAAGGCAATTTTTGGTAAAGGAGCTGTGGAAGCAGCAAAATTTCTTGCAGGTCGTTGTGCAGGCCGCTATGAAATGAGTGATGTGATTGCTGCCAGATAAACAGAAAGGAGACAAGGTGAAACGAAAGATACTGATTATTGATGATGATGCGGATCTCTCTATGATCGTTCAGGATATGCTGGAAGATTATGGATATGAGGTAGAAATGGCATGGTCAGCAGAGCAGGCCTACAGACAGTTGGAACGTGAAAACATTCATCTGATTCTGTTGGATATTAACCTGCCTGGCAGTACAGGGTTTGAAGTATGCCGGGAGCTGCGGAATTTTTCCACAGTCCCGGTTATTTTTGTAAGTGCAAGGACAAGTGAAGATGACAGGGTAACAGGATTAGACATTGGTGGAGATGATTATCTGGCAAAGCCCTATTCTCTGCGAGAATTGCTGTCTCGGGTAAATTCTTTGATACGCAGAACCTATGGATTTGGAGAAAAGACGGAGGAGTACCGTTTTGGAAAACAGGGGGAGTATTTATTATCTGTACAAAATAGGACTTTGATATGTGAATCCTTTGAGGGAGCGAAAGAACAAATTTCCTTGTCTTTAAAAGAATTTGATCTTCTGGCCTATTTAGTGGCACATCAACGAGAGAGTATTTCCAAAGAAACGCTGCTGCGGGAGATTTGGGGAGCATTCTGTGAAGTGGAACCGTCTACCGTAGCGGTACACATCCGCTGGTTGCGGGAAAAACTGGAACAAAATCCTTCCAAACCAGAGTTAATACAGACTGTTTGGGGAGTGGGGTATCGTTTGTTATGAGAAGATCATTAAAAAGAAGAATGTTAGTATTGCTGCTGGTGCTATTGGGGGGATTTTCTAGTGTGGTATTACTGTTTTTGTTAGAGATGGGAGAAATATCAAAACATAATGTAAAGAATCAGGAGCAGATTGTTGCCCTCAATGAAATAGAAAAACTAACAGAGCAAGAAGGTATCAGTCCTGCAAAACAACAAATTGAAGAATTTCGACAGCAATTAGGTACATGGAATGGCAAGCATCAATATAAAATCGAAAAAAAATGGATGTTTTTTGTATGGTTTGTAGGTGTGATGGGCATGTGCTGTTTGTTTTTTGTGATGTATTGGGTTGTGTTACGTCCCTTTGAAAAACTGGAAAGATATGCAGAGGAGATTGCCTTGGGAAATTTGGAAGTTCATCTTGATTTTAGTCGTGGCAATCCATTTGGAGCTTTTACCTGGGCATTTGACCATATGCGCCGCGAAATTCTTAAAGCACGTATCTGTGAACAAGAGGCGATTGAAAATAATAAGACAGTAATTGCCACCCTGTCCCATGATATTAAGACACCCGTTTCTTCTATTCGGGCATATGCAGAAGGTTTGGAGGCAAATATGGATACTACGCCAAAACGGCGTCAGAGGTATCTGTCAGTTATTATGAAAAAATGTGATCAGGTAACACAACTGACAAACGATTTGCTTCTCCATTCGTTGACAGATCTAGATAAGCTGCAGATTCAATGGGAGATTGTGGAGATGCAGTCTTTTTTGCGGCAAGCACTCCAGGAACTTTCAGGTGAAAGGGGCGATCTTATTTTGGAGAGTGAACTCATTTCAGTTCGACTGCAGGCAGATGGAAAAAGACTGGCACAGGTGTTGGACAATATTGTCGGCAATGCGCGCAAATATGCACAGGGAACACAGATTCATTTTTGGACTGTTGTGTCAGAAAATTTTTATGAGATTCATATTAAGGATGGCGGGAATGGAATCTTACCAGAAGATATGCCATTCATTTTTGAAAAATTTTATCGTGGAAAAAATGCGAAAGACCAGACAGGAGCCGGACTGGGGCTTTATATTGTGAAATATATTATTACTCAAATGGGAGGGGAAGTGTGTCTGATTACTTCTAGTGATGGACTGGAAGTAATTTTGAAGCTTGATCTCTTAAGGATATGAGGTGCTAGACAAAAGAAGATTCTGCTGCCATTATGGCGACGTGATACCAAAGAATAGATTGCAGAGTGAATAGGGATAGTACGTTCTTTACTGTTTTTTGTTTTCATGCTGTCTTCAAAGTAACCGTTTTTCAAGTCTACTTTTATATCAGTGTAAGCCTTTATGCGGAAAACGCTATAACACATGATCAACAGCATTTCAACTACTGGATGTTGTTGATGTTTCCATAAAATATTTATTTCTTCTTCAGTAAAAGGTACCCCAGATTCATCATCTTCTGGTAGGGGAATATAGAGAAATGCAGAGTAATCTTTTTCAACGATTTCATATTTTATTGCGTATTAATACATTTGATGTAGTAGGCTGACAATCAACTCAAGGGATGCATGTTTCAAAGGACATTCATTTAAGATGTTCTGTAGATCATCATACCGAAGCTGTCCAAAATGGGTTTGGTGTACAGCGGAGCAGTTTTTGTAAGCTGCCCTGGTAGAATTAATGGCTGACTGTGAAAGTTTTTTGGGAGAATTGTAGAATTTTTCTTGAAAAAATCTTTCGTAGACTTCTGAAAAAAAGGGTGGGCGGTCAATAAAAGTTCCATAGCCCGCTTTAATTTTTCCTTTTCTTTCCATGTTCTGGGTATCTATGAAAGACCGTTCCTGTTGGCGCGGGGGCGGTTTTTAATTGTAAACATGTCAAATATTTTTATATGTAATATTTACACACTAATTATCACTGAGAAACACGGTTATTTGTGTTGAATTTTAGTTATCTAATTTTTAAATAAAGCAAAAAGCACCCATGCATATAAATGCACAGGCACCTTTCAACCATAATCAATATGGTTCTCTCTGTACAAGTATACTACCATATTACTATAAATATTACAATATAAAAGTGAAAAAAATGTAAAAAAATTTCACGATTTATCATATTTATTATAATCAATATCTTTTTTGGGGAGGCTGACTATTATATCAAGGTCATCTAAATTTTTGATTCCCATCTGTGCCCTAATATATTCAAAAGCATTAAAATCTATATTGTCTTTCAAATCTAACAGCATTTCCTTTAGTTCTGAAATAAATTGTTGGTATTCTTTATATGGAAGATAGTATTTAAAATAAATTAACAAATCAAATATACGTTGTTCTCGATCGCGTGTGTATGCACGGCGCAAACTTCGAAAATATTTTTCAATTATCCTGCCTGTAGATCTATTTTGGTTTATAGACCGTGAAAGACAATATATGCGTTCGTTATGAGCGCATGAATTTCTAATTCTGCGTAACCAATGGAGACTTCCGATTAAAAGTTTTACCATAGGATGTTCATCCTCATCTACCATATCATATAGTTTACATATGGAGTGAGAGACTTCGGTTTTTCCATAGTTTATTACATCAATAAAGGTAGAAAAATTTACCACTTTTATCATGATCCAAGTTGGAATTTTTTTGTGATTCTCCATGTAAAATTTAACATAATCCAATTGACTGCGGCTTAGTTCATTGTAAGCTTTTGAAATAGTCCCCATTTTGTTTTGTAAAGTGCTGTCAGGGGAATATGCAGAGGTATCGTACCACGCAATAGAACCATATCCATTACATTCATCAAACTTGTAACCAGTCAATGTTCGTACCTCTTCTTCAATTTGTGTAATATATTTCAGCAAAAGAGAACGTAGCGAATCATCAAATAATTTGACTCTATAAATTTGGTCAATACTTGTGTCAGGAATGTAATTATGATTTCCATCCGAATCAGTTCCGCAGGTAAATGGCGTTTTGTATCCGTTAATAATATTAAAATATCCTGCACGTATGAGGATTTTTTTGTGTTCGGAACCATTACAAAGGATTTTTTTATCTTTGCGCAATTTTTTCATTTGTTGATTATAAGTTAAGAAGCTTTTATCTTCAAAGTTATTTTTAGACATTTGTACAATCCCCCTCTTTGTGTATATGTTTGTTGCTATAGAAATAATAATTATTATAATAAGCCTACTTTTGTCAATGGGTGTTTTCAGAAAACAAAAAATGGAGTAAGGAGCCTTGACGATCAGAAATACAGATGCTACAATGCATTTATAGCTCATGTATATCAGCTTTTCCCCCTAAGTTAAGATGATATATTTTGAAACTTCATGAACAGATGGTTCTTTCTGGATCTGAAACCCTTTAATTTAGCTATCAATCAAAGTATTGCAACCAATTACAATACTTAATATGGCGCCTGTATCTATATTTTTAAATTTTAAGGTTGCAGGTGTCAGTATTTCAGATCGTCTTTGTACACTGTTTGTATTTGATTGAGAGCTTTTGTTCTTTTTCTTTTTTCCACTGGCTCTAACAGCAGCACCGACGATAGTTCCTACTCCTGGAGCGAGAAAAGAACCAACAACAGCCCCAGCAGCCACTTTTCCGCTTTTTCTTTTTGTAATTTCCTGTTCAGTTGTATTCGTAGTTGAATCTGTTATTATTTCAATTCTGGGCCACTCCAAATATAATCAACAAAAAGGAATTTATCATGAAAATTATTGTTAAAATATATAGTTCCATCTTGTCTTTGAAACATTGTTGAATTAGATGATGCATGCACGAGTTGATAACCGGAGTTAATTTGGAACATAACTTTTTGCATTTTTGTTTGTTCGGATTGCATATGAATCATTTCAGTTTGTCGGTTTATCTCATCCTTTACTAAATCGGTAGCTTTGCTTGTAGCAGTTCTGATTAAATCTCCAAATCCCATATCTTTATTCCTACCTTTCTCTCAGAACGGTAATTACATGTTTTTACATTTTTGGTATGTATCTGTAATTAAATCTTTGATTTGTTCTAATTGTTCTACTTCATCAAAGAGATATTCTGTTTCGTAATCAGTATCATTAAATTTATGTAGTATAAATAACCTGTTTTCTTGTCTAATAGAAATTCTACATATCCATTTATATTGCGAATCAGAAATATGCATATATGCATAACGAGAAGTTTTTTTGTATGAAACATCACATATGTTTAACATATTTTTGATATATTCAAGAGCAGCAGTTTCTTCTATTAGAAAATCATATTCCTTTTCAGAAGCGTTCGGGTTTTTGGTAGTTTCTGGAGGGACATCGGATGATATAATATTTTTTAACTTATTATTTAAGAGGTCTGAAATATAATCATCAATAGCAACACGGGTGAGCGCTTTAAATTTGTCAATTACAGCTTGTGTTTTTACACCAGTATAGATATTTTTGATTAGTGCGCGTACAAATTGTTCTGATGGTTCGTTAAATTGTTCTGCAATAGCATTCTTTAATAATGATGTATATTTAAGTTCAGAAGCACTATTTAAAATCCCTTTCATGTTGAAGGTTTCTTTTTTAAATTTTGCCAATTCTATAATAGAATGCGACTTAAGATTAAGCAGATCAATTTCAAGAAATGGCATCAAATCCATTTTATTAGCCTCTTCCAAATCAGAAAAAAACCTATAAACAATACCATTGGTAAGAATACCAAATCTTGCTTTGGTTACAGTAAAGTATCGAAATAATTGATTAAGGTGTTTTGCATTTAATTCTGTATTTACAGTTTTAACCTCTATGATAATAATAGGATCGTTATTTTGCATAATTGCATAATCAACTTTTTCTCCCTTTTTTGTACCTGTATCTGCTGTATATTCTGGAACAAATTCAAGTGGATTGAAAACATCATAACCAAGCAGATGAAAAAATGGGAGGACAAGAGAAGTTTTTGTGGCCTCTTCTGTTGTTAAGGTATTTTTTATTTTTTCTACTCTTTGAGAAAATTGAGTTATTTTTTCAGTAAAATCCATAGTTCCCCTCTTTCCATATTTTGATATACAAATATTACAAATATTTTTTATATATCATACCAGATTATATGACATTTTTCTATCCTATTTTTAAATTTAGATATAAATCGTTTAAATCGTGCACACTATCTGAAGAAAGACCAACTATTAAAAGTCAAGTAGATAATTTAAAAAGCCAAAAGAAATTTTATAGAAAAAAGTGTACAACAATAAGATCTGCTGTCAGGCAAGCATAAGAATCTCTAAGGGATTTTTTTCAGATTTTTAGATAGATTGTATTGCATTTATCAGTGATTATGTGCCATAAAAATGGACATATGCGTTTGATGGCTAGCAACAAATTAGCAACAAAACGCCAAAAACCTTGATGTTATAAGGGATATAAAATACATTTCTTAAAGACTTCTTAATATTTTTTCTGTTAATCTGATAAAAAAGGAGGAAGAGTACATGAGAGAGATCATTTTGTCGTCAAAAAATCTATGTAAGAGTTTTGCCAACAATGGCGGGCAGAACCATGTGCTGGATCATGTGACATTGGAGATTTATGAGAAAGATTTTACAGTGATTATGGGAGCTTCTGGTTCTGGTAAATCTACGTTGTTGTATTGTCTCAGTGGAATGGACAGTATTACCAGTGGAGCAGTATATTATCGTCAACAGGAGTTTAGTCATTACTCAGAACGGGAAATGGCAGCGCTTCGGGCAGTAGAGTTTGGTTTTGTATTTCAACAGTCCCATCTGGTCAGCCACCTTACACTGATGGAAAATATAGTTGTGCCTGGGTATTTGGGGCGGGGAAGTAAATTTGCCTCTGGAAAAGGAAAAAAGAAGGAGAAGGCAGAGAATGTAAAGCTGCGTGCCTTGGAGTTGTTGGAATTGATGAATATTGCAGACGCAAAGGACCGCCTTCCTTCCCAGGTCTCTGGGGGTGAGGCACAGCGCGCCGCAATTGCAAGAGCTGTAATCAGTGAACCAGGGATTATATTGGCAGATGAACCGACAGGAGCCTTGAATCGTAAGAATACGGAGGAAGTGCTCAATCTTTTGACAAAGCTCAATCAGCAAAAACTGAGTGTCTTGATGGTCACACATGATATCCATGCAGCAGCCCGCGCAGATAGGTTACTGTATTTGGATGATGGCAGAATCAGTGGAGAAATGACTATGCCTAAATTTGAGCCGCAAGAAGCAAGAAATCGGGAAGTACAAATCAATGCCTGGCTTTCCGCTATGGAATGGTAGGAGGTCTGGAATGGAAATTGTAACAGTATTGCGGGCGAATATCCGTTATCAAAAGGGAAGTTTTTTTAGTATTCTTATTTTGATGTTGATGGTATCTGTGTCATTGACTTCTGTGCTGACCGTCAGCATCAATTCAGAAAAAAGTGAGTGGGAAGCCTTAGAACGAGCTGGATTTGGCACACTTTTAGCAGCACTCTATGATCAGGAACCAGATAAAATGGAACATCTAATTCAAGATACAAAGGCAAATAAGCATGTTGAGAAAGTAGAACAGACACAGGTGGTTTATGGGAATGTTGAGCAAAGTGATGCAAAGGAATCTGTCAATAAAGTGATTTTAGAGAGTGAAGGAACCTTTGATTTTCAGATTTATGATGTGACTGGAACAGGTTATGAAAAACAGCCACAGAAGCTTAAACAGAAAGAGGTGGCAGTGCCCATCAGCTATACGACTCTTTATGATTATAAAATTGGCGATAAAGTAAAAATTAAGTCTCAGAGAGGCCAGTTGGAATATACCATAAAATATTTTTTTGAGGATCCTTTTATGGGGAGTTCAACGATGGGAGTAAAAACAATACTTATGCAGCAAGAGGAATTAAATACACTTAGAGAGCAGGCGAAACAGGGGGAGAATACAGAACTAACAGCCGGAACGCTTCTTAACATATTTCAAAATCAGAACAGTAAACAGAGTTATATGGAGTTTAGTCGTGAACTGAATTTAGAAACTGGAATATTAGGTTATACCTGGGTGGGAATGGGCACCACGCAGGCAGTGGGATATATGTTGATCCTGACGAATATTTTTAGTGGTATTTTACTGTTGTTTATTATACTTTTGTTATTTATTACTTTGATTATTATGAGTCATAACATTAGCAGCAGTATGGAGATGGAATATGTCAATTTAGGAATTTTAAAAGCGGTTGGTTTTACCCAAGGTAAATTGAGATGGATTCTCACGCTGCAGTATCTGTTGGGAAGTGCAGTGGGGGCTTTGCTTGGGATTCCACTCAGTATTCCAGTGGTCAATCTGATAAACCGCATTGTGATTCCAGTAATTGGGATTCGTATTTCTGGCCGAATGCCATTGAACATTTGTCTGATAGCAGAATTTATCATTTTGGCGATTATTTTACTGTTTGTAAATTTAAAATTGAGAGGATTAAGAAAGGTTACTCCAGTTCGTGCGATCTGTCAGGGGCGGGAGAGTGTGTATTTTTCCAATCCCCTGGAACTGCCAATTAAAAATAGGGGATTATCCTTTTGGTTGGCTTTTCGGCAGATGACTGCAGGAGGAAAGCAGTATGTGGTGGCAGGGATTGTCACAGCGCTTCTGGTATTTTTTCTGATTGTTATGGGGAATGCCAGTGCGGTTATGGGAGAAGATGGCGAAGGGTTTGCCCAGATGTTTGAGGTAACAGAGCAAGATCTGGAAATTTACTATAATGATCCAGACATTCGACAAAAAGCAGAACACAAGATCGAGGAATTTGCCAAAATTGAACGAAAATTTGAGCTTTTTGGTATGTATCTGCTGTTAGATGGATGCCGATGCTATTGCCGTATTACTGACAATCCAGAAGAATATTATATGATTTTGGAGGGAAGAACTTGTCGATATGACAACGAAATTTTGATTACAGAATTTGTGGCAAAAGATTTGGGCCTGGACATCGGCGATACTGTGGAAGTATCTTTTCAGGAAGACCGTGCAGAATTTCTGGTTAGTGGTATTTATCAGTCTGCAAGTGATATGGGGATTAATTTTGCGCTTTCACAGAAGGGCTATCTGCGTCTTAGAAAGTTAAATGAGCTTCCAGAAGAATTGGCTGTTGCGCAGATGTATGGTCTTGCCAAGGGAGATGATACAGAGCGGATAGCAGAGATGTTAAATCAGGAATATGGGGAAAAAATTCAAGTAAGTATAACCGGAGAGGGGTATCCCGGGGCTGCTTCCTCAGCGGCAGCAGTTAGAGCTATTACAGCATTGGCCTATGTTCTTGCCATAATTTTTGTTTTGATAGTAATCTTTCTTGTCTGTAGCAAAGTATTTGCCAAGGAACAACAGGATTATGGGATATATAAGGCGATCGGTTTTACTTCCCGTCAACTTCGCCTGCAGTTTGCACTGCGTTTTTTACTGGTCTCTGTGGTGGGAAGTTTGATTGGAATTATATTTGGAATTTGTTTGAACCATTTTTGTATTACATCCGTACTGTCACTGGTGGGGGTCAGTCATGTGGAGATGGAAATCACATTATTATCTATTATTTTTCCTGTGTTTGTGATGGCGTTTTCATTTTTCTTGTTTTCCTGGATTCTTTCTATCCGCATGAAAAAGGTGGAACCGCGAATTTTAATTGCAGAAAATTAAAGTTTCCTGGCAGTTGATTTTTCTTCATAAAGTATCGCAGCAATTGCTTGCTTATCCGGCCAGAAATACATATACTTGAGACAACAGGATAAGGAGGGAATTTATGAATCAAGTGAATTTGGCAGGAAATCTGATCAGACTGCGGCATGAAAAGAATGTTACCCAGGAGCAGCTCGCTGATTTTTTGGGAATTACCAAAGCTTCTGTTTCTAAATGGGAGAATCAGCAAAGTATGCCAGATATTCTGTTGTTGCCTCGATTGGCAGTGTTTTTTGATGTCACAATTGATACCCTTATGGGCTATGAGCCACAGCTTAGCAAAGAGCAGATCCAGAAAATTTATCAGGAATTGGCGCTTGCGTTTGCCAATTGCTCTTGGGATGAGGTAATGCAAAAATGCAGAGAAAAAGTGCATAATTATTATTCGTGTTATCCTTTTTTGCTGCAGATTTGTGTACTGTGGTTCAATCATCATATGATACCTAAGGAGCAGGAAAAACAGCACAGTGCATTAAAGGAGATTGAGAAACTTTGTGAGCATATTATTCAAAATTGCAGCATGGTAAATATCTGTAATGATGCCATTTCTATAAAGACGATGGTTCAGCTTCAGATGGGCAAGGCGGCAGAAGTAGTGGAGACATTGGAAAATGTAGTGGATCCGATGCGAATGTCCAATCAAAATGATCTGATTCTGATACAGGCATATGAGATGTTAGGGGATAGTAAGAAGGCTAGAAGCTGTACACAAATTATGATGTATATGCATTTGTTGTCATTGATTGGCAGTGCAATACATTATCTCTCGCTGGAGATCAAAAATTTGCCAAGTTGTCAAGAGACCATAAAGCGTGTGGAAGGATTGTTGGAAATCTATAAACTAGAGAAACTTAATCCTAATATAACAGCACAATTTTACTATCAATCGGCATTGGTATTTGTCTTTCATGGAAAGATGGAAGAGGGACTTGTATCTTTAAAAAAATATGTGACAACGGTAGAGAGTATGTTGTGGCAGGAACAATTTAAGCTTCATGGGGATGCGTATTTCGATTGTTTGGAGGAATGGATTGAGCAGTTGGATCTAGGGGCAGCACCACCAAGAAATCGTAAAACAGTAACTGAAAGTTTTATAAAATCACTGGATCATCCATTACTTGCAGGACTGAAAGACAATTCAGAATTTCAGATTCTAAAAAAATCTCTATCTCAAAATAAAGGAGGAAATGATCATGAGTGAGATCCAAGAAATTTTACCACTGCTGATACCAATTATTATTCTGGAATTTGCATTATTGGCATACACACTGCGCCATATTTTTACACATTCCAATTACCGCTATGGAAATAGAACGGTATGGGTGATTGTCACTTTGGTAGGAATGCAGTTTATCGGACCTATTTTATATTTTCTGTTGGGAAAAGAGGAATCATAACAGTACAAGAGACAGAAAGGATGAGACCTATGGATATGTTAAAAATTTCTCATGTCGGCAAACGGTTTGGCGATAAAGAAGTGCTGCGTGATCTGGATTTTACAGTGCCAAAGCATACCATTTATGGATTTGTAGGACAAAACGGCGCAGGGAAAACAACAACTATGAAGTTAGTTCTCGGATTATTGTCAGCAGATCACGGAGAAATATTTGTAGATGGGGAGAAGGTTTCTTTTACAAACAATCGCACAAATCGCTTTATTGGTTATCTTCCAGATGTGCCAGAATTTTATTCCTATATGAATCCTACAGAATACTTGCACTTCTGTGGAGCGATTACAGGTATGGAAGCGAATGATTGTAAGATGCGCACAGAAGAAATGTTGAGACTGGTCGGTTTAGATGGAGAGAAACATCGCATCAAAGGGTTTTCCAGAGGCATGAAACAGCGGCTTGGGATAGCCCAGGCATTGCTCAGCCGTCCGCGGCTTTTAATCTGCGATGAGCCGACTTCTGCTTTAGATCCAGTGGGAAGAAAAGAGATTTTGGATATTTTAGTGTCGGCAAGGGAAGAGACAACGGTGCTCTTTTCTACCCATATTCTGTCTGATGTAGAGCGTATCTGTGAGAGATTTGCATTTTTGCACCAGGGAAAAATCTTACGTCAGGGCAGTATGGAGGACTTGAAAAAAAGTTGTGGGGAAACTGGCTTTGAGCTGGAGTTGGAACAGAAAGAGAAGCTTGAAAAATTGATGGAACATTTTCCAGGCGGTACACGTCAAGGTAGAAGAGGCGTGATCTATGCACAGGGCAAGGGGCAGTCAATGGAAGCGGTGCTTGCCTGGCTTCTGAGAGAACAGATTAAATTTACTAAGATAGAAAAAAGCGGGCTTACTTTGGAATCATTGTTTTTGGAGGTGGTTGGGAAATGAGTACTTTTATTGCTTTCTGGAAAAAGGAATGGATGGAGCTTTTGCGCAGTGGAAAGTTTATAATTGTCCTGCTGATCTTTGCATTGTTTGGGATTATGAATCCGGCAATTGCCAAACTAACTCCTTGGCTGATGGAGACTATGGCTGATAGTTTGCAAGATACGGGTCTGCAGGTGACAACAGTGACAGTGGACGCCACGACAAGTTGGACACAGTTCTATAAAAATATGCCAATGGCGTTGATTGTAGTGGTTTTACTATTTGGCAGCATGTTTACACAAGAATATCAGAGAGGAACGCTAGTCTTAGTTTTGACTAAGGGATATCCAAGACGAAATGTATATCTGGTAAAAACATGGATGGCTCTTTTCATCTGGACCATATGTTTTTGGCTTTCGTTTGTCATTACCTGGTTCTATAACAGTTATTATTGGGATAATGGAAATACATCTAATATTCTGCCAGCAGCGGCATTGTTCTGGTTGTTTGGTATCTGGGTACTGCTATTGTTAGTATTTTTTTCAACAGTGTTTTCTGAGACATCAGGAGTGTTGGCAGGTACAGGCGCAATTGTGCTGTTGTCCTATGTTGTTACAATATTTCCAAACGTGCAGGATTTTCTTCCAGTTAAGCTGTTAGGAGCACAGGGCTTGTTGCTGGAGAGTCAAGTGATTGGGGATTATGGGCAAGCAGTTTTTGTCACTGTAGTGGTGTCAGCAGCGGCGGCAATTGCAGGTATGCTGTTGTTTGAGAAAAAAAGGATATAAAATACCCAAGGCACCCATGAGGCTATTTGGCGAGTCACAAGGTATACCCAAGGCACCCTATTCGGTGTATTCCGAGAAATGTCTTTTGGCACGATAATTAATAAGTAAATGAGGCACATGGCTAATTAGGCGCAGAGATACTTTTATCCCACAATCCTACATAGGGATAAACATGATGGAAGCCGCAGAACGCGGCAAAAGCAAAATATGCGCCGCCGAAAATCAGGAATAGGAACAGGACACGGTGGTAAGTCAGAACAGGCTTGCTGCCAGGTCTTTTTTTCTGGTAGGAGGAGATGATTTCTGGGATAGCAATCAGGGAAAAGACAAAGGGATAGATGGCAAAACGTTCAAGAATGAAGTGTTTTGTGATAAACAGGCTGATAATAAAGTGGTAAATGGCGCTGTTTAGGCAGACAGCGCGGAGCATGGAATCCGCTATCCTCTTGCGGAACAAATAGATGAGCAGACAGTACAAGCCAGGAAACAGCACATAGTAAAAGCCGTTTGCCTGCCAAAAGAATCCTCCCTGGTATTTGGTATATTTTGTTGGCAGAAGGGGTTCCAAAAGCTCAAATAAAGGGTCGAAGAAAATATATACAAGGGTTGTGAGTGCGGCCAGAGACAACAGGGAATGTTTGGACTGTTTTATGGGCAGCAGAAAATAGAGAGGGTATAAAAACAGCAGCGAATTATGGAACAGTCCGCCAATTAAGACCAATATTGTATAGGGCAAGATTTTTCTGTTTTTCAAATAGGGATAGGCGAGGAGGAAAAATGCCGTGGCGATCGATTGGCGAATTAAGTTCATGTTGTAGGCAAGAAACTGCAGGGTGATGTAAAGGTAAATGCTGAGCCAGGGAATTTTGGAATAACGGCTCATAAAATACATGGCCACTGTTAGCAGGAAAATATTGACAATCAGAAGGAAAATCTGATAAGGGCAGCCAGTCATACCAATTACTTTACAGGCCAGGAAAAAAAGTGGTTCTCCATAGTATATGGGAAGGATATCACCCAAAGACCATCCATTGATCATTTCGTAGATATTACGGTAAGAAAAATAATCAAAGCCGATTGCATAACGGCAGGAAGTGATAAAGAGCAGGAGCAGCATGGATACTGTCAGATAAATGGCGGTATTTCGGCTGCTTTCTTTGCGTATTGTAAGGGCATAGCCCAATCCAGCAGATATGGAGATAGTCAGATAATAGATTGTCATAATGGAATCCTCCATAGTGGAAATGTCAATGCGTCAATAGTTTCATATACAATAGTGTTCATCCTATCGTCAGCATTGTACCCTTTGTAAGTACGAAGTTTCGATAATGCCGGCGATGGATGAACTATAATCGAGAATATACTATAACAGATATGTTTTTGCCATGTAGGTTGTCAGTTTCTATTCTGTAGCAGATGTTTTGCTGACTACAAAGGTCGGCGTTACATTAAATGTTCCGTTGTCGGTGACATTCTGTCCCAGAGTGCCGACAACATACAATGCGCCTTCCTGGTTTGCGTTCAGGATAAGAACATTCATATCCTGAGTCTGATTTGCCTTCAGCCATCTTGCCTGTGATAAGCTGGTTGGCATTTCGTCTTTTGTCTCCTCCTGCTTTAAGCCAATGGCAATCTGGTTATCGTTGACTGTGCCAGTATTGCTCCATGCTACGTTGTTCAATTTTCCTAAGTCAACTTTGGTATAGGATACGTCTACCCGTACCGGAATATTGGAATTGTTCTTCATCCGAATTCTCGGGGAAATAACTTTGTTTTGGGTAGAAAGGCTGCTGCTGATATTAAAAGGAACAAAAGTCGGCATAGTAACAGAGAGAATCGTCGGCTCGATCGTTCCCACCATCTCAATCTGACCGGAGCCGCCAACTGGGATGTCCCTGTTAGAATTGACATCGGCAGCATAAGAGACTGTGGAAAAGAGCAGGGATGCTATCAAAACAAGTTGCAAAAATAAAATTTTTTTCTTCATACTTATACCTCCTGCCTGATCTGTTATAGTATGGAGTTGGCGTTGGTATGGCTTAGTTCTGTACGGTGATAGTAATCTGTGCACCGGTTTGGCCGATGTACTCGCCATCTGTCTCATCGTATGCCAAAAAGTAGGCGGTGGCGTTATATGTCCCTTTTTCTAATACTTTGTCTAACGCCACAGATTCGATATATGTCCCTGGTTTTAAGTAATTTGAGGCATAGACTTCTTCTTCTGTGTCATCAATTTTAATGCTGACTTTCAGGAGTTTGGCATTGTTGCCTGGATTTTCAATCAACAGGTTGCCCTTGGCGGTTCCATTGAGGAAAACAGGGGAAGTATTGATGGAAAATGCAATCATGCTGCGGTCTAAAACTTCCTGAAGCTGTTTTCTGCGCTCGTCAACGTCGATTCCTGGCATGACGCCGACCGTGGCATTGTCGTCATATAGCAGATTCGGATTGTCTTTTCTGGAAAAAATAAGATAACAGATTAGCACAGTGAGCGCGAGCAGCAGAATAATTCCTGCAGTGGTTAAGAATCGTTTTTTCCCCTTGCTCATAATATAAAATTCCCCCTTTTCAATTTTTTGATATTATAGTCATTATAAGTCGAAAAAGAGGAGAATACAAGAAAATAAAAACGACAAATCATACTAAAATTCGACAAAATCAGAAAATTCATACAATTTATTCATTTGAATTTAAAAGCAATTTTGTTGCCTTCAAATATACATGAACAGAAAATACTGTAAAGCAGGATTTTCCGCTAAAAAAACAGTGCAGACTATGCTGCACTGCTGTTGAAATACGATTGCTATTTTGTATGTTTTAGAATGATTCTCTTAATGGTTCTTAATGTAGATTATATTGTTTTTGAGCCATTCAGTATTTTTATGGTAAACAGTACTGCAAGCATCAATACAATTCCCAATGGAAGGGCAATCCATGCAGTCTGTACAAATCCCGCAATGATATAAGTTATAAAAGATACTACCGCTACGGTGATCGCATAGGGGAGCTGTGTAGAAACATGGTTTACATGGTTACACTGTGCTCCGGCAGATGCCATGATCGTAGTGTCTGAAATAGGAGAACAGTGGTCGCCGCATACAGCACCTGCCATACAAGCGGAGATGGAAATAATCATCATATTCTCATTGCTTCCGGCAAACACGGCAACTACAATAGGAATCAGGATGCCAAAGGTTCCCCAGGAAGTTCCTGTTGCAAAGGCAAGAAAACATCCAACCAGAAAGATAATTGCAGGAAGGAAATTGACCAGGCCGCGAGCGCTGGATTCCATTGCGCCAGCCACGAAATTAGCGGCGCCAAGACTGTCTGTCATTGCTTTCAATGTCCAGGCAAGAGTGAGAATTAAAATCGCTGGCACCATTGCTTTAAAACCTTCTGGGATGCAGGCCATAGATTCTCCAAATTTTAAGACCTTGCGCACAGCATAAAATATAATTGTGATCACGAATGCAAAGAAGCTGCCGAGTACCAGTCCCACAGAGGCGTCACTCTGTGAAAATGCGGTCACAAAACTTTCACCACTAAAGAATTTTCCTGTATACAACATGCCAATCACACAACTGATAATCAGTACAATGATTGGGAAAATCAAATCAATGACAGAACCTTTAGTATTTCCTGTTTCTTCTTTCGCATTTGCATATGGCCTGTCGGGGGTGGTAAACAAATCACCTTTTATGGCATTGTCTTCATGAAGTTTCATAGGGCCATATTCAACTTTTAAAAGCAGCATTCCTACCATCATCACAATTGTTAAGAGTGCGTAGAAATTATAGGGAATGGCACGAATAAAAATAGAAAGTCCATCTTCCCCCTCAACAAAGCCAGTGACAGCCGCCGCCCAGGAGGAGATCGGGGCAATAATGCAGACGGGTGCTGCCGTGGCGTCAATTAGATAAGAGAGTTTTGCGCGAGATACATTGTGTTTGTCTGTTACTGGACGCATTACGCTTCCCACAGTCAGACAATTAAAATAGTCATCTATAAAAATCAATACGCCAAGCAGAATGGTGGCAAGCTGCGCCCCGACACGGCTCTTAATATGTACACTTGCCCAGCGTCCAAATGCTGCGGAACCTCCCGCTTGATTCATCATACATACCATAATTCCCAGAATTACTAAGAAAACCAAAATGCCAACATTGTAACTGTCAGATAATACGCTGATAATTCCATCCTGAAATACATGTGTGATGGTTTTTTCGAAGGTAAAACCAGAATAGAATAATCCTCCAATTAAAATACCGACAAATAGGGAGCTGTATACTTCCTTTGTGATTAAAGCCAGTACAATGGCCACAATTGGCGGTACCAGCGCCCAGAAGGAGGCATACATAGCTGGAACATATTCTTCTGCTTCCTCTGCGGCATATGCCAGCAGCGGACAGCAGATTGCCAGCAGCATTATCGCGGAGGCTGCCCAAATTCGTTTGTGTTTTATTTTTTTAATCATTCGTTCTCACCTTTTCCTTTTTATGAACTTCTAGATCTGTGTTACAGATATCGCTGTAGGAAACTGCTTTGCATTTCCTATGATATAAATAAAACTGCCGCCTTTACGAGAAAGAGCGCAAGGCGGCAGCTTGTTATTTTTTCACATATCCAATAAATTGATTTTGATATAAAATCTGAATATATTTTACAAGCCGTGGAATTACTGAGTCGGCTTCTTCACCAAATTGTGCAGATACAAGTTTTGAAATCTCATATACACAGCGTTTTCCGTCCATCTGCTGCCAAACATAGCTTCCATATTCATCCAGTGCTATATGGCTGACACGTGGCCGCTTGAAGATTTTCTGTGCAATCCAGTTGTAAAATCCTTTGTTGACCACATGGACGGTAACTTTGCCTTTCTTATCTGCATCCCAAGTATATAAGGGATTACAGACCGGAATAAAATCCATAAAATTTTTCTTTTTTATGCCCACAAATTCTCCTTTATTATTTATGATTTTTTGGTCTTACGATAACAGAATTTCCACAGAGAGAACGTCAGCAGTGCAAATGCAGCCAAGCCTATAATATTACCGACATTGGCATCTGCAAGTGCAGGAAACATCTGTGGGAGGAATTCTCCAATAATATTTCCAACATTTGTATCACGGACAGGAATAATTGCCAGGATTGCCAGGAAGATACCAACAAGCCCTTCTCCGGCAATCATGCCGGAAGAATATAAGACACCGTTTGCATCTGTGTCTTTTTTCTCTTTTTCAGAGGTACTTTTTTTGTCCACAATCCATTTTACAAGACCGCCAACCATCATCGGTGTACTGAGGTGGATTGGGAGATATAAACCAATGGCAAAAGGAAGCACTGGGATTCCCAAAATTTCTACTACTATTGCAATAAATGCTCCGATTCCTACCAAAGTCCAAGGCAGATTGCCGTCCATAACGCCTTCTACAATCATCTTCATCAAGGTTGCCTGAGGCGCTGGAAGCTGTGTAGAGCCATATCCCCATGCAATATGCAGCAGGTATAATACGCCGCCAATGGCGAGAGCGGATGCAAAGACACCGATAAGCTCACCAATCTGCTGTTTCTTTGGCGTTGCACCTAAGATATAACCAGTCTTTAAGTCTTGTGAGGTATCACCAGCAATTGCGGCTACAATACAGATTACGCCGCCGATCGCGATCGCTGCTGTCATGCCAGCCTGACCAGTGGTACCAGTTGCTTTCAGAGCAATGGTAGCAACTAACAGTGTGGCGATGGTCATACCAGAAACTGGGTTGTTGCTGCTTCCTACAAGTCCTACCATACGGGAGGAAACCGTTGCAAAGAAGAAACCAAAAATAACGATCAGGAATGCGCCAAATAAATTGATTGGGATCACTGGCACAATCCAGATAGCAAGCGCCAGGACAACAACGCCAATCAGGATAAACTTAATATTCAGATCTTGATTGGTACGTTCGTTCGTAGCGTCGCCCTTTCCAAAACCTTTCATGGCCTCGCCAAAGGTTTTGATAATCAGAGGCAGTGATTTGATTAAGCTTAAGACGCCGCCGCAGGCAACGGCTCCAGCTCCAATGTACTTAATATAGTTTGTCCAGATGGCAAAAGAACCACCTTCTGCATATAATTCTGCAATTGTAACATCTGCTGGGAACAACACAATATTTGCTCCAAACAATACAATCAAAGGCATCAATACAAACCAGCCTAAAATACCGCCGCAGAAAAGGTAAGAAGAAATCTTAGGTCCGCAGATATAGCCGACGCCCAAAAGTGCTGGCAGCACATCCATACCAATACCAGAGCCTTTGTATGCTGGAATTTCATAGTGGACTTCACTGGGGAATAACTTCAAGCCGTCTGTGATAAATTTATAGGCAGCGGCAATTCCCAAACCTGCAAATACAGTGGAAGCTTTGTTCCCACCTTCTTCGCCAGCCATCAAGACTTCTGCACATGCCTTGCCTTCTGGATATGGAAGTACGCCATGTTCCTGTACGATCAGCGCTTTTCTTAAGGGAACCATAAACAGGATACCCAAAGCACCGCCGATAAATGCAATCACTGCAATTTCTACCAGAGAGGGTGCAGAGGTGCCCCACTCGCCTGCCCAGAGAAATAAGGCGGGCAGTGTAAAGATTGCGCCAGCCGCCACTGATTCTCCAGCAGAACCAATCGTCTGTACCATATTGTTTTCAAGGATGGAATCTTTCCTTAAAATCATTCGGATAATACCCATGGATAAAACTGCTGCAGGGATAGATGCAGATACTGTCATTCCCACGCGCAGACCAAGGTATGCGTTGGCCCCGCCAAACATAACTGCCAGAATAATTCCAAGAATAATGGAAGTCGCTGTGAATTCCGGCAATGTCTTATTGGCGGGGACAAAAGGTTTAAAATCTTTGTTCTCATTCATAAAATTGCTCTCCTTTGTCTTAAATTATATTTATCATTTTAACAAGGTTTTGTCAGTTTGTCTACTTTAATTGAAATAAGATGGAATTTTTTGTAAACGATCAAGATTCTGGAAGAAAATAATTGGGAAAAAAATAGTAAAAATATATAAAAAATATTTAGTTTATCAGGGCAAACTATACAGGATGCGTGGGATAATTGGAAATAGCCAGATAAATTGTCAGATTCTTCATTTATTGTAGTTCTTTTGGATCTTGTCATAAAAGAATACTTGTAAAAATAGTAAAAAGTCGGTACAATAGAGAAGATGTGTAATATATTATATTGAAGGAACAGGAGGAAGTAATGATAAAAGAAAAAAACAGAAACTCATTTTCAGGTTCCATAGGTTTTGTCCTGGCAGCGGCAGGGAGTGCTGTAGGATTAGGAAATATCTGGCGGTTTCCTTATCTTGCTGCAAAGGATGGAGGCGGGCTTTATCTGGTCATCTACCTAATCTTGGCACTGACTTTTGGATTTACACTTTTGGCGACAGAGATTGCGATTGGCAGGAAGACAAAACAAAGTCCTCTGACCGCATATGGCAAGCTGAAATCCCAGTGGGGATTTTTGGGTGTGCTGGCCTGCTTGGTTCCAGTTCTTATTATGCCCTATTACTGTGTAATCGGCGGCTGGGTAGTAAAATATTTTCTGGCTTATCTGACTGGAGAAGGGACACATGCCGCAGTAGACGGATATTTTACCGATCATATTTCAGGGGAATTTCAACCAATTATATTGATGGCAGTTTTTCTCTTTGTGGTTGCATTTATTGTAATTCGTGGAGTAAATAAAGGGATTGAGACATTTTCTAAGGTGTTGATGCCTATCTTAATTCTTTTGGTATTAGGAATTGCCATATTTTCTCTGACTATTTCTTATACAGATGGACAAGGCGTCACCAGAACGGGACTGGAAGGGCTTTGGATTTACATAGTACCAGATTTTAGTGGAATCACTGTCAAAGGATTTTTTACAGTGCTTTTGGATGCGATGGGGCAGTTGTTTTTTAGTCTCAGTGTAGCAATGGGAATTATGGTTACATATGGTTCCTATGTCAAAGATGAGGACAACTTGGTGCGTTCCATTAATCAGATTGAGATTTTTGATACAATGGTGGCATTTCTTGCCGGCATAATGATTATACCTGCAGTTTACACCTTTATGGGAAGAGAGGGCATGGGAGCGCAAGGCCCTGGCTTGATGTTTGTTTCCCTGCCTAAAGTATTTTCTGCAATGGGAAAAATTGGGGTTGTAGTTGGATGTCTGTTTTTTGCGATGGTGCTGTTTGCAGCCTTGACGAGTGCTATTTCCATTATGGAAGCGGTGGTATCAAGCTTGATGGATAAATTTCATTTGTCCAGAGTGAAGGCATGCCTGCTTGAGACGGCAATTGCTTTGGCTGGCGGAATTGTTGTGTGTTTGGGTTATAATAAGTGGTATTTTGATATTACCTTGCCGAATGGTTCCCATGCACAGATTTTGGATGTGATGGATTATCTCAGCAACAATTTATTTATGCCGCTGGTGGCAATCGGAACGTGTATTTTAATCGGCTGGATCTTAAAGCCCAAAACAATTATTGACGAGGTGGAAAAGACAGGAACTAAGTTTGGCAGACGCGGATTATATATTGTGATGATAAAATATATCACACCAGTATTATTGTTAGTGCTGCTCTTAAAGTCTGTGGGAATCTTGACATTTATTTAAAATCTAGCAGAAACGTGAATGGCCCAGGTGATACAGCCTGGGCTTTTTATATGCACAGAGGCGCATAAGGAATTTTGTTATCAATAACAATGATTAAGTCCGTTGGCTTAGGACACTGTTATGGTAATCCATTGAGTAAGTCACATCTTCGTCAAACCATTCAGGAGGGATAAATTTGTTGGCGTCCTCCTCAGAGGGAAATTCCACTTCGGCGAGAATCAGTGAAGATAATTCGCCGTCAAAAATATCCAGTTCGGCTGTTAGATCTGGGTAAGCAGGTGCAAGAGGGATTAAATACCGCTTTTTTACTATCAGAATACCGTCTATTTTGGGCAGCAGATGTTCATAGGCATCTTTGGTTAAGGGGAGATTATATTCCTCTCGTACCATAAGCCCATGTGATTTGTAAGTCAAATAGTAATCTTCATCCTGCCTGCGAATACGAATTACAGGATCTGTAGAGAGATATCCCTGTTCAATATGTCGGCAGGGGTAATCTTCTAAATTGTCTGGCAAAGTTTTGAGTAAAAATTTACGTTCAATTTCCATAATAACTTCCTCTCTTAATTTTGTGGGATAATTTGCTTATAAATTTAACTGTTTGATGTTTCTGCAAATATAATTTTGTGGGTGATACGACAATTTTACTGTATTCCAACAAGATTTGTAAAGTATACGATAGTATTATAAAAACAAATTTATCATAATTACAGTTTGCCCTGTGCTGGCTGCAAAACTTAACAGAAAAGAAAATAGCAAGAACGCTGGTATGTTCCCGAATATTTATAAATTCAAAGGAATTTCCTATAATAAAAACCCCCTGCCCTGAAAATTTCAGAGCAAGGGGTTTTCTATATTGCATTGCCTAATGGATTACTGCTGTCCGCCAGACATCTGCTGTTCCTGTTTCATGATCATTTTCTTAACCATTTCTCCGCCGATAGAACCAGCTTGAGCGGAAGTTAAGTCACCATTGTATCCTTCTTTTAATGGTACACCAATTTCAGATGCAACCTCCTGTTTAAAACGGTTCATAGCCTCTTTCGCCTGAGGTACTGCCATTTTACTTGTGTTGGAACCAGAATTGCTATTCATTTGATTCACCTCCAAATGTTTTCTTTTTATTTTATCCGCCGTAGCGTTTATTTGATTGATAAGGGCATCATTCCGAAAAGGCTCATTCTTGGAATGATGCCCGTCCCGAAACGTTGTCGCTTATCATGGTGTTATTATCTGTCAAGTCGAAAATAATATGAATGGAAAATTTTATATTTTCTGGAAATAATTGTAATTTGAGTTTTCCAATTTTTGATAACCGTTGATCTTATAGTGCCAAAAGGTCTTGCACAAAAAGAGTCTGGAAAGCTAGCATTCCATAGCGTTTTTATGTGCACGCATTATTATATTTACTCGTTCAAAAGGTCTTGCCGCTAAAGCGGCAAAGACCTTTTGAACGAAATTCAGCTTATTATTTCTGTTAGTGCGACAGCTTTCTTTTGGTACTATGAATTACAAAAATGGGGAAATTCAAAATAATGGTGAATATATACAAATATTGAGATCAATGATATAATAATTCAAATACAATAAAAGAGAGGAAGAGCGAGATGAAAAAAATTGGTATTTTTTTGGCAGAAGGATTTGAGGAGATTGAGGGACTGACTGTGGTGGATATTTTGCGCCGCGCTGCGATTGAGGCTGAGACCATTTCCATTATGGGGCAAAAAGAAGTGTGCGGTTCTCATAAGATTACCGTGTTGGCAGATTCCCTGTATGAAGATGTGGATTTTGAAAAGTTGGACGGCGTAGTGCTGCCGGGCGGACTTCCAGGTACTACCAATCTTTTGGCACATGCAGGAGTCAATGAGACCATTCGGACATTTGCAGAAGCTGGAAAATTAGTAGCTGCAGTCTGTGCCGCTCCCAGTGTGTTGGGACAGGCAGGATTGTTAGAGGGCAAGAAAGCGACCTGTTATCCAGGTTATGAGGATAAGCTTATCGGAGCGGAAGTGATTTATGACGAGGTTGCAGAGGCAGGAAATATCATTACCAGCCGCGGAATGGGTACTACGATTGCTTTTGCACTGCGGATTACAGCTTATCTGGCAGGGGAGGAGAAAGCAGAGGAACTTGCCAAGAAAATCATCTATCGGCAGTAATTTTTAGGTATGAAAAAGCTTCCTGACAAATATACATGTAACAAAATAAAAAATTGTCCTTCTATATTTCTGTGGAAGGGTAGGAGTGATGTGTGCTGGATAAAATAAAAGCAAAATCTTTCGTTTTGGTGCTTGTATTGTTTGCGGGAGCTTTTTTTGTGGGAAGATTTACGGCTCAGGTGGTGGCTACTGGAGGAATTGGCATTCAGCGTGCCGCCGATGGAAACTGGGGTTTAAGTTTCCAGGAGGAGGGTCAGCCGCCAGTGGCAAATGCGACATTTGAGGAGCTTGCAAAATATGACGCCTATTATGCGGAAAATACCAAAGACAAAGTGTTGTATCTCACTTTTGATTGTGGGTTTGAAAATGGAAATACACCAGCAATTTTGGAGGCATTGAAAAAACATAATGCCAAGGCAACTTTTTTTGTGGTGGGAAATTATCTGTCTACCAGTCCAGATTTGGTAAAACAGATGCTCGAGGAAGGGCACAATGTTGGAAACCACAGTTATCATCATCCTGATATGACCCAGATGGGTAAGGAAGAATTTGCCAAGGAACTGGGCGAATTGGAACAGCTTTATGAACAGACGACAGGAAAGCCAATGGTGAAATACTATCGTCCTCCCCAGGGAAAATACAGCGAGAACAATTTAAAAATTGCCAAAGAGTTGGGGTATAAGACATTTTTCTGGAGTCTTGCTTATGTGGATTGGAAGCAGGACAGCCAGCCTACACATGAGGAGGCATTTGACAAGTTATTGAAGCGGGTGCATCCGGGTGCGATTGTATTATTACATAATACATCTAAGACAAATGGAGAGATTTTAGATGAACTTCTGACAAAATGGGAGGGTATGGGTTACACATTTAAATCTTTGGATGAACTTCCAGGTATGAGTACAGAGAATACACAGAAGAATGAGGAGAAAACACCAGAAGATAATACACAAGAATAATTGAAGAGTATTACATGAAAAACATCTGCGGGATATGGCAGGATCTCTAATCCTAAAATAGTCATATTCTGCAGATGTTTTGTATTGTATTTCTGACGGTGAGAGATGGATAAGTCTTACTCAATCATCAGATGGAAATGATATTCGCCTCTAAGCGGTGAATTATTTGCTGGTATCAGTGATGGGAATCAATTTCTTATCTGAGGAAGAGATTAATGTTTCTTCTCTTTTTGATAATAGTAGAGCGCTTTCAGTCCAAAATAACCATAACAAATTAAAATGATTAAGAACAAAGCAGCGCTGAGTCCTCTTCCGAGTGCAAATGGCGTTTCAAATAGAAAGGCAGCCCAAAAATTTTTGCCAGACATTTCCCACAATCCAGGTGTGAAATACCATTCTTTCCAATGTTGGAAATCGGGAATCAGTCGGCCGCTAGAAGAAAACATAATCAATAGTGACAGATATAAAATGACAAGCTCCAGACAGAAATGGGAGATTCTTTGATAACAACCTGCTCGGGAGGAGGGATCAGAAAAAATCTCATCATCGCAGCCAGGATGTGTCTGTTCAAAATATTGAAAACCACTTGATTTTGTGCCAGCAATATGGCGCCATCCATAATCTTCAAAGAGATTTAGATAATCTTTAAAAGTTTCCTGCTTGGAAAAGATGCGGAAATCAATCCGAACTTGAGGAAAAAATGTTTCTGTATTTGAAAATTCTTGAGAAGAATTTTTGGCAATGGGCTGGTGCTCTTCGAATGTATATTGTCCCAGAAAAGGGGCAATTTTTTTCAAACGATAACCTTGGGCAGTGATTTGATTGATCCAGGCTTCTTCTTTGGAAATGTTTGTAAAGAATAGTCTATATTTACGCATGATTTTCCTCCTTTATCCTATCTATAAACCATATGTTTCTGCAATCTTTACCAGATCGCGCAGACGCTGCGTCTCTAAGCTCAGAACTTCTCGTCCTAAGTCTGTGGTCTGGTAGACCTTGCGTCTGCGGTCCTCGCTTTTGACCAATACAATCAATTTTTGCTTTAACAAGTTTTCAATGGCACCGTACATCGTGCCGGCGGCAATTCTCACTTTTCCCTCACTTAGTTGTTCCACTTTCTGCATAATGAAATATCCATGTCCAGGTTCCAACAACGCTACCAGAATGTACCAGGTGGTCTCTGTCAGAGGGAGATATTTACTTAAATTCATAGAGATACTCCTTTTCATTTTTTAATGCTTTATATACAGTTTAACTATATAGTTGTATTATATACAGTTTGACTATATATGTCAATAGCAATATTTATGTGACAATGGTATGGATTGTATTTTGGTGAGTTTATTCTTAAAATTTGGAGATAAATATTTATTGCCAGGAGGAATTTTTATGGGAAAAGTATATGGTTATGTCCGTGTATCTACTGCATATCAGAACGAGGACAGACAGATGATTGCCATGCAGGAGAAGCAGGTGCCAACGGATCATATTTATGTGGACAAACAATCTGGTAAGGATTTTAACAGGCCGCATTATGTGCAGTTGGTGGAGCGTATGCAAAGAGGGGATTTACTGTATGTGCTCAGTATTGATCGCCTGGGGAGAAATTATGAGGAGATACAGAATCAGTGGCGGATTCTCACAAAGGAAATTGGTATTGACATCTGTGTCATCAATATGCCGCTGTTAGATACGCGCAATGGAAAAGATTTGATGGGAAACTTTATAGCAGATTTGGTCTTACAGATTCTCTCTTTTGTGGCTGAATCGGAGCGGACAAATATTAAAAAACGTCAGCAACAGGGGATTGCGGCGGCTAAGGCAAAAGGGGTGAAATTTGGAAGACCAAGAACAGAGAATCCCCAAGATTTTATGAAAATTGTTTTGGATTGGAGATATAAAAAAATTTCCTTAGAGGAGGCTTTAAAAAAGAGCCATATGAGTAAATCAACATTTTATCGAAGACTGCATGAAGGAAAGATACTGCAGTAGAAAGTCAGATAAAAGTCTCAAAAAGTGTACTTTTTGACACAACAGAAATTATATAGGATTTTGAATCAAAAGTCCATAGATTTTTATTTTTTCTTAATTACATATTTATAGAATGAATTTTACAACTATTTAGAACCTCATCCTGATAGACTTGCCGATCAAGCTGTTATATTTAGTTTATTAATAAGTTTTGTCAAAAAGTACACATTCTGAAATTGAAAAAGTACGAAAGAGGAGAGGAATTATGTACAATTTTGTAGAGCTTATTACAAAATATTTAGGAAAACAAAAAGAAACTATCAAACAATATCAATTTATGTTGAAACCATGTTTGATGTTAGCTGCTGTCTATACTTTGGCACTCAGTGCTTTGCTGCGTGCCAATTACAGCTACCGGGATGATCTCAATAGGGTAATTTCTGGAAGAAAGGGATGGGATGATTATGGCAGATATCTCTCTAATTTCTTGTCAACGATTATTCATGCAGATCATTATTTAACAGATGTTTCACCTCTTCCACAACTGATCGCTGTTTTGTTCGTGGCGATGTCGGGAATTATAATATGGTATTCTGTATCAGAAAAACAAAAATTTTCTGTCTGGGATTTGGCGGCGCTTGTACCGTTGGGCATTTCCCCATATTTTCTAGCATGTATTTCTTTTAAATATGATTCTCCTTATATGGCTTTGTCAATTTTAGTATCTGTGATACCAATTTTATTTTTGAAATGTGGAACGAAAAGATATTTGTGTGCTATTATAATTGGGATTTTAATGATGTGTGCGACATATCAAGCATCTAGTGGAATATTTCCTATGTTGGTTATTTTAATGTGTATGAAATTTTGGAATCAGAAAGAAAATATAAAGATGATTCTAAAGTTTGTGGGAAAATCCGCTGTTGGATATTTTACTGGTTTAATCATATTTAAGATATTTTTAATGCCTCCTTCGACGAGGGAATATGTATCAAATTCACTTCCGCCATTGAAAGAATTAATTCCAGAGACTATTACGCATTTGATACATTATTTTTCACTTATCAAGGATGGGTTTAAGAAAGAATGGCTTATTTTAATATTATGTATGGCCGTTGCTTTTATTTTTGTAATGGTTCGTGATTCAAAAAGAAATAAATTTGCAACAGCATGTCTATCTGTGGTAGTATTGGGGGCAATGTTATTGTTTTCGTTTGGAATGTATCCTGTTTTAGCGAAGCCATTATTTCATGCAAGGGCAATGTATGGATTTGGTGTATTTATTACCTTACTCGGAATCAGTCTGGCAACAAGTAAAAAAATTTATTGTGCGAAATTGGTGTGTGTTGCACTTAGTTGGTGCTTTTTTGTATTTTCTTTTACATATGGCAATGCGTTGCAAATTCAAGAGGATTATGCGCAATTTAGGGTGAAGGAAGTGCTGGATGATTTGAATGATGTAGATATCATGATCTCAAATAATGATCATGGAGCAATAAAAATACAATTTTCCGGCGCCATAGGATATGCCCCGGCAATCAGAAATATCCCTAAAGATGCTAAAATATTAAAACAGCTGATACCTTCTCAAACGAGTAGATTTCGGTATAATGAACTATATAAATTTTTTTATTATTATAAATTAAAAAATGTACATAGGAATCTTCCTCAAGACTCTGGTGTGGATTTTGAAACCTACAATCTTCCAGTGATAAAAGATACCATGTTTCACACTATTCGGGGCAAAGATAACTGTATATTGATTGATCTAAAATAATTGGAGGAGGTTTACAAATGATAACGCTGATTGTCCCCTGTTACAACGAACAGGAATCACTGCCGATTTTTTACAGAGAAGTAACTAAAGTTGCCCAAGATATGGCATCTGATTATGAACTTTTATTTGTAGACGATGGTTCCAAAGATCAGACACTTATTCTATTAAGAGAACTTGCAGCACAGGATAGACATGTAAAGTATTTCTCTTTTTCCCGCAATTTTGGCAAGGAAGCTGCAATGTATGCAGGTTTTTGCAATGCCAAAGGAGATTATATTGCTGTTATGGATGCAGATATGCAGGATCCGCCGTCTTTGTTACCGCAGATGATGGAAATTTTGAATAGTGGAGAGTATGACAGCGTGGCCACAAGACGTGCCAACCGCGCTGGGGAACCGCCAATAAGAAGCTGGTTTGCAAAGAGATTTTATCATATGATCAATAGAATTTCGGATGCAGATATTGTGGATGGGGCAAGAGATTTTCGGTTGATGAGACGGGAAATGGTTGATACGATTGTATCTATGGGTGAATACAACCGGTTTTCAAAAGGGATTTTTGGCTGGATTGGATTTCGTACCTATTGGCTGCCCTATGAGAATATAGAGCGTGCTGCCGGAAAAACAAAATGGAATTTTTGGATGCTTTTTAAATATGCTATTGACGGGATTATCAATTTTTCCCAGGCTCCTTTAAGCATTGCCTCTTGGTTTGGGATTGTTATGACATTCCTTTCCTTTTTATTTATGTTTATTATTGTGATCCGCAGAGCTGTATTTGGGGATCCAGTTGCAGGCTGGGCCTCAACTATGTGTGTGATTGTTTTTATTGGCGGGATTCAGTTGTTCTGCCTGGGAATTATGGGACAATATATTGCAAAGACTTATTTAGAGACCAAGCATCGTCCTCACTTCATTATTTCAGAGACAAACGGGGAAGACGTGAAGAAAGTGAAGTGAGATATTATTTATAAACATTGACAAATCTCCATATTTTTTGTATGATGTATTTACTTTAACGGTTTAAAGTGCGAATGTGGAATGCATAGAAATGGAGGAAAGACAAATGTCATTGGAAAATTGTAATAATAGAACACTGATGGATTACTGCCCAGATATCAAGGTTTTGGATTGTACCCTGCGTGATGGGGGGCTTGTAAATAATTTTGCGTTTACAGATACATTTGTGCGGAATTTATATGAGACAAATATAAAAGCTGGCGTTGATTATATGGAATTTGGTTATAAGGCTTCCAAAGAGTTGTTTGATCCCAAGGATTTCGGCAAGTGGAAATTCTGTGATGAGAAGGATATCCGCGCGGTTGTGGGGGAGAATAAATCTCCGCTGAAAATTGCTGTGATGGCGGATGTGGGACGCTGTGATTATAAAAAAGATATCTTACCTAGGAAGGACAGCGTGGTTGATTTGGTTCGGGTGGCAACCTACATACATCAGATTCCTACGGCAATGGAGATGATTGAGCATATCAAAAAGAAGGGCTATGAGGTGACAGTAAATATTATGGCGGTGTCTAAGGTAAACAATGACGATTTGGACGCTGGTCTTCATATGCTTGCAAAAAGCTCTGTGGATGCCATTTATCTGGTGGACAGTTTTGGCTCTTTCTATCCTGAACAGATCACAAAATTTTCGAAAAAATATGTGGACATTGCGGAGTCTGCGGGAAAAATTGTGGGGATTCATGCCCACAATAATCAGCAGCTTGCATTTGCTAATACGATTGAGGCCTGCCGTATGGGGGTCAGTCTTCTGGATGCAACCGTAAATGGAATGGGACGCGGAGCAGGAAATTGTTTTTTGGAAGCCTTGCTTAGTTTTTTAAAGAATCCGAAATATGATGAAGTGCCGATGATTCGTTTTGTGGAAAAGCATATGCTGAAATTAAAAGAGGAGGGAGCTGTATGGGGATATGATATTCCCTATATGCTGACTGGCATCTTTAACAGCCATCCTTCCACAGCCATTCGGTTCATCAAGGATAAGAGAACGGATTACACAAATTTGATGCATGAATTGATGGATATGGAATAATATGTTACAGTTTGCGGGCAGCTTTGTACTTGCTGCGCAGTGAGCAGCTGCAAATGAAGAACAGCCAGAAATCCGCCCCTGACAAAGTTTGTTTATACGAAACTTTGTCAGGGGCGGATTAGATTATAGTGAAGCCGAAATTTGAACGACCACAATAATACAGAAAAAACTCAAAAAAACGCTGGTATTTTCTTAATGAGTATGCTATAATCTCAGAATGACTGTGAGTTAGAATACAATACCTTATAAGATGCTGATTGGTATAACAGGGCGCCCCCAAGGGCATTCTGATTGGGTGATTATTAATTTGACCGTAAATGTTGGATGGTAATTTTACAGGATGTTATATTTCAGATGGGAGATAACGCTTGGTTTTATAAGTGGTGAGTGACAAACTCATATCAGTGGCATGATGGGGTCTCACATCTGATGTAGCCTCCGGCGGGTGCTGGATGTCCTATAGACATTCGTTAAGCGCCAATCATAACAGAGCGAAGAGGCAGGCGAGCAGATTTATAGATGCTGTCTAAACAGTCTGCGCCTCGTGGTTGGAACGTCGGTGGTGTTTTGAAATTTAAGGAGGAAATAGCAGTAATGAGCGTACAGGTAGAAAATTTAGAAAAAAATATGGCAAAGCTTACCATTGAGGTTCCGGCAGAAGAATTGGAAAAAGCGATTCAGGCTGCTTATATGAAAGAAAAGAGTAAGATTAGTATTCCGGGATTCCGTAAGGGTAAAGTACCGAGAACTATGATTGAAAAAATGTATGGACCAGAAATTTTCTTTGAGGATGCAGCCAATACTCTGATTTCCCAGGAATATCCAAAAGCGGTTGATGAATCTGGTCTTGATGTTGTTTCCAGACCAAAGATAGATGTTACACAGATTGAAAAAGGAAAACCCTTTATTTTTACTGCAGAAGTTGCTGTAAAGCCAGAGGTGACGCTTGGAACTTATATGGGTATTCAGGTGGCTAAAGAGGATGTCTCTGTGACAGATGAGGAATTGGATGCTGAGATTGATAAAGAGAGAGAGAGCAATGCCAGAATGATTACTGTGGAAGATCGTCCTGTTGCGGATGGAGACACAGCAGTGATTGATTATGAGGGCTTTGTAAATGGTGAGGCATTTGAGGGCGGAAAAGCGGAAAATCAGCCGCTTGTGATTGGTTCTCATTCTTTCATTGATACCTTTGAGGAGCAGTTGGTTGGCAAGAATACCGGAGAGGAAGTTGTAGTAAATGTGACATTCCCAGAAGAATATCACGCGCCAGAACTTGCAGGCAAGCCTGCTGTATTTCATGTAAAAATCAATGAAATAAAGTCAAAAGAATTGCCAGAGCTGGATGATGAGTTTGCACAGGATGTATCTGAATTTGATACTCTTGCAGAATATAGAGATAGCGTCAAAGAAAAGTTGTTAAAACGCAAAGAGACAGAAGCAGAGCATAAAAGGGAAGAGGAAGCCATTCAGAAAATCGTAGAGGATTCTCAGATGGAGATTCCCGAGGCTATGATTGATACGCAGGTGCGTTCTATGGTGGATGATTTTGCAAATAGAATTGCACAGCAGGGCCTATCTATCGAGCAGTATATGCAGTTTACAGGAATGACCATAGAACAGATGCAAGAACAGATGCAACCAGATGCCCTTAAGCGTATTCAAAATAGTTTAGTGTTGGAGGCAATTGCCAAAGATCAGGATATCCAGATCTCAGAGGAAGAAGTTGAGGAAGAGCTGGGCAAGATGGCACAGATGTATGGAATGCCAGTGGATGAACTGAAAAAACTTATTGGTGATTCAGAAAAGGATTCTATTAAATTGGATCTTTCTATTCAAAAGGCAGTTAAGCTGGTCATGGAGCATGTGACGGAATAGATGGACTAGAATCCAGGAAGAAAACAAGGTAAGGAGGAATCTATATGAGTTTAGTACCTTATGTCGTTGAGCAGACCAGCAGAGGAGAGCGTTCTTATGATATATTTTCCAGATTGCTGAAGGACAGGATTATTTTTCTAGGCGAAGAAGTAAATGAGACTACGGCAGGGCTTGTGACTGCGCAGCTTCTCTTTCTGGAGTCAGAGGATCCGGGCAAGGATATCCATTTGTACATTAACTCCCCAGGGGGGGTGGTGACAGCGGGCCTTGCAATTTACGATACAATGAATTATATTAAATGCGATGTAGAGACAATCTGTATCGGGCTTGCCGCAAGTATGGGAGCATTTCTGCTGGCTGGCGGAACCAAAGGAAAGCGTTTTGCGCTTCCCAATGCAGAGATTATGATTCATCAGCCCTCTGGTGGAGCAAAAGGTCAGGCTACGGATATTCAGATTGTTGCAGATAATATTTTGAAGACCAAGAAACAGTTAAATACTATTTTAGCAGAGAACACAGGAAAACCTTATGAGGTGATTGCGGCAGATACAGAGCGTGACAATTATATGTCAGCGCAGGAAGCGAAAGAATATGGCTTGATTGATGGTGTCATTACAAATAGAAAGTAAAAAAGAGGGGGACAGCGAGCTTATGCTACTGTCCCTTTTAAGGAATCATAAATAAATGGGGTGAAGATATGGCTGGAAGATTTGAGGAAAGAATACGCTGCTCCTTTTGCGGGAAGACTGATGTCCAGGTGCGCAAAATGATTGCCGGACCAAACGGCGCGTATATTTGTGATGAATGTGTAGACATCTGTGCAGAGATTATTGAAGAAGAGTTGGAAGAAGAACAACAACAGATGATAGAACAACCGGAAGTTGTTGAGGAAATCAACCTTTTGAAGCCGGTGGAGCTGAAAGCGTTTCTGGATGAATATGTGATTGGGCAGGAGGAAGCGAAAAAAGTACTTTCTGTTGCAGTTTATAATCACTATAAAAGAATTTTAGCGCCAGACAATATGGGCGTGGAATTACAAAAGAGCAACATTCTTATGTTGGGTCCTACAGGCTGTGGAAAGACGCTTTTGGCACAGACATTGGCGCGCGTCTTAAATGTGCCGTTTGCCATTGCGGACGCCACTGCTTTGACCGAAGCAGGTTATGTAGGCGAAGATGTGGAAAATATTCTGCTGAAGATTATTCAAGCGGCGGATTATGATATAGAGCGTGCACAGAGAGGGATTATTTATGTGGATGAGATTGACAAGATCACTCGTAAATCGGAAAATCCTTCAATTACCAGAGATGTTTCCGGTGAGGGCGTGCAGCAGGCATTATTGAAGATTTTAGAGGGAACAGTGGCAAGTGTTCCGCCTCAAGGGGGCAGGAAACATCCCCAACAGGAACTAATTCAGATCGATACCACAAATATTTTGTTTATCTGTGGAGGAGCTTTTGAGGGACTGGATAAAATTGTGGAAACCAGAATGGACCGCAAATCAATGGGCTTTAATGCGGAGATTGCAGACAAACGGGAAAAAAATGTGGGCTTGATTTTGAAAAAGGTGCTGCCGCAGGATTTGGTAAAGTTTGGTTTGATTCCTGAGTTTGTGGGACGTGTACCAGTAACAGTTTCTCTGGATTCTCTGGATAAGGATGCTTTGGTGCGTATTCTCAAGGAGCCGAGAAATTCCCTGATTCGCCAGTATGTGGCTTTGTTTGAGCTGGACGGCGTGGAGCTGACGTTTGATGATGAAGCAGTAGAAGCGATTGCAGAAAAGTCTGTAAAGCGCAAAACAGGAGCCAGAGGACTTCGGGCCATTGTCGAAAAGGTACTGATGGATTTGATGTATCGTGTTCCTTCTGATGAGACAATTACAAGCTGCAGAATTACAAAGGCAGCAGTAGAGGAAGAGAAAGAAGTAGAGATTGAATATGGCAGAGAGAGCAAATCTGCCTGAGGAGAGAGCATATGGCTGAAGAATACAGAACGGTTCCAGCAGTGGCACTTCGGGGAATGACAATTCTCCCCGGTATGGTGGCACATTTTGATGTGAGCAGAAACAGATCCATCAAGGCTGTGGAAAATGCTATGGTGGAAGATCAAATGGTTTTTCTGGTGACACAAAAGGAGATAGAGAAGGAGGAACCAGAAAAGATAGATTTGTATGATATAGGTGTTCTTGCTGTGATCAAGCAGGTAATCAAACTGCAAAATGAGATTGTCCGGGTGTTGATTGAGGGGGAGAAAAGAGCCCGCCTAATTACATTGACATCAGGAGAGTGTCTGATGGCTGAGATTGAAGTCTTAGACCAAGAGGAAGAAGAGCTGCCTGAGACAATGCAGGAGGCAATGCTGCGGGGCGTTCAGGAGACTTTTGGACGCTATTGCCGTTTAAATCCGAAACCAGGCAAAGAACTTGCCAAGCAGATTTTGGATTTTAAAGAATTATCAAAACTTTTAGACTATATCGGCAATAATCTTCCAGTGGGTTATGAAGAAAAACAAGAGATCTTAGATGCCAATACACTGCAAGAGCGGTATGAGGCATTGATGATAATATTGCTGAATGAAATCAATATTATCCAAATTAAGACAGAATTTCAGAGTAAGGTCAAGGAAAAAGTAGATAAGAATCAAAAAGAATATATTTTACGAGAACAGATGCGTCTGATTCGGGAAGAGCTGGGAGAAGACAATACCGTATCAGAGGCAGATCATTTTCTGGAACAGACACAGAAACTAGATGCAGAGGACGAGGTCAAAGAGAAGCTGAAAAAAGAGATTGAACGTTTTAAAAATGTCTCCACAAATTCCTCGGAGAGCGCTGTGATTCGAGGATATATAGAAACATTGCTCGAATTGCCGTGGAATAAAGCTTCCAAAGACAATAAAAACCTTGGAGATGCGGAGCGTATTCTGGATGAAGATCATTATGGTATGGAAAAAGTAAAGGAGCGAATGCTGGAATTTTTGGCAGTGCGCAATCTGACTGCCAAGGGCGACAGCCCAATTATTTGCCTTGTGGGTCCGCCAGGTACAGGTAAGACCAGTATTGCCCGTTCTGTAGCTCGTGCGTTGGATAAAAAATATGTCCGCATCAGTCTTGGCGGAGTTCGCGATGAGGCGGAGATCCGCGGCCACAGAAAGACCTACGTGGGAGCTATGCCGGGAAGAATCGCTAATGGCCTTAAAAATGCTGGAGTAAAAAATCCGCTGATGCTCTTGGATGAGATTGACAAGATCAGCAGTGATTACAAAGGCGACACAGCTTCAGCCTTGTTAGAGGTATTGGACAGTGAACAGAACAGCCGCTTCCGAGATCACTATGTAGAGCTTCCCATTGATTTGTCCGAAGTATTGTTTATCGCTACCGCAAATTCTCTGCAGGATATTCAGAGACCACTTTTGGACCGTATGGAGATTATTGAGGTTAGCAGCTATACGGAAAATGAGAAAGCGCATATTGCCAGAGAGCATTTAATTGCCAAGCAGATGGAGAAAAATGGACTTAAGGAAGGACAGCTTTCCATCAGCGACCATGCGCTGGAGAAACTGATTCGCGGTTATACCAGAGAAGCAGGGGTTCGTAATTTAGAGCGAAAGCTTGGCGAGATCTGCCGCAAGGCCGCCAGGGAACTATATCGAGATGAATTTCCACAGAAAAAAGGCAGCAAGAAATCTTCAGAAAAACCGAGCAAGAAATCTGTGAAGGTTACAGAAAATAATCTGGAAAAGCTGCTTGGCAAAGAAAAATACAATTATGATTTGATCAATGAGAGCGATGAGGTGGGCATTGTACGTGGGCTTGCCTGGACCAGTGTTGGCGGAGATACGCTGCAGATCGAAGTCAATATTATGCCTGGTAAAGGCGAGTTTCAGCTTACCGGACAGCTAGGGGATGTGATGAAGGAATCGGCGCAGGCGGGCATTAGTTATATTCGTTCTGTCAGTGAGCAATATCAGATTGACAAAGAGTTTTTTAAAGAGTATGACATCCATATTCATATTCCAGAAGGAGCTGTGCCCAAGGACGGTCCCTCAGCAGGTATTACGATGGCGACAGCGATGCTTTCTGCGATTACCAAACGTAAAGTGCGCAAGGATGTGGCCATGACGGGAGAGATTACTTTGCGGGGACGGGTTTTGCCAATCGGCGGATTAAAGGAAAAGATTTTAGCTGCCAAAAATGCTGGAATTAAGACCATCTGCATTCCTAAGAAAAATGAGCCCGATGTTGCGGAGATTGCACAGGAAATTAAGAGAGGGCTGGAGCTTGTATTTGTAGAAAACATGGGGCAGGTGCTAGAGACTGCGTTAGTCAAATAGACAAGGAGAGAGATATGATAATCAAGTCAGTAGAATTAGAGATTGTATGTGGTGTTACCAGCAAGCTGCCGCATACAGATCAACCGGAAGTGGCGTTTGCAGGAAAATCAAATGTGGGGAAATCTTCTCTGATCAACGGGCTGATGAATCGAAAATCATTGGCGAGGACTTCTTCACAGCCTGGTAAGACACAGACCATCAACTATTATAATATCAATAAAGCTATGTATTTGGTCGATCTTCCAGGATATGGTTATGCCAAGGTATCTCCTAAGGAAAAAGAAAAATGGGGAAAGATGGTTGAGAATTATCTCCATACTTCCAAGCAGCTAAAAGCGGTATTTCTGCTGATTGATATTCGTCATGAGCCTTCTGCAAATGATAAACAGATGTATGATTGGGTGGTCTATCAAGGCTACGATCCGATTATTATTGCCACAAAGCTTGACAAGATCAAGCGCAGTCAAGTACAGAAGCATGTAAAAATGATTAAAGCTGGGCTGAATGTCAAGCCAGATACACCGATTCTGCCTTATTCGGCATTGACGAAACAGGGTAGGGAAGAAATCTGGAATCTGATTGACGAACTTTTGGACAGTTCTCCGACTGAGGAGGGGGCGCAGCCTTCTTTACAGGGAGGGACCGATGAGAAAGCGTAAATATTTGTTTGTGTTTTGTATGCTGCTTGCCATTACCTTGGCAGGCGGTATTTTTACAGGAGCATATATCCGCTTGGAGGATAGACGGGAGGAGGGACATAAGTTACATATAGTGACTTCCTTTTATCCGGTTTACATTGCAGCCCTTAATGTGGTTGGGGATAACACAGATGTGGAATTAGAGAATTTAAGCGAGCCTCAGACGGGATGTATGCATGATTATCAGCTTACACCAAAGGATATGATCCTTTTGTCTGGGGCAGATTTATTTCTCGTAAATGGCGGTGGTATTGAGAATTTTCTCACAGAAGTAAGTGAGGCATATCCATCACTCAACATTTACCAAGCGGCCCAAGGATTGGAATTGTTGGCGGAAGGAGACGGTCACGGGCATGATGAGAAGCAGCATAATCACTCAGAGGAAAATGCCCATGCCTGGATTGATACAAGGCTCTATGCAAAGATGGTGCAGAATATTGCCGCTGCGCTGATGGAGGCCGATCCTGCCAATCAAACCGTTTATCAGAAAAATGCAGATCACTACTGTGCAAAGATACAGAAGCTGACAGATCAGTTTGCAGAGCTTAAGGAGACAACGGCTGGCCAGCCAGCAGTAATTTTCCATGAGGCTTATGCCTATTTGGCGAAGGAGCTTGGAATGCAGACCGTGTATTGTCTAAATCTAGATGAAGAGCGCCAGGTGAGCGCCAGAGAGACAGCGGATGTATTAGAGGAAATCACAGAGCATCAGATTTCGATTGTGTTTGCGGAGGAGCTCTATGGAAAGGATCTGGGTAATACTGTGCAGGAAGAGACTGATGCCGAAGTCTGCTATCTTGATACACTGGTGCGGGGAGATTACAAGGCAGACAGTTATCTTAACATGGCACAGAAGAATATTGATCTCTTAAAACAGGCATTTAAGAAGAAATAAGGAGGTTCTTTTTGCGAAAAATGATCAGACCCTGCGGGCTGCACTGTATAAAAATCAATCATCTTGGTGTAACCCTGGGAGGACAAGAAATCTTAAAGGATATCAATCTGCATATTCACTGTGGAAGTCTAAATGCTGTGATTGGACGCAATGGCGCCGGAAAATCAACGTTGATTCGCGCGATTTTAGGTGATATTTCCCATACTGGAAATATTGAATTTAAGGATCGGGAAAATGGACGTATTCAGAAATTGAAAATTGGTTATGTGCCTCAGTCTATGAATGTGGAAAAACAGACCCCGGTTAGCGTCTATGATATGATCGCGGCTTATCAGAGCAATGTTCCAGTATTTTTCATGCGGGGGCCAAAGATTCGCCAAAAGATTTTGGAACATCTCAGAATATTTGAGGCAGATTATTTGATGGATAAACAGGTCTGCAATCTTTCTGGCGGTGAGCAGCAGAGAGTATTATTGTCTATGGCGCTGATGGATTCGCCTAATTTACTATTGCTGGATGAGCCAGTTTCTGGAATTGACCAGAATGGCATGGATTTGTTTTACAAGACGATATATCATTTGAAAGAGAATTATGATCTTGCAGTAATCTTAATCTCCCATGATTTGGATTATGTGCGCCGTTATGCAGATCAGGCGATTTTAATTGATCAAACTGTGTTAAAACAGGGCAGCGTCAAAGAAGTGTTTGGCAGTCGGGAATTTGCACAGGTGTTCCAGTATGGAAAGGGGGAAACATAAATGAGTATGTTCTCCTGGCTGCACTATGATTTTATGAAATATGCTTTTTTGGCAATTTTAATTATCACACCTTTATTTGGAGTGATGGGAACAATGATTGTCAATAATAAAATGGCATTCTTTTCAGATGCCCTTGGCCATTCTGCCTTGACAGGGATTGCCGTTGGTGTAGTATTTGGGGTCAACGATACCAATATTTCGATGGTAGTGTTTGCGGTTGTATTCGCGTTACTCTTAAATAAGATTAGCAGCAAGGTGGCAGCTTCCACAGATACCGTAATCTCCGTATTTTCTTCCTTTAGTATTGCCATAGGACTGGCGATCTTATCAAAAGGAGGAAATTTCAGTAAATATTCCAGTATTTTAGTGGGGGATATTTTAAGTATCACACCACTAGAACTTTGGTATTTGTTGGTGATTTTATTGGTGACAGTGCTCTTTTGGCTAATTGGTTTTAATAAGCTTTTGGCAGTCAGTCTAAATCGCACCTTAGCCAAAAGCCGCCACATTTCCGTAGCATGGATGGAAAATTTATTTGCAGTCTTGACCGCTTTGATTGTGATGCTGTCCATTAAGTGGGTGGGGATTTTGATTATCAATGCTCTGTTAATTCTTCCGGCGGCATCGTCACGCAATATTTCCGAAAATATGCGGGAATATCATTTCTTTTCCATTCTGTTTTCGATGTTTTCTGGTAACTTAGGATTGATTATCTCTTATTATGTAAATGTGGCCACTGGCCCTACGATTGTAATTTTAGCTTCCATTATTTATTTTATTACGTATTGGTGGGGCAGGCGCAATCACATTTAGAACGTTTAGTAGAGAGGAACACTTGAGTCTGTAAGGGAGGTACTAATGGAACATAGCCACCAATATTTTAAGAATCAAGATTGTCAATACTTTCCTTGTCATCAGGGCATGGAGGGGGAAGAGTTTAACTGTCTGTTTTGTTATTGTCCGATGAACCCTTATGAGGATTGTCTGGGAAAATCAAGATATATAAAGCGTTCCAATGGCAAAGTTGTGAAAGATTGCAGCGGCTGTACGTTTCCTCATGAGCCAAGGAATTATCAAATGATTATGGATTTTTTAAAAAAGAAATTAAATGGCTCATGTACTTGATGACTGGATAAAAAGTTAGACGGGAGGAATTGGATGAGAATTTTACTTTTATTGAGAGGAGCTCCTGGCTGCGGTAAATCTACCTGGATTGAAAAGAATGGATTAAAGCCATATGCATTATCGGCTGATAATCTTAGACTTCTCTGCCAAAGTCCCATTATGCAGGTGGATGGAACAGAGGGGATTAGTCAGGAAAATGATCGCGTTACTTGGAAGACATTGTTTGATCTATTGGAAGTCAGGATGCAGAAGGGTGAATTTACTGTAATTGATGCCACGAACTCCAAAACCTCTGAAATGAATGGATATAGGGAACTGTGTAATCTATATAGATACAGAATGTATTGTGTTGATTTTACAGATATTCCAATTGAGGAAGTTAAGAGAAGAAATGCAGGCAGAGAAGTATTAAAGAGAGTACCAGAAAAAGTAATTGATAAGATGTATGCTAGATTTGCTTCGCAGAAAATTCCTTCTGGCATCAAAGTAATCAAACCAGATGAATTAGATATGATTTGGATGAAAATGATTGATTTATCTGAATATAAAAAAATTCATCATATTGGAGATATTCACGGGTGTAATACTGTTTTACAGAGATATCTGTCAGATCATGGCGGCATCAAAGATGACGAATTTTATATCTTTGTCGGTGATTATATTGACAGAGGCATTGAAAATGCAGAGGTTGTGAAATTTTTAATCTCCATGAAAGATAAAAAGAATGTTCTTATGCTGGAAGGAAATCATGAAAGATGGCTGTGGTTGTATGCAAATGATTGCACTGGAAATTCTAAGGAATTTGAAACGATCACCAAGCCAGCTCTTGATGAGGCCCAAGTTAATAAAAAGGAAATAAGAAAACTGTACAGAAAATTTGGGCAGTGTGCTTTTTATAAATATGGAGCGAATGTTTATCTTGTGACACACGCTGGACTTAGTACCATTCCACAAAATCTGTCATTTGTAGCAACAGATCAGATGATCAAAGGGGTTGGAGGCTATAATGATTTTGAAAAAATAGCAGAAACATTTTATCATACTACGCCAGATCATTATTATCAAATTCATGGACACAGAAATACAAAACAGATGCCTACTATGGTAAATGACAGGGTATTTAATCTGCAGGGAAATGTCGAATTTGGCGGCTGTCTGAGATGTGTTCAGGTGGATAAGGATGGCATTCATATCATTGAAACAAAAAATAATGTATTCAAAACTCTGAAAATACAAAAAGAGCAGACCGCGGCAGACAGCTCAGTGGCAGATGTGATTGCCGCTTTGCGGTCGAGCACATATATCCAGGAGAAAAAATTTGGAAATATTTCATCCTTTAATTTTACACGTAAAGCATTCTATGGCGGCGTCTGGGATAAGCAGACGATGAAAGCAAGAGGATTATATCTTGATACAGTAAAAGGTAAGGTTGTGGCACGGGCGTATGATAAGTTTTTTAATGTGAATGAACATCGTGACACAAAATTTGATATGTTACAGTACAACTTACAATTCCCTGTGACAGCATATGTAAAAGAAAATGGATTCTTAGGAATTGTCAGCTATGATGAATACAAAGATAGTCTATTTATTTGCAGTAAATCCATGATTGAAAGTGAGCATGTTAATTGGCTGAAGGATATGTTGAATGAGAGAGTTTCTTCCGATAATATTCTTAAAATGAAAGAATATATCAAAGAGCATAATGTATCATTTGTATTTGAGTGTATTGATATGAAACATGATCCACATATCATTGAATATCCAGAGAACAAATTAGTACTGCTTGATATTGTTTACAATCAAATCAATTTTGTAAAATATGAATATGATGATATGTGTCATGTGGCAAATCTGTTTGGGCTGACTCATAAAGAAAAGGCATATGAGATCGCCAATTGGCAGGAGTTTTATGATTGGTATTACAATGTTTTAAAAGAAGATTATCAGTATAAAGGAAATCATATGGAAGGATTTGTCATTGAGGACAGTGCGGGGTATATGGTAAAGCTGAAACTTGCCTATTATCATTTTTGGAAGTTTATGAGAGCTGTAGCACATGAAACGTTAAATAAGGGCTATATGAAAAAGACGTCAGCATTGACTACTTCAACTGCAAATGAATTTTATGCGTGGGTGAGAGAGTTGTACAATATGGAAGATATAGACAGAGTTCCAAGAGATATTTGCACGCTGAGAAGATTGTTTTATAAAATGAAAGAGGTGATAACATGAAACAGTCTACCAAGTATTTGAAGATATTGGTAAACCTGTTGGTTGCAGTGTTTACCATCGTATTTCTATGTTTTATTTTTCCAAAAATTATTGTATTTTTTATGCCGTTTGTGATCGGCTGGATCATTGCCATGATTGCCAATCCTTTGGTGCGCTTTCTGGAGAGAAGGGTTAAAATTGTCCGAAAACATAGTTCGATGATGATTATTATCGGGGTTCTGGCTCTGGTAATTGGTCTTGGTTATCTGGCTGTTTCCAGACTTGTGGTGGAGGCCGGAACCATGATTTCTAGTCTGCCGCAGATTTATGCTGGCTGGCAGGAAGATTTTGAGGAGATTGGCCAGAATCTAGAGGTGTTTTATAATCGGCTTCCTGCAAATATTCAGGAAAATCTCGAGAATATTGGAGCCAATTTAACGGGCTATCTTGGGGGACTTGTCCAAGCAGTTGGGGAGCCTACCTTTGAGGCAGCAGGTAATTTTGCAAAAAATGTGCCTGGAACGTTGATTGCCATTATTATGTGTCTTTTGTCAGCTTACTTTTTTACTGCAGAGCGCGATCGGATTTTAAATGGATTAAATGAACATATGCCAGCAGGAATCTGGGATCAGGTGTCCAGAGTAATTAACGATCTGAAACATGTCGTCGGCGGATATTTTAAGGCGCAGTTTAAGATTATGGGCGTGGTCTATGTGATTTTGGTAGTGGGCTTATTTATTCTGCGGGTAAATTATGTGCTGCTGGTGGCTTTTCTGATCGCTTTTTTGGATATGCTGCCATTCTTTGGGACTGGTACGGTGCTTGGCCCCTGGGCAGTGATTAAGGTTTTATCTTCTGATTATAAATTGGCTGTGGGACTAATTATTCTCTATGCGGTCACTCAGATTGTGCGGCAGGTGATTCAGCCGAAGATCGTCGGCGATACCATCGGCATGAATCCTCTGGCGACATTGTTTTTTATGTATATCGGTTATAAAGTCAGCAGTATTATGGGGATGATTATCGCGGTGCCTGTGGGCATGATTTTAATTAATCTGTACAAGGCAGGCGTTTTTGATAATCAGATCCGCTGCATTCGGGAATTGGTAACAGATATCAATCAATTTCGCAAATTCTAAAGGTCTATTTTCTGTAAATATGTACCTGGGCCGCAGAAACGTTGAGATCTTAAATTAGGGGCAATATTTTCAGCCCTGAAAAGGTTCCGTGAAATACCCATAATAGGAAATAGGTTCACCTGCGAGCAGCAGATGTGAGGTATCTCCCATCACCTGACAGCGGAAATAAGCTTCGTTGGGCGTGCGTTCCTCTGTGCCAATCACTGTCACAGAAGTTGGCGCCAGGAAAAAACCTTGCCAGAGCTGGCTTGGGGTAGTATTGATGAGATGAGAGAGCAAAGCACAGGTAATACCCAGATGACAGAAACAGACCACAACAGCCTCCTGTCGGGTAGTTTCGTCTGTGCGGTAACGATATCCATCTCTTACATAACCATAATAGGCCAAAAGTTTGTCAAATTCTGTGCAGACTCGATGGTATTCTTCTCCCACATGTCCCTCTGCCATGACGTCATTACTCTTCCAATTGTGAAGATCAAACAATTCTCTATGATCTGCGAGAAATTCTGGATAGAAATCCCAGGGAACTTTGCGTCTCTCCATCATTTGATCCCAGATCGGAGCGTTAAATTCCCGCAGCCATTCCAGAGTTTGGGCTGTGCGCCCAATTCTTTTTAGCGTGCAGCTCGCAGTATCCTGGGCGCGTCCCAGAGGGGAACAGTAGAAATCAGTTACATTCCAAAGGGCAGTTCTGTCAGCTAAGATTTCGGCTTCCCGCCATCCTTTTTCAGTCAAAGAATCTTTTTTATAGTCTGGTTCTCCATGTCGAATAAATATCAGTTTCATTGGTATCTCCTTTTTAATCATCAAGTCTAATCACTCTTGCAGTTATATATGAGTCAGTAGTTATTCCATATTATAGTCCGAAATGGAATCAGAAGCAAATAAAAAATGGGAAAACTAAAAAGTCAAGTGGGATTGTCATTTGGAGTATATTTCAAAACTATTGGTAAATATTACTATTTTTTTGTGGTTTTTTTGTAAATATTATATATTAAGAACAACTTGTAAAGAAATGGAAATAAGTATAAGATTAAGGTAATATGTTTCAGATGGTATTTTGTAGTTGGGAAAGGAATATTTTTTATGAGGGAGAATCAGGAACGGCGATATACGATTGCCATAATGTTGGGGGATATGCAGTCTGACTATGCCGAAGAGCTATTACAAGGATTTTATACTTGTGCCCAAAAAGAAGACGTGAATATTGTATTTCTGATGGGTCCTCAAATTCCCCAATATTGTATGGACGTATTTTCAGGGGAGACCGAGGGGGACTATAACTATCAGTTTGATACGGTATATTCTTATGCACATTTTACAAAGCCAGATGCTATGATCATTACATATGCGGCGCTCGCCTATTTTAAAGACCGCTGGGAGAAGAAGCGTTTTCTGGATAAGTATGCGGATATTCCCTATCTGTTATTGGGAGAGACGCCGGAGGATTCCAGCCTGCCCTATATGATGGCGGATAATTATAAAGGAATGCGTGCCTGTATCGAACATTTGGCATTGGATCATGGTTATCGGAAGATTGCTTTTTTGAGTGGGCCAGAGTATAATCTGGATGCCAATGAGCGCCTGCAGGCTTATTTGGATGTGATGAGGGAGCATGGGTTTCCAGTAATTCCGACAATGGTTGCTCATGGGAATTATACAGAGCAGGTGAAAGAGCAGGTAGAAGAGCTGTTAGACCGCAATCCAGGGTTGGAAGCGATTGCCTGTGCCAATGACAACATGGCAAAGTGCTGCTATCGTGTCTGTGCTGCAAGAAACTTGCGGGTAGGCACTGATATCGCGATTACTGGTTTTGATGATGTGGAGCTTGCGCGGACGATGGATCCATTACTGACCAGTGTTTCACAGAATAGCTTTCAGTTTAGTTATGTGGCCTTGCGCAATGCGATTGCCTTATGTGAAAATAAGACTGCATTTGCGCACAGGATGCCAGTGGCGCTCCATAAGAGGGAGTCCTGCGGGTGCAATTATGGACAGATGCATTCTTGTATCTTTACCAATCATGAAGAGAAAGAGCAGTATGTGGTTCAGACGGTAGGGAATGTGGCGCGGGAACTTCTGTCCGTGATTCCTTATCAGAAGGAGCGCAATCATTATTCTGGACTGATTTTGGATTATTTTCATCATGTTTACCAAAATATCTGTAATTCCAATGGCAAAGAGCTTGATATGGAGTATTTAATTAAGATTTTAAGGGAACTTACTGCATATAACCATATGCCGATTTCGCTGCTTTTAGAGTATTTTTCCAATGTGCTGCAGGTGCTTTCTTCCAATGCAGATACTGCCAGGGAGCAGGAACAGCTTATGGAAGTACTCAATGCTACAGAACAATACATTCATTTTACCAATGTTTCTAAATTGGAACAGGAGGTCATGGAATCCAATCGTAAAAGTTGGTTTGTGCCGTCATTTATTCGAGATTTGACCACAATAGCGGCAGGGGAGGGATTGTCAAAGGCGCTGTTGCATATCATGAACCGTTTTCAAATGATGAAGGTGAAGAGCTGCTATATTTATCTGTTTGATACGGCTGTGATACATGAAAGCGGGATGAATCCCAAATTTCCCAAGGAAATGTACTTGAATGCCTGGTTTTCAGAGGAGAAGATGGTCTGTTACCAGAGAGAAGAACGTCCGCTTGTGACGGTGGAAAATGGATTTTCCTCTTTCATTAGGCCTGGCGCTTCCAATATATTGACAACATTTGTGTTGTTTTCAGGGGTAAAACAGTACGGGATGATGTTGTGTGAGGTCAATCAGAAAGATATTGCTTTTTTGCAAATCTGCAGTCTGCAATTTGGTTCTTTGCTGCGGTTTCTGGAGCTAAACCAGATGGAGCGGGAATCCCAAAAGGAGTTGCAGAAGTCCCTGCGCACCATTCAGGAACAAAATCATATTTTAAGTTTTGTCTCAGAATATGATGAATTGACCCATCTTTTAAATCGCCGTGGGTTTATGGAACGGGCGATCCGATGCTGCCAGCAGAGTGAAGGGAAAAAGGCGTATCTGATCTTTGGGGATCTCGATCATTTAAAAGAGATCAACGATTGTTTTGGACATGCTGCCGGTGATTTTGCTATCAGCAATGCGGCCAAGTATCTGCAAGAAGCGCTGCCATCGGAGGCGATTACAGCGCGGATTGGCGGAGATGAGTTTATGGCTTTGGCGCTTTCTGAAAAACCGAATTTTAAAGAAGTGGTAATGGGGCATTTACATAAAATTGGAGAGAGCTTTAATAAGCGCAGTGAGAAGCCTTATTATGTGGAGATTTCTGTAGGGATCTATGAGTTTTGTTGTGATGCCCAGACCGATTTAAATGAGTTAATTCAGAAATCAGACGAATTGTTGTATCAGGCCAAAGCTGTGCGCAGAAAGAGTGTAAAGAAAATCAAAACGCCATCCGCGTCTTGACAGCTTTCTGGTTACACGATATTTTCTGACCAGCCCCAATAATGGAATTATCGCCGATCTGAACGCCTGGCAGAATCGTGACATTGGAAGCAATCCATACATTCTTGCCAATCGTTACCGGTTTGTTATAACCATATCCTTTTGCACGTAATGTTGGAGATCATTTTACAAAAAATGTTGTCGATATTTCAAAAAAATGATGAATATGTCAATATCTGAGTATATCATGGAATACCGATTATCTCAGGCACTTTTTATGTTAGATCATACTGACAAAAGTATAACTGAGATTGCTCTTTTGTCTGGGTTTTCTACGGCAAGTTATTTTGATACCCGCTTTAAAGAGAAGATGCTCATAACACCGCTTGAGTACAGAATGAAAAATAAAGAGAAACCATCCAGATAAGGCAGAGCTTAAAAATAGGATTTTGCGTTGTCTTATCTGGATGTTGGATATAAAATAATTTTTTGTTAAGGGTTCGCTCATAGATTAATATTTATTCATAGTTTTTTGACACCTAAGGGGCGGTGCAGCAAAAGCATTAACAGTGCACCAACTGCCATCGTGATCTGACTGAGCAGAGTCCCCCATAGATAGCCTTTGATTCCAGTGAGGGGAATCATAAATAGTACAAAGGCAATACGGATTCCAAGACCGAGGATATTTAAGAAAAAAGTGTGCGTGGTCTTACCCAGCCCGTTTAAAATACTGTGCAATGTTGTGGACAGATACAGGAAAGGACAAATCCATCCCAAGGTAACAATAAAAGTACCTGCAAGTGTATTGGAGAATAGTACCTCTCCCATCCATTTGCCAAAAAGCAGAAACATCAGTGTACATCCAAAACCTAGAAGAAGGCTGTAGAAGCAGGTTTTTTTTACAGCGTTGATGATGTAGCGCTGTTCTTGTTTTTCCTGAGCTTCTGCAATTAATGGAAGTAACATTACAGAGACAGAATTTGTCAGTACCGATGGAAACAGAACCATTGGCAGTGCCATTCCGGTGAGGATGCCATAGACACTCAAAGCCTCAGCATTGGAATAGCCATATAATCTCAGTTGTCCAGGGAGCATTACGGCTTCCATACTCTGCAAAAGATTAACCAGGACTCGGTTGGCACTTAAGGGCAGCGCCATAAAAAATATTTGTTGTACTGCATGAAATCGGCTGCCGCGGCTTTTTTTGTGCCTAAGAAAGCTGATAGAAAACAACATAGCGGCAATCTCTCCAGCCACCATACCCCACACAACTAGATTGAGGGAAATGGCATTGTGTTTTTCCAATGAGATTTGAAAGAATAGCCAGACACTCAATACACGAACTAGTTGTTCCAATAATTGGGAAGTAGCCGGGACAAACGTTTTTTTCAGGCCATAGAAATATCCATTGATGCAGGCGTGGACTGCCCCAAAGGGAATCGTAAATGCTATAATCTGGAGCAGCGGGGTACATCTTGGCTCTTCTAAGAAATGAGTGGCGATCGGCTCAGAGAGCTGATATAAAAAAATGGTACAAAAGAAAGCCAGAGACATGGAGAGTATCAGTCCGGCAGACAGATAGCAGCTTTCACTGCAAAGTACATTTGTGCGGCGCCTGCACAGAGAAAACAGCTTGCCAGAGGCGCTGTTTTCTTTTTGATTGTGGCGGTCGTTCGTCCCAACAGAAGAATTCACAGCAGCCTGAGCCACAAACCGAGAGATCGCGGTCTGTATCGCGGAGGAGGTCAATGAAATGGTAAGTATATGTATCGGAATGGTAAGTTGGTAAATTCCCATTGCCTCGGCACCAATTGTCTGAGAGAGGAATATTCTATAGAAAAAGCCGATGACCCGGGAAAACAGCCCTGCGAGGGTTAAAAGGAGTGTGCCAGTGATCAGTGGATGGTTGCGCAGTGAATCAGTTTTCATAATATCTCCCAATTAATATTAAAGGTTACTTAAAATGTATGTGGCAAAAAAAGCGGCAATGCATAAAAAAATAAACTTGACAGCAGAATAAAACCATGATACTATGCGATTGTAATAAATTCCGACTAAAATACTCGGAATTTGGAAAGAATGGGAGATATCTCATATTATAGTGTATCTCAAAGATAATTTTGCAGGTACACATTGGGCAGATGGAAGGTGATAAGTTGAAGTTATCTACAAAAGGAAAATATGGACTGCGGGCCTTTATTGATTTGGCGGTCTGCGGTGAGAGCCAGCCCGTGTCACTTGCCAGTGTTGCTGAGCGCCAGGGGATTTCCATCAGCTATCTGGAGCAGCTTATGGCGAAGCTAAAAAAAGCAGGCCTTGTAAAAAGCGTGCGCGGCGTCAATGGCGGCTACAGCATTGCCATGCCGGTGGAAGATATTTCTGTGGGGGATGTGCTTAGAGCGTTGGAAGGGGACTTAACGCCTGTGGAATGTGCGGGAATTGATGAGAGTGGTGAAACCCATTGCAGTGGTTCCTCCCAATGTGTCAGTAAGATTGTCTGGAAGCGGATCAATGATTGTATCAATGAGACTGTGGATAGCATTAATATTGGAGAGCTGGTGAGAGAGAGCAAGAATAATAAATAAAATAGATATCTCACAGCAAGTGAGAAATTTAAGAGAAATAGATAGAGGTGTAAGGATATGAAGAAGATGATTTATTTAGACAATGCGGCGACAACTCGCACAGCGCCCGAAGTTGTGGAGGCGATGCTTCCGTATTTCAGTGAATTTTACGGTAACGCCTCCACGGTATATGAATTTGGCGGAATGAGTAAGGAGGCAATTTCTAAGGCGCGTGAAATAATTGCAGACGCCATTGGGGCAAAGGAAAATGAGATTTATTTTACCGGCGGAGGAAGTGAATCAGATAACTGGGCGTTGAAGGCTACTGCTGAGGCATATAAGAGTAAAGGCAGGCATATTATCACCAGTAAAATTGAGCATCATGCCATTTTGCATACCTGTGAGTGGCTGGAGCAGAATGGCTTTGAGGTAACATATCTGGATGTAGATGAGTTTGGTGTGGTGAAACTGGAAGAATTAAAAAAGGCGATTCGGCCAGATACTATATTGATAACCATTATGTTTGCCAATAATGAAATTGGAACCATTGAACCAGTGGCAGAGATCGGTAAAATTGCCAGGGAACATGGAATTTTGTTTCACACAGATGCGGTGCAGGCATTTGGGCAGGTACCGATTCAGGTGGATGAGCTAAATATTGATATGTTGAGCGCAAGCGCTCATAAATTAAATGGGCCGAAAGGAATTGGCTTTCTTTATATCCGTAAAGGGATAAAGATACGTTCTTTCCTGCATGGAGGTGCGCAGGAGCGTAAACGACGTGCGGGGACAGAGAATGTTCCAGGAATTGTGGGATTTGGAAAAGCAGTGGAACTTGCACTTAACAGTATGGAAGAACGTGCCAAAAGAGAGTGTGAATTGCGGGATTATTTGATGGAGCGGGTGTTAAAGGAGATTCCATTTACCAGAGTGAATGGTGATCGTACGAACCGCCTGCCCAACAATGTAAATTTCTGTTTTCAATTTGTGGAAGGAGAATCACTGCTGATTATGCTGGATATGAAAGGAATCTGTGGTTCTTCTGGCTCTGCCTGTACTTCTGGCTCCTTGGATCCATCCCATGTGCTGCTTGCCATTGGGCTGCCCCATGAGATTGCCCACGGTTCTCTGAGACTGACACTGGGAAGTGATACTACCAAGGAAGATATGGATACTGTGGTGGAGGCCATTAAGGAGATTGTGACACAATTGCGGGAAATGTCCCCCTTGTATGAGGACTACATGAAGAAGAATAATTAAAAAATCTGGAGGAAAACAAATGTACAGTGAAAAGGTAATGGACCATTTTAAAAATCCAAGGAATGTGGGAGAGATTGATAATGCCAGTGGCGTGGGTACGGTAGGAAATGCTAAATGCGGCGACATTATGCGTATTTTTCTGGATATAGATGAGGATGGAATTATTCAGGATGTAAAGTTTAAAACCTTTGGCTGCGGTGCAGCCGTGGCTACCAGTTCTATGGCCACTGAACTGGTAAAAGGGAAAACGATACAAGAAGCATTGCAGGTGACAAACAAAGCAGTGATGGAGGCTTTGGATGGCTTGCCCCCAGTGAAGGTACACTGTTCACTGCTGGCAGAGGAAGCCATTCATGCAGCGCTCTGGGATTATGCACAGAAAAATGGCATTCAGATTGAGGGGTTGGAACAACCTAAGAATGATATCAGCGAGGAAGAGGAAGAAGAGGATTATTAAACCAGATGGCAGGCCATGAATGTTAAGAAACAGCAGGAAATGTCTATGAAGAAAAAGAAAGTAGTAGTAGGGATGTCTGGCGGTGTGGATTCCTCAGTGGCGGCGTGGCTGTTGAAAGAGCAGGGCTATGAGGTGATTGGTGTTACCATGCAGATATGGCAGGAGCAAGAAGAAACACAACAGCAGGAAGAGGGCGGCTGTTGTGGGTTATCTGCAGTGGAGGATGCCAGGCGGGTGGCAGCTATGTTGGATATTCCTTACTATGTAATGAATTTTAAAGCAGAGTTTAAACGCCATGTGATGGATTATTTTGTGGCGGAGTACTTAAGAGGGCATACCCCCAATCCCTGTATTGCCTGTAACCGCTATGTAAAATGGGAATCTCTGTTAAAGCGCAGTCTGGATATTGGCGCAGATTATATTGCCACTGGTCATTATGCACAGATTACAGAACTGGAAAATGGCAGGTTTGCAATACAGAAATCTGTGACCAGTGCCAAAGATCAGACTTATGCACTTTATAATCTGACTCAAGATCAGCTTGCACATACATTGATGCCGGTGGGAGCCTATACAAAGGATGAAATTCGCAGTATGGCGCAAAAGATTGGTTTACGGACAGCAAATAAACCAGACAGTCAGGAGATTTGCTTTATCCCAGACAATGATTATGCAGGATTTATTGAACGGGAAGCCGGTGATCAGACGCCTTCTGTGGGAAATTTTGTGACAAAGGAAGGCAAAGTGCTGGGACAGCACAAGGGGATTACGCATTATACCATTGGTCAGCGCAAAGGTTTGGGTATTGCAATGGGAACGCCTGTCTTTGTCACTGAGATTCGTCCAGAAACCAATGAAGTTGTGTTAGGCTCCAATGAGGATGTCTTTGGAATATCGCTCTATGCAGATCATTTGAATTTTATGTCTATTTCGGATTTGATTGGAGAGATGGAAGTAACGGCAAAGATTCGCTACAGTCATAAAGGGGCGCCCTGTATGATTCATAAAGCAGGAGAGGACAGGGTGTTCTGTGAATTTCAAGAACCAGTACGAGCTATTACGCCAGGACAGGCAATTGTCTTTTATCAAGGAGATATTGTGGTCGGCGGGGGAACAATTTTAAAAGAATCTTGTCAGTAAAATATTAATGATGTGCCATAGCCATTATTTTTGAAGAAAATAGTATTAGCGCCTTTACAGTAGATAATGCTCCATTTGCTGTAAAGGCGCTAAAAAAGATCTGGGTTTCATTGAAAAACAAAGATTATGTTTTAAAAATTAGAGTTCTGATTAACAATATAGTCGGTTATTTCTTAACATATAACATATCGACTTTCAGGATATGATTGATCAGCCAATTTACCAGAAAACCAAGAAGCTCTTCTACGGTCTCATTTTGACTTTCAAAATCATTTTCAATGCTGTCCAAATCAAACTCCATCAATTTGTCCTCAAATTTGCGGTGTTGTGCAGCGTGTTCTGGCAGACGTTCATAGCCAATACTTTCCTGATATTCTTCCTCATGGGAAAAATGTGTTCGCGTATAATTGATCAGTTCAGAAATCAAATGTACCAGGCTGTCAGTTTTATTCTGTAAAATATCGTTGTTGAGCAGATCATGTGTTTCCTGTGCCAATTCAAACAGTCTTGCGTGCTCCTGGTCAATGAAGTCTATTCCAGTATAATATTCTGGTTTCATTTCAAACATCATATGAAATCCTCCTTGTGTTAAACTATGTATTTCCCTGTTGCTTCGTCTGGGGAGTGGATATAATTTCCTATACTATCTTACAGCTTTTTATGTTAAGAATCAAGTGTGGATAAAGGCATATGACAACTTTCCGACATGTAAGTTTTCTGAATTGGTAGGATTTTTTGGTAATGTAAAAACGGCAAGGAAAGCTCTGATCAAAAGCATTCCTTACCGTTTTTATATCACCTGTGTTTCATCAATATCTTATATCTTATATAAAAAACCAAAATTCTATATTCAGACAAAGGCACAATGAGAACCTGATGAAATTAGCGGACTACAGTTACATTAACAGCCTGAGGTCCTTTAGAACCTTCAGTCACGTCAAACTCAACAGCAGCTCCCTCTTCTAAGGATTTGAAACCTTCCATATTCAATCCAGAATAATGAACAAATACGTCGTTTCCAGCTTCATCAGAGATGAAACCATATCCTTTTTGGTTATTAAACCACTTTACTGTACCTTGCATGTCAGTACCTCCAATAAATAATATATGCCATTCCTACGACATAGATTTAGGATAGCACATTATAATTGAAAAGTAAAGCAATATTTTAGATTTCTCTTAAACCAAAGATTCAAAAGGGATTTTATGATTTTTGAGGAATCGTTTGACCATTTCATCCCAGGCATGTTCCAGAGATTTATCCATAGAAAAGACACGACAAGATACACCCGTAGTACAGGTGAGCTGCTGGTTTTGGTAGATCAAATTTAGATACATGCCCTGGATGTCTTCAGAAGAAAATGAACCGCCAATAGAAGAGATGGTTCGCGCCTGATTTTCACTGGAGAGCTGAAAAACAAATTTAAAGGAAGAAGGGGTGCGCTTTCCTTTGATAAGATCAAAACAAGTAGGACGCACCAGAGAAAAGGGGATATAGGCTTCTGAAAGAATCTGATGGTAAGCCTCATCTTCTGGACTGAAAAAGTCTGTATTAGGACGTCCTTCCAATAAAAACGTCATATATGTAGTAATAGAACCTTCCGATAATAGGAAGCTGTCAAAGGCTTCTGTACGCAAAAGTATATTCATAAATTCTTTGATATTTAGAATGGATAGTGCAATCATAGGAACCTCCCGATCGTAAATAGATATTTATCGCACAGCAGATCACAGTATTTATAAGAATCTTTCATGAGTATAACATAATCATATATAGAAATCAAAGCAATTCTGCTGGTAAAACTTTTGTATTTATAGTATAGTAATGTGAGATAATAGGCAAATAGGAGGCAGATTATGGACCGTTCAGAACAAGCATTGTTTCAATTGTTGGAAAAAGGGACCAGTGGGGTGATGGTGGTCAAGGAAGCTCAGCTACAGCTTGAAGCGGCAGGATTTGAGGAATTGAGATTTCAGCAGATTTGGGGATTGAAGGAAAAGGGGAAATATTATGTAAGACATCATGATACCACATTATTTGCATTTACTATTGGGGAACAGCTCTCATTTCGTGATACAATACGGATTGGGGCGGCGCATACAGATTTTCCTTGTCTGAGGCTGAAACCAAATCCTGATTTGACAGCAGGAGGCTATGCTCAGGTCAATGTGGAAGTTTATGGAGGGGCTATTTTAAATACCTGGCTGGACCGCCCATTAAGTATATCTGGACGTGTGGCGCTGGCTAGCGAGGACGTAATGCATCCTTGCATGCGGGATATTTCGGTGGAGCGGACATTAGGGGTAATCCCCAATCTTGCCATACACATGGATCCGCAGATTAACAAAGGAAAAGAACTGAACAAACAGACAGATTTGCTGCCAATTTTGGGATTTGCAAAAGAGGAAAAGGAACATTTGTTTCTTGAGTTTCTGGCTGAAGAATTGTGTGTGAAGCCAGATGAGATTTTAGATTATGAACTCTGGGTATATTGTAGAGAAAAGCCTCAGTATGCAGGGATAAATGAAGAGCTGATTTTGTCTCCCAGGCTCGATAATCTCACTTCTGTGCAGGCGTTGCTGACAGGAATTATAGAGAGTGAAAGGCGGGAGGGAATCAATGTTGTGGCTCTGTTTGATCATGAGGAGGTAGGCAGCCGTACCAAACAAGGGGCGGGCTCAGTATTTTTGAAAAATCTGCTTGAGCGGATTTTAGAGAGTGTTGGAAGAACGCCAGCGCAGACAGCGGCAAGCCTTTATGACGCATTTTTTCTTTCTGTAGATGTGGCTCACGGAATGCATCCAAATCAGATGGGAAAGATGGATCTCACGAACAAGCCGATATTGTCAAAAGGTTTGTGTATCAAGGAAGCAAGTTCACAATCTTATGCTACAGATTGTGAGGCGGTAGCGGCAATAGAGCAGATTTGCAAGAAAGAAGGAATTCCCTATCAGAAATTTGTAAACCGTTCCGATATAGCAGGAGGAGGTACCCTTGGCGCTGTGGCGTCCAGTTTCCTGCCAGTGAAAATGGTAGACGTCGGCGTTCCGCTGTTGGCTATGCATTCGGCGGTGGAAACGATGGGAGTTGGGGATATGAAAGCATTGACAGATTTGATACGAGCTTTTTATCTCATTTGAGAAGACTTCTACTTCTTTAAGTGGTGAGTAAAACAAACTTGTCTCAGTGGGAGTACAATCTCCGACTGAGATAAAGCCTCCGGCGGATTGCAGGGGTGCCGTTTTTGGGATCGAGGAAAGACAGAGGAAGGGAACCAATGGAAAAGAATCAAAGAAGAGTGGTATGGCTGTTGGTGTGTGCATTATTGTTTGGCAGTATGACAGGATGTGCACCGGAGAAATTATCTAAAATTTTACAGCAATACCAGCAATCAAAACAGGACGCCAGTCAGTCAGACCAGCAGCAAAAAAACACTGAGCAACATGTAACTAGCCAGCAAGGAACAGGCACAGACAGGACGAAAGAGACAGGACAAACAGCAGATAAATCAAATCAGCAAGGGAAACAGACAAATCAGATGACCGAAAGTCCCAGCCAGCAGGGGGCACAGGAGCTTGAGACAAAGAGCCAGGATGTAAAAGCGCCAGAAAGGTTATCGGTGGGAAAATATGCTTATGAGCAGCTAAATGAGGCAGAGCAGTTGGTTTATGATGAGATGTTGGAGGCAATCTTGAATCATGAAAAGACGGTGCCGATATCTACGATTGATACCGAGGTGATGCAGCGTGCCTATACAGCCATTGGCAGTGATTATGGCGGATTATTCTGGGTAGAAGGGTATGTATTTACACGGTATACCAAGGGAGAAGAATTGGTCAGTCTGGAATTTTCTCCAAAATATACGATGGAGAAGGAAGAACGCCAAGAATTGCAAAAGCAGATCGATGAAATGGTGGAGGCCTGGCTTGCAGGAGTTTCCCTCAATGATACGGACTATCAGAAGGCAAAATATGTCTATGACATTCTGGCATTGAATACAGAATATGTTGAAGGAGCCAAAGACAGTCAAAATATTATCAGTGTATTTCTTAATAAACAGACAGTATGCCAAGGATATGCCTGCGCAGTACAGTACTTGTTTAACCAACTGGGGATTGAAAGTACAATTGTCTCAGGAAAGGCATTGGGGGAACCACATGCCTGGAATTTAATTTGTCTGGATGGGGATTACTACTATATGGATGCCACTTGGGGAAATAATGGTTATCGAGATAAAGAAGGTGTGGAAACATCTTTTATTGATTACAACTATATGGCAATGACCACTGCACAAATGCAGATGGGACATGAGCCAAATGGAGAAATTCCGTTGCCAGAATGTAGTGCTGTGCTGAATAATTACTATATCAAAGAAGGATACTATATTGAAACATGGGATCCCGATCAAATTGGAGCCATGCTTGCCCCTGCCTGGGAGGAGCGGCAGGTGATTACATTAAAATTCGGAGACGAAAATCTTAAGGAGCAGGCATTTCAGTATTTTATCCAAGACGGACATATAGCTGATTACTGCAGCCAGATTACTCAGATCAATTATATAGAAGACAGCCAGTGGAATGAAATTAGTTTTTGTTTTAATCGGTTGTAAAAATGGTCTTTTCAAACGTGGATATTTATGTTAATATAAAGTAGTATTGAAAACTACATTAAATCGCAAGAAAGATTTGTGAAGTTATTTTAAAAAACAAATCTACTTAAGAAGAATACGATCACTTAAAATACATACCCAAGGGCATCTCGCTATACCCTTTCGGACACATCAGAGGACGGCGGGGAAGAATGGCCAAAATTTGTGTATTGCATAGATATTCAGGAGGAAAGATATGAGCTATAAAATTATTGTTGATAGTTGTGGTGAATTGCCAGAACGGTTAAAAAAGGATGGTCATTTTCAGACCGTGTCTCTGGAGATTTTTGTAGACGATTATCATATTGTGGATGATGAGACGTTTGACCAGGCTGAGTTTTTAAGGAGAGTTAAGAAGAGTCCGAATTGTCCCAAATCTACCTGCCCATCTCCAGAACAGTATGTCAACGCTTATGATTGTGAGGCAGAGCATGTCTATGCAGTGACGCTTTCTTCCCAGCTCAGCGGCTCCTGTAACAGTGCTCAGCTTGGCAGAAAGTTGTATTTGGAGGAAAAAGGAGAAAAGCAGATTCATGTGTTTGATTCTAAGTCTGCATCCATAGGTCAGACGTTGATTGCCATGAAGATTCAGGAATATGAAGAACAGGGAGTGGACTTTGAGGAAATTATCACAAACGTAGAGGCGTTTATTGAGGGCATGAATACTTCTTTTGTGTTGGAAACTTTAGAAACACTTCGTAAAAACGGCCGGCTAAGCAATATCAAAGCTTTTGTTGTGGGAGCTTTGAATATCAAACCAGTGATGGGAGCGACGCCGGAGGGAACAATCTGTCAGCTTGGCCAGGCAAGAGGAATGGCCAATGCGGTAGATAAGATGATTACAGATCTTTTGAAAAAGACGATAAATCCCCAAGAAAAAATTTTTGCGATTTCTCATTGTAATGCGCCAAAGCGGGCACAGGAAGCGGCAAAGAAAGTGCAGGAAATTGGCAATTTTAAAGAAATATTTATCATGGATACCGCGGGAATCAGCAGTATGTATGCCAGTGATGGCGGTATTATTATGGCAGTTTAGGATCAAAAATGCTTTGAATGGTGAACCGGCAAATAGCCGCTGCAATTATCGTATGATTGCAGCGGCTATTTGTTTTTGCTGATTTGATATGTACCAATATTTTGGCGGGGAAGGTAAACTATTCAGGCGTGTTAAAAATAGAGGAAGCGCATTAGTTTTCTGTGTAGACAGCTTTATCCAATGCAGCTTGAATGGCATTTAACAGCACCATGGAGGTGTACTGGTTGTCGTCCTCATAGGAGATGTTTTCCAGTGACTGTTTTTCATAAATCTGCTGGCTTAAATTATCCAGTGCCGGCTGCATCAGCGGGTACATGGCAGCAGTGGTTTCGTCCAGATTTACCAGACTGATAGAGTTGATGTGGTTGTCATCCACCATCACTTCCACATCAATGGCATTGTCATTTAATTGTATGGAGGAAGTGTATACTCCCGCCGTATATTTCATAGTTTCTTTCGTGGTTTTGTTTTTGCTGTCTGGCAGGAACATAAACACCAGCAGTAAAATCAGCAGAATCCCCAGTACTGCAAAGATTGCTGTATAGATCAGTTCTTTTAAGTGTAGGACAACAATTTTTGTTTTGGAACTCACAGGACTCCTCCTTAAATTCTCTTTGCTCTATTATATGAAAAAAAAGTTATAATATGCTATTGACAAATAATTTAACTTGTAGTAAAATATTATTTGTCTTTAAGAGATATAAGATATGTGCGATAGTGGCGTAGTTGGTAACGCGCGACCTTGCCAAGGTCGAGACCGCGGGTTCGAGCCCCGTCTATCGCTCTACAGAAAAAGAGCCATAAACTTAATCAATAGGTTATGGCTCTTTTTCATGGAATAGATTTTGAATGAAAGCGACTATGATAACAGGCAGAGAAAGATATAATTATTCTATATGAACGAAAGTAATGAAAGAGTTAATTCAGTAATCATAAAAATTTACATGAAAAAAGCAGTAAACCCATATGAATTACTGCTTATACTTAATCGCTTTTAAAATATTAGCAATTTAGTATTTTTCAGTTCGTAATAACCAGTTCCTAACTAAAGAGTGAAACAATTCAGGCTGTTCTATCTGTAAATTATGTCTTGCTGTATCAATTACTGAAAAAGTTGCTAACATATTTATATATCATCGTAAGTGACCTCCAACTTTCTAAGAGTTATTATTAGCATATTTTATCATATCATGAAATCCTAAAAAAAGGCTCCCAACTGTCCATAGCTGGGAGCTTTTCATACTGTTATTTTGGGTTGTGGTCTATCGTTATTCTTCCGCTGTAGTGTCTGCTGTCTGCAGTGTATTCATATATTCACTCAATGCATCTAAGTTTACCTCGGTCTGTGTGGGTGTGCTGCTTTTTTGCTGGGTATGGAAATATCCATAAGCAGAATAACCTACCCAGCCGATCACTGCGATACATACGACAGTCCCGCAGGCCGCGGCAATGGTGTTCTTGATCTTTTCTTTTTTCATGGTCTTTTTGCGGGTTGCTTTTTCCGCTTTATAACGGTCTACTTTTGCCTGACTCATGGTAATTCTCCTTCGTTCATTATTTTTCTGTTCTAAGTATACACCAATTTTGTGAAAAAGTCTTGAATTTTTGAAAAAATTTTGAGAATGTGGTAAAATAAATGTTACTGTTCACTCCACGCCATTCGCAAAGGCGCTTACAGCGCTTTCCCACTGCGTTGCAGTTAACTTTGCTCATAAACCGGCGTTCCCTTCGTCAGCACAAATGGAGAAATCATCATGCAAGCATGTGATTGTCTCCATATTGGCTGACGAGTGAACTGTAACAGATAAATAATTATGTGTAAATGCCAATGGGTGAAAATATAAAAGAATTTCTACGATACACAAGGATAAAAATGGCAGACACACCAAAAGGAGGTAGTCATGAGTTTAGCAGATCATATTTTTATAGATATGTGTGAAGATATTTTAAAAAATGGTGTCAGTACAGAAGGGGAGAAGGTGCGTCCGCACTGGGAGGATGGCAGCAGCGCTTATACGGTCAAAAAATTTGGCGTGGTCAACCGCTATGATTTGGCGAAGGAATTTCCTGCCATTACTCTGCGAAAGACAGCTATTAAGAGCTGCACGGATGAAATTCTCTGGATTTGGCAGCGAAAATCAAATAATATTCACGATTTAAACAGTCATATTTGGGATCAGTGGGCGGACGAGACAGGTTCGATCGGCAAAGCGTATGGGTATCAGATGGGAGTAAAGCATCTATATAAAGAAGGGATGATAGATCAGGTGGACCGGGTTCTCTATGATTTAAAACACAATCCTTTCAGCCGCCGTATCATGACAAACATGTATGTGCATCAGGATTTAAGTGAGATGAACCTCTACCCTTGTGCCTACAGCATGACTTTTAATGTCACTCAGAAAAAAGGACAGGAACGGCTTATCTTGAATGCCGTATTGAATCAACGGTCTCAGGACATTTTAACTGCCAATAATTGGAATGTATGCCAGTATGCAGTGTTGATGCATATGTTAGCGCAAGTCTGTGATATGGAGGTGGGAGAGTTAGTACATGTGATTGCTGACGCCCATATTTATGATCGTCATATTCCATTGGTGGAAGAGCTGATTCAAAGAGAGACACATCCGGCCCCAGTATTCTGGCTTAATCCAGAGATAAAGGATTTCTATGCATTTACAACGGAGGATGTAAGATTAGAAAATTATGTGACAGGGCCGCAGATCAAAGATATTCCCGTGGCGGTGTAGAAAATAGGAGGGACGATGATGAATTTAATTGCAGCAGTAGATCAAAATTGGGGAATAGGATTAAAGAATCAGTTGCTGGTACGCATCCCGGAAGATATGAAGTATTTTCGTCAAATGACTACTGGCAAAGTAGTGGTCATGGGCAGAAAAACTTTGGAGAGTTTTCCAGGCGGACAGCCCTTGAGTAACCGAACCAATATTGTGCTGACAACAGATCAAAATTATCAGAAGAAGAATGCTGTAGTAGTACACAGTCTGGAAGAACTCTTTCATAACCTGCAGCAGTACCAATCTGAGGATGTCTTTGTGATTGGCGGAGAAAGTATTTATCGTCAGTTACTAGACCAGTGTGAGACTGCATATATTACAAAGATTGATTATCAATATCAGGCGGATGCCTGGTTTCCAAATTTAGACGAATTACCGCAGTGGGAGATTACCGCAAAGAGTGAGGAGCAGACATATTTTGACTTGGAATATTACTTTTTAAAATATCAGGGAACGATTTAGAACCCTATGGAAAGATAAATTTAGATCATTCAAATTTATTTGAAAGGTCTAAAGAGCTATTTTTCAGGGTTCTAAATAGTTATGAATTAAGAAAAGAAGTGGAAGCTATGGAAAATTTTATTTTTAGCATCAATGTGACGGTACCGATTTTTCTAGTGATGGTGATTGGCTGGGGATTAAAGCAGATTGGCATATTGAATGACAATTTTGTGACCACAGCAAATAAATTTAATTTTGAGGTGACGCTGCCGGTTATGCTGTTTCGCAATATTTCTTCTGTGGATATCAAAGCAGTGTTCGATCTGAATTATGTAATGTTCTGCGCACTGGCAAGTACTGTGTGTTTTTGGGCGATCTGGGGCGGCACAAAACTGTTTTTAAAAGATCAGTATATGAGAGGAGCCTTTGTGCAGGCTTCTTTTCGCAGCAGTGCGGCTGTGATGGGACTTGCATTTATTGAGAATCTCTATGGCAAATCGGCGATGGGGCCGTTAATGATTGTTGGAGCTGTGCCCCTCTATAACATTTATTCTGTGATTGTGTTGACCTTTGAAGGGCAGGGGCAGACAGACACCGAACAGTCAGGCAAGATTCGTGAGGCATTTTATAATATTTTGAAAAATCCCATTATCATCAGTATTTTTCTGGGACTTGCGGTCTCTCTGTGCGGCCTGGATTTTCCAGTGCTGATGGATAAAACGGTGGACAGCATCGCACAGATCGCAACGCCGTTAGCGCTGGTGACGCTGGGAGCTGGCTATGAGGGCAGAAAGGCATTGGCAAAAATAAAGCCCACACTGGCTGCTTCTTTGATTAAACTGGTTTTACAGCCAGCTTTTTTGCTTCCAGTGGCAGCGTTGCTGGGATTTACTGGGGAAAAAATGATAGGCATTTTAATTATGCTGGCCTCGCCGACAACGCCGAGCTGTTATATTATGGCAAAAAACATGAAAAATGATGGGACGTTGACAGCAAGTATTGTGGTGATGACGACATTGTTGGCTTCCTTTACCTTGACAGGGTGGATTTTTCTGTTAAAGACCGTGGGATTGATCTAAATAAAAAAGGTCAGAGAACTTTTATGGTATAATATCGCTAGATATTATACGCGCCGGAGTGCGCATAGACAACCATGTCATTGCGCAGCAATTCATGGTATAATATCGCTAGATATTATACGCGCCGGAGTGCGCATAGACAACCATGTCATTGCGCAGCAATTCATGGTATCATAAAAAAGTACTTTCCCAAATGAAGGTTATCTGTTACAATAACAGGAAAACCATTGAGACAGATGGAAAAGTAAGAGGTGAAAAATAATGGCAATGGATATGACAGGAAGAAAATTATTTGTAAAAGCATTGTTAGAGGAGCATGTGGACACTGTATTTGCCTATCCAGGCGGTATGGTGACAGATATCTTAGATGAATTATATAAACATGAGGAGATAGAGCTCGTCCTGCCGCGGCATGAGCAAGGGCTAATTCATGAGGCAGAAGGTTATTCCCGCGCCACTGGGAAAGTGGGAGTCTGTATTGTCACCAGCGGTCCAGGCGCTACAAATATCATAACAGGACTTGCGGATGCTCATTATGACAGTATTCCGCTGGTATGTATTACAGGACAGGTGCCCTTAAATCTGATTGGCAATGATGCCTTCCAGGAAGTGGACATTGTGGGCATGACCAGAAGTATTACCAAGTATGGCGTTACGGTTCAAGACCGCAAAGACCTTGGCAAGATCTTAAAAATGGCATTTCATATTGCCAGAACAGGAAGGCCAGGCCCCGTACTGATTGATTTGCCAAAGGATATCCAGACCTCAACAGGGCCGGGAGAATATCCACAATCTGTTTCCATTCGGGGTTATAAACCAAATGAGAGTGTTCATATCGGACAGTTGAAGAAAGGTTATAAGTTATTGAAATCAGCAAAGAAACCATTATTTTTAGTTGGCGGCGGCGTTAATATTGCCAAAGCGAATGATAAATTGTTGCAATTAGTGGAAAAAACAAAGATTCCTGTAGTCACGACTGTGATGGGAAAAGGTGCTATTCCTGATGACAACCCTTATTATATTGGAAACAGTGGTATGCATGGCCGTTATGCGGCAAATATAGCCGTAGGACAATGTGATGTGCTGTTTTCCATTGGGACAAGGTTTAACGACCGTATCACTGGAGATCTGAATGAGTTTGCGCCGAATGCACAGATTATCCATGTCGATATAGATACCGCTTCCATATCAAGAAATGTGGTGGTGGATGTACCGATTGTGGCTGATGCAAATTTGGCGTTGGATAAGCTGTTGGAGTGGGCGGAACCCCAAAAGACAGAAGAATGGCTGGAGCAGATTCAGGAGTGGAATCAGAAAAATCCGTTGGAGATGCGCAGAGACAAGGGTATGACGCCGCAAATGATCTTAGAACAGATCAATCAGCAGTTTTCAGAAGGAATTATTGTCACTGATGTTGGACAGCATCAGATGTGGGCCACTCAGTACATAGAGCTGAACGCAGACAAACAGTTTATCACTTCTGGTGGCTTAGGAACAATGGGCTTTGGATTTCCAGCGGCGATCGGAGCCAAAATTGGATGTCCAGATCAGTCGGTAATCTGTATCAGCGGAGATGGCGGTATGCAGATGAATATCCAGGAGCTGGCCACGGCGATGGCGCAGGAGGCCAATGTGATCGTCTGTATTTTTAATAATTATTATTTGGGAATGGTGCGTCAGATGCAGCAGCTTTTCTATGGGAAGCGTTATGAGGCTACTTGCCTGAGGAGAAGAAAAGGCTGCGCCAAGGACTGTAAAGGGCCTGGAACTGCCTGTCCTCCATATGAACCAGATTTTGTTAAGCTGGCAGAGAGCTATGGAGCCTGTGGAATCCGTGTTACCAAAGAAGAAGAGATTGTCCCTGCTTTGGAAAAGGCGAAACAGTGCAAGACGCCTGTATTGATTGAATTTATGATTGCCACAGAGGAGATTGTGCTTCCAATGGTTAAGGGCGGCAATCCAATGACGGAAATGATTTTAAAATAGGGAGAGGAGGCAGGAACAGAGATGAAAAACAGATGGATTGCATTGTATGTGGAAAATCAGGTAGGTGTCTTAGCCAAAGTTTCAGGTCTATTTTCTGGAAAAGCTTATAATCTGCAGAGCCTTACGGTGGGAACCACAGAAGATGAGACTGTGTCCCGTATGACGATCTGTGTTACTAGTGATGATATTACTTTTGAGCAGATCAAAAAGCAGTTAAATCGTATGGTGGAGGTAATTAAGGTGATTGACCTTACCGATGTGCCCATTCATATGAAAGAAATTCTATTTGCAAAAGTGAAAGACTGTACTGTTGCTGATAAGGCAGAACTTTTTCAGATCGCCCAGGTATTCCATGTGGAGGTATCTGATATCGGCAAGGACAGTGTACTTTTAGAATGTAAGATGACGGAACGGCGCAACAATGAGTTGATTGATCTTTTGCGGAGTAAGTTCAAACATATTGAAATTGTGCGGGGAGGAGCGGTAGCAATTGAATCCATCAGTACTTCCTGCGGTGGAAGGGCAGAGTATTTTCGGAAATAATATGACAGTGTTTTTATTCCGTGTCAAGATGTGCAGAATCGTATGTACACGATGATTTCAGTGGAGACGAAAGTGATTGGAGATGGGTTATTTGCCCCAATAGCAAATGGAAAGGTGGTAGGTATGCGGAAAATTTTAGTTGTTGTGGATATGCAGAAAGATTTTATTGATGGCGCTCTGGGAACAGTAGAGGCACAAAAGATTGTAAAGCCTGTTATCGAAAAAATGAAATGCTATGACAGACCAGATATCTATGTCACTCGTGATACACACAGTGAAAATTATCTGGAAACCGCTGAGGGGAAGAAACTTCCAGTAGTCCATTGTGTCCGTGGGACAAAGGGCTGGCAGCTTCATCCAGAGGTTGAAGCTCTCACAGGGCCTTCCCATATATTGGATAAGCCAACCTTTGGTTCCCTGGAATTGATGGAATTGCTGCGGCAGGAGAACGAAAAGGAGCCGTTGGAAATTGAGCTGGTGGGGCTGTGCACCGATATCTGTGTGGTTTCCAATGCGATGCTGTTTAAGGCGGCGATGCCAGAGATATCGATTCGGGTAGATCCATTGTGTTGTGCTGGAGTGACGCCAGAGTCCCATCAAGCCGCATTGCTGACGATGGAAATGTGTCAGATTGAGATTGTTTAAGAGGGTATTTTATATAAAGATCAGAGGCGCTCTGCGTTTTTGCAAACGGCAGCCAATAAAATTATATCAGAAGTATGAGAGAAAAGCCTTCGGCGGATTACAGAGATACAGAAAAGGCATGTAAGGCCAATCTGTGTCCCTATAATCTGTTGGAGGTATTTTTAAAAGTATAGAAAGAATTTCTGAGTTTTTCTAATAGGATTGGCGCCTTTGACATCCCAATCCTGTTAGAAAAAATATTATGGGCAGGGAAAATTATCTTGCAAGGACGTCTGTGATTTCTCCTACATAGAGCGTATGTAAGTTACCGTCATCCTTACCAGAATACCATTTTTCTTTAATCTCAGGAAGTAAGAAATGTGCTTCTGTGATGGGGACGGCCGCCATTTTCTTACAGAGGAAGATAAAGTTGCTCTCATCCACATAGGGAATATTGCCTTTGTAATCGACATTAAGACCGGAAGTTTTAAATTTATCTTCCTGTCTGCCAGACACCACTCCAAAATATTTCAAGTCGTTTAAATATTTTTTTTCAAAAAAATTGCAGGAAAAATACTCCTCTTTATCTATAAATTCCTTGGTATATCGGTTTTCGCGTACAAAAATAAAGGCAACATTTTTCCCCCACAGAACACCTAATCCGCCCCAGCTTGCAGTCATGGCATTTGTTTTTTCCTGCCCACCTGCGGCAATCAGCATCCACTCACTGGAAATCTTGGTAAAAGGATTAAGCTCTAACAATTCTATTGGGTATGGCTGAAATTGATGCATAATATCTCTCCTTTACTGAATAATTATATAGTATTAGTATACATCATTTTATGAATTTTGCCTACAGAAATATGAAAAAACAAATGAATCGTTGCAGTTTACTTATAAGTGAGAAATGTTTTCTTCTCCCATATAAAATAAGGTTATGGAAAGTATAAGTCTTAAGAATAATCTTGACAGGTTTGGAAAAAAGTATAATAATTGATAAAAAGTATTTTGAGAAGAGGCAGGCAGCTTTGAAAGTGATGGAGTGGGACTGCAGGAAAATTAGGATGGAGGAGACATTATGGAAATCAAATTTGTAAAAAGAGATCAATTAAAAGACAAACCAGATCAGAAAAATCTAGGATTCGGTAAGTATATGACGGACTATATGTTTGTGATGGATTGGGACAAGGGGATTGGCTGGCATGATGCGAGGATTGAGCCATACGGACCAGTAGAAATCAGCCCTTCCTGTGTGACACTACATTATGCCCAGGAAACATTTGAGGGATTGAAGGCATATCGCACCGAGGAAGATAGGATTTTATTGTTCCGTCCAGATATGAACGCTAAAAGAATGATTAATTCTAACACTAGACTATGTATGCCAGGATTTCCAGAAGATATGTTTGTGGAAGCGATCGAAGAACTGGTAAAGGTGGAGAGAGATTGGATTCCCTCAGAGCCGGGAACTTCTCTTTATATTCGTCCCTTTGTGTTCGCAACAGAATCTGCCCTAGGTGTACATATGGCAATTTCCTATAAATTTATGATCATCTGTTGTCCGGTAGGCGCATATTATCCAGAGGGTATCAATCCAGTAAAGATTTTAGTTGAGGATGAATTGGTGCGTGCCGTAAAGGGAGGAACAGGAGATACCAAGTGCGGCGGCAACTATGCAGCCTCTATTTTGGGACAAGTAAGAGCAGAAGAGAAGGGCTGTACACAGGTGTTGTGGCTGGATGGCGTCCACAGAAAGTATGTGGAAGAGGTTGGCACCATGAATATTATGTTTAAAATCAATGGTGAGATCTATACCGCGCCCACAGAGGGAACGGTACTTCCAGGCGTTACCAGAGATTCCATTATCCATATCTTGAAAGACTGGGGCTATCAGGTAAATGAGACACATTTATCTGTAGATGATTTGATGAAGGCTGGACATGACGGGACTTTAGAGGAAGCCTTTGGAACCGGAACAGCAGCAGTCATTTCCCCAGTGGGAGAATTTAGATACAAAGATGATGTTGTGACAGTAAATGATTTTAAGATTGGAGAACTGACACAGAAGTTATATGATTATCTGACAGGGATTCAGTGGGGAAGCGTAGAAGATAAGTATGGTTGGACTAGAGAAGTAAAATAGATACGAAAGCCTTGGCAGAGACGTATGACAGTTTGGCTGGCTTGTTTGTGGCTTCGGGTTTTGAATAGTTACGATGGGTTAATATTAAAGTAATAAATTGAAAAGGACTGCTGCATCAATGATTAATTTGGTGCAGTTAGTCTTTTTTAATTATTTAGGAAAATTCTACGGATTTTTTATAAATTTTTAAGAAAGAAGTAGAATGAAATTAAAGATTATTTCAAAAACTAATGTTAATATATGTTTGTGAAAGACATAAGATTGAAATGACCTGTTGTTTGCACAGGAAAATTAATGATAAGAAAAGAGTGAGGTCTATGAGGAAAAAGAGAGATAAATTTGCATGTGTCAACGGAGAGAAAAGTCGTAGCAATATGATTGTACTGGCCATAGCAGTGTTGGCAATCTGTATCAGCGGCGCACTGTGTGCAAGAAAATTGCAGATGGATCAAAAATATATTAGCCAGTATGAGGATTACAGCATTCACACAGAGGCGTTGGCATAGGTAAGACAAATCCCGCGGAAGCGGGATTTTTTTAGGTCATTGATCTTTTGGCAGGAAATGGAATCTGTTCTGTTAGATACTAAAATGACAGCACCCTTTGAGGTGCTGTGGCATAAACTATCAATAAGTGTAGAAATTTAGAGGTGTTTATGCAGAATCAGAAATTACGGGCAGCACAGGTGAATCATGTAGATCAAGGAACTTTGAAAGTTGAGGTAACTTCCACGGTAGGAATGATTCCGGTAGAAAATGCAAGAATTACCATTTCTTATACTGGAGATCCTCAGAATACTTTAGAGCAGCTCAATACCAATACAGAAGGACAGACAGAGACAGTGGAATTGGCAGCGCCGCCACTCGAATACAGTATGGAGCCGGAACAGTCACAGCCATATGCAGAGTATACGGTGGAGGTGGAGGCAGAGGGCTATCGCCCAGTAAATATTGAGGGAGTAGATGTATTTTCTGGTGAGCTTTCTCTGCAGAATGTGCGGATGGAACCTCTGGAGGTGTCAGAAGAGCTGAAGAATATTGTGATTCCGGCAAATACTTTGTTTGGAAATTTTCCGCCCAAGATTGCGGAGGCAGAGATTAAGCCTGTAGATGAGAGTGGAGAGATTGTCTTAAGCCGGGTTGTGGTGCCAGAATATGTGGTGGTACATGATGGGACGCCAGGAGATTCCACAGCAGGAGATTATTATGTAAGATATAAAGATTATATCAAAAATGTTGCATCCAGTGAGATTTATGCCACCTGGCCAGACAGCACCATTCGCGCCAATATTCTTGCCATTATGTCCTTTACGCTCAATCGTGTATATACGGAGTGGTAACTTCGTATCATGTGATTTTGGATTTGAGGCTTTGAAACAATATAAATTAGGATAAAGTGGTAACAGACAAGCTTTTGCGATATCCGATGACAGCAATAATAACGTCAACACAAAATAGAAAAGAAGCTATGGAATAGATGAATTGGGCTTTTCTCGTTATCATTCCCTCACGGTTTAAGTTCTGAAAAGCTGCAATGGCAAATAAGCCAGTAAGACCAATACTCAAAGCATCCAGCAGCAGTAACACGAAAGAGATGCCGATTGTGAATATCATAACCATACACAGTATTCCAATCATAAAGATAAAGATATACGCTGGTATTTGAATGAGTTTTACAATCATATTGGCGCGGGCAAGATCTGTGGCATGAAAACAGCCATTTCTGGCCTGAATCATAAAAATGATATTTAAGATATACATGACTGCACCAAATAACAACAACAAAATCAGTGGAACAAACACAGAATTGTGAAAGAGATATTTCCATATCCATGTAATGAATTTACTTTTGTCGCTGGCAATCAGCATCACTGGCAATATAGCAATCAAATAGATAAAAATGGTATTTCCTATTGCAACAATTTTTTTCACAGATAATCTCCTAATAACCATTATTTGTACAAGCCATGTAATGGCAGAAACTTTATCATGAATTATAACATAAGTATTAGGTTATGGGATAATAATTGTAAAATAAAAAAACTTAAAATTTTCTTTGAGTGTTCCATTTTTATAATAACTGAGATTTTAGTCCCAAAAGGTCTTGCTGCCTTTGGCAGCATAGACATCTTGCACAAAAAGCGTCTGGAAAGCTAGCTTTCCAGAGCGCTTTTATGTGCAAAGTGTTTCCATCGCAAAGCAATGGAAACCTTTTGGGACTATGAATTACAAAATATGGGATCTCAAAAAAATTTTCAAATTGTAATGTTGGGTAAAGTATAATATAATAGAAGCTCTCGAACTTTTCAAAAATTGTTAGAACATTAAGCAAATTAAGGTGTTTATAGAAGGGAAATTTATTATATGGATATGTTTTTACAAACGGATAACAGTTCTACATTTGTAGATAATATGTCGTTGCCAATTCACAGATGGTTTCGATATTCGGCTGGTTTCTCCGCCCAGTGGGTAGAAGAGACTATTCTAACTTATCAATCCCAGTCGTCGAAAAATAATACAATAAAAGTTCTGGATCCTTTTGCTGGTTCGGGTACAACATTGTTATCCTGTGATAAGCTAGGTGTTAAGTCTTATGGTTATGAGTCACATCCACTTGTATATAAAATTGCGGAGAGAAAATTACTTTGGTCAACAGATGCAGATGAATTTTTAGAAATTGCTAATCAGGTTTTGATGCTTGCCCAAAATGATCATATGAAAAGTGATGAATATCCTAATATTGTTTTAAAATGTTATGATGAAAAAAATTTGGCAGAGATTGATCGTTTAAAAAGAGCATTAATTTCTTATGGCGATAGTTTCTCACCAGGTTATCAATTGTCGTGGTTGGCTTTTGTTTCCATGTTACGAGCTTCTTCTCATGCTGGAACTGCAACATGGCAATATATCTTACCTAATAAGAAAAAAGCAAAAGTATTGACTGCATTTGATGCATTTTCCAGGCAAGTTGCTATGATGTATGAAGATTTGAAAATATATCAGGAAAGTGAAGCAAAGCCCGGCTCTAAATTGATAAAACATGATGCTAGAGAACAATCACCAATAGAAAGAAATAGTATTGATCTTGTAGTAACATCACCGCCTTACGCAAATAATTATGATTATGCAGATGCAACAAGATTGGAATTATCAGTATTGGGAGAGATAAATTCCTGGGGAGAATTACAGAGTAAGATCAGGCCAGGATTGGTGCGGTCCTGTACGCAGATGGTTTCAAAACAGAGAAAAGATACTTTTCATTATTTACAAGATCCTCTTCTTCAACCAATATATAATGAAATTTTAGAGGTGTGTACAAAGTTAGATTTGGAAAAAGAAAATCATGGCGGTAAGAAAAACTATCATACTATGATTGCCTTATATTTCTTGGATTTAGCGAAAGTATGGCATCATTTAAGATATGTTTGTAAAGAAGGGGCTACTGTCTGTTTTGTAATCGGGGATTCTGCACCATATGGAGTGTATGTTCCTGTGGATGAATGGTTGGGACGATTGGCGGTTGCTGCAGGGTTTAAAGAATTTTATTTTGAAAAAACAAGAGATCGAAACATAAAATGGAAAAACAGAAAGCACAGAGTTCCTCTGAAAGAAGGACGATTATGGATAAGGGGGTAATTGAGATGGCAAAATCACCTGCACATCGTTTTGGGCAAATTATTGGAAATTTGTTGGAGGATACATTGATTAGATATTGTCAGCCTGTTGCAAAAGAGAATGATATGTATTTAGATTATAAAGATCCAAGAATTGCAAGAAATAATCGAAATGAAGTGAAATGGATAGACATTAATGGAAATACTCATAAATTAGATATAGTAATTGAGTCAGAGGGTTCAGAAGAGTATAAAGGAAAACCCAAAGCATTTATAGAAATTGCATGGCGTAGATATACAAAACATTCCAAAAACAAAGCACAAGAAATATCAGCCGCTATTAAGCCATTAGTTTATCGTTATAGTGAGTTTCATCCATTTTAGGGAGTAGTGTTGGCAGGAGAATTTACTAATAATTCTTTAAATCAGATGGAATCGGAAGGGTTTAAGGTTTTATATTTTTCTATGAAAGCAATTGAAGAGGCTTTTGCTTCACAGAATATCTATATACACTGGGAAGAAGATACTTCAGAAAAAGAGTTACAAGAAAAAGTGGATCAATTTGAAAGGTTGTCTAAAAGAGAACAACAATTGATTGGCGATCATCTAATGTCAAATCATAAAGAACAATGGGAGATTTTTTTGCAATGTTTACAGAATGCATTGAAGAGAACGATAGAGAGTATTTATATTATCTCCCTATTTGGGGCAGAAAAAGAATTTTGTAATATTCAAGATGCCTGTGATTATATTGCTTCTGATCAAAAAGAGATTGCTGTTAAGAAAAATATGTTTCGAGGATATGAGATCATTGTAAAATATTCAAATGGTGATAAAATCGAAATGCGTTTTCAGAAGAAAAGAGATGCATTGACAAGTTTAGAGAAATTGGTGTAATTACATAGAAATGTAATCTCAAGAGCAAAGACCTTTTTCCAGAATCTTGTAATATTCAAATCTATGTGTTATATTAACTAATAACTATAAGGTTTTACGCCGATATATAATATGTCAAACATTGGGATATGGATGTCCATATTTTTATTCAAAGGAGTGATGATAATGAGTATGAATCAAGGTTTTTCTTTTTTCCAAGGTCTTTCATCCAGCAGTGGATCGGGAAATATGAATTATCTCTCAGATTATGCCAGCATTAAAAGCGGTAGTTATGGCAGGCTTATGAAAGCTTACTATGGCAAAGGGAAGAATTCGAGTACAACAGCAAGTGGTTCATCAAGCAGTACAAGTAATGTTCTCGAAAGGATTCTCGAAGAGAGGAGAAATCCAAAGGTTTCCGAGGATGTAAAAGAAGCAAATTCTAATCTGGTGACTGGAATTTCAAATCTGAAGAGTTCTGTTGCAACATTACAGAACAGCAACACTTACACAGATACAGAAAAAGGCCAGAGTGCAACAGCAAAGGTATCTTCTGCAATGAAGAATTTTGTGTCGCAGTATAATGAAGTTGTGAATGCATCGAAAAAATCCACGATGACAAACAAAACAGCATATGTGGCAAATATGATGAAGGCCACGGCTGCAAATGCGGATAAGCTTTCAGAAATTGGCGTTACAATCAATGATAATGGAACGCTTCAATTTAATGAGAGTAAGCTTCAGTCAGCAGAACTCTCTAAGGTACAGGAGCTTTTTTCAGCCGATGATAGCATGAGCTATGGTTCTACAGTGATGTCACGTCTTCAATTCGCTGGCATTACTGGTGGTGTGAGTGAAGATAAGAACAACACTGCAGGTACCAGCGCCGCATCCTTGAAGGCAGACGGTGAAGCGCTTGCATCTGATAAGTTATATCAAAAAATTAAGGATAAAGATGGCAAGGAATCTTATGATATTGACAAAATCTTTTCCACTGCTAAGAGCTTTGTGACCAATTATAACAATATGTTTGATGCAGCCAAATCCAGCACAAATTCTGGAGTATTGGCGAATTTAGCTCAGATCAGGGAAAAAACAGCGCAAAATAAGGATATGCTTGAGCAGTTTGGAATTAGTGTAGATGAGAAGGGCAAATTGAAGATTGATGAGGACAAATTTAAAAAATCAGATATGTCTGAAGTACAGAAATTCTTCAAAGATTATGGTTCTTCTGTTGCCGCCAACGCATCACTGGTAGACTATTATACCACTACAAAAGCGAATGCTACCAATGGTTATACCGCTGCAGGGGCATATAATGTACAGGGAAGTTCCCGTTTTGCTGATTTCATATAATCTGTGTTTTGACAGCGACAAGGAGTGCTTACAGATAAATATGGAAGAAAAAGAGTGGGAGACTGTTAAAACAGTGACGACTATTTAAAATATATGAAATTAGGCTAAGAATATTAAGGTACTGCGATTCCTTTTGGGAATCGCAGTACCTTAAATTATATCTGATGAAAAGCCGTATGGCCATATTGGGATGTCCAGGGAGATAGATTAAAATTTATGGGCAGTATTTTTATATAATTTTTCCTGCGGGTTTGATACCCTTTGTTATGGTACTTTTGATTCTGTATTACCATATTTCCATTCTAAGATTTCTTCCAGTCGTTTCTTGACTTGTTTCTCCTGTCCCTGCTCGGTAGGCTGATAATATCTTCGGTCTGATAAAGAATCTGGAAGGCATTGCATTCTAGACAATTTTTCTTCTGTATCATGGGCATAAATATAATTTTTCCCATAGTTAAGCTCTTTCATTAAATTAGTTGGCGCATTACAAATCTGTAAGGGCACTGGTTCCGCTGGAGATTTGCGGATGTCTTGTTTGCAGTTCTCACATGCCATATAGAGTGCGTTAGATTTTGGCGCCATAGAGAGATAGACAACCGCATGTGTCAGGTGTACATCACATTCAGGCATCCCGAGAAAATGGCAAGCTTGATAGGCTGCCACTGTGATCTGTAAGGCCTCAGGATCCGCCATCCCCACATCTTCACTGGCAAAACGCACCAGCCGTCTGGCGATATAGAGAGGGTCTTCGCCGCCGTCTAACATACGGCACATCCAGTATACTGCAGCGTCTGGATCACTGTTGCGCATAGATTTGTGCAGTGCAGAAATGAGATTGTAATGTTCCTCACCATTCTTATCATATAATAGCGATCGACGGTTCATGCATTGTGCGAGCACTTCCTCATCCACACACAGAATTGCTTTCTCATTCATCCTGCCGTTAAATACTGCCATCTCCAGAGTGTTCAGTGCCGTCCTTGCATCTCCATTGGCAAAACGGGCAATGGCAGATAAATGGGCATCTTCGATAAAGATCTTCATATTTCCAAGTCCTTTTGGATTCTTTAACGCATTGTGTAATAGCTCTGTCAAATCGTCTTCTTGCAATGCTTTTAAAATGAATACTTTACAGCGGGACAGTAAAGCGGAATTAATCTCAAAAGAAGGATTCTCCGTGGTCGCTCCGATTAGGATAATACTGCCTTTTTCCACAAATGGCAGGAATGCATCTTGCTGTGCTTTATTAAAACGGTGAATCTCGTCAGCAAAAAGCAGAGTACGGATCCCCATGCGACGGTTGTCCTCGGCACGCGTCATGACTTCCTTAATCTCTTTGATGGTGCTGTTGACGGCGCTGTACTCCACAAATTCTGACCTGGTTTTTTCGGCAATAATTCTTGCCAATGTAGTTTTGCCCACTCCAGGAGGTCCCCAAAATATCATAGAAGAAATCTGGTCGTTCTCAATCAGTCGCCGTAAGATTTTCCCTTCCCCAATCAGATGTTTCTGTCCAACATAGTTTTCCAGGCTGTCCGGTCGCAGGCGGCTGGCAAGAGGCGCCGTTGTCTCTCGATTGTCAAATAGGCTTAGCTGTTCCATACTCTGTTACCTCTATCTGTTTAAACGCTTTAAAAATACAATAAAAATTGTCTGATTTTAAAAAGATACTGGATTGTCATAGTCTCTATTTCATAATGTTTATAATATAGCATACAAAAAAAAGTTACTCAAGAAGTTTCCTCAAAATATGTTATAATAGAATCCATGTATTCCGCCAGACAGATATATTCCGTCTCTAGTGGAAGAATATGCATTTACAGATCAGCTTGTCAGTTTAATGGCTCAATATGCCAGTAATCCCCAGCCAGTTTATATGATTCTGGGCATGGAAGATGAAATTTTATCTTCGGTCTACACAGAGAAAATGGTAGCGGCTGCTAAGTTGTGGAAGATTTCAGGAAGGCACAGTTTATCTGGAAATCAGCAATTCTATTCTGTATTCAGAGAAGCTGTGGAAGAGATTGAAATACAATTATAAAAAGTTATGGCAGTATGTAAAAGTATAAAAATGAAATATGATAATAGCTGAAATTATTTGTGCTGTCTAGATGATGGTTGGCTGCCGGACAAGTAAGAATATAATATTATATGGAAACTTCCCAGCATGTAACAAGCTATTTTAAAATAATAATAGAATAAGTAAATGCAGCAGGGAAGTTTCATGAAACAAGAAAAATATCAACGATTAGAACTGGAACAGAATGGTATGCAGGTGGTATTGGAATTTCCAACAGAATCGGGGAATGACGAAAAAATAAAAAGAGAAGTGAAAGAAATTCTCTTCCATATACTTCAAGAATATTTCACAAAGAATATGTATTACTCCAGTGATTAAATATCGGCTTTATGATCTGTCTAAATGTTTATCTACATAGAATTTATCAACATTTAATCTTCAGAGAAATAGTTATAAAATTGGAAAAAGGAAAAGTGTTATTATGGATGAGAGGAAAAAATTAGCTGCTAATGCGGGAACAGAGAAGAAACGAGTGAGAATGTTACTGCGAGTCAGCTCTGATCAGCAGTTAGAATCGGATGGGGATTTGAATGTGCAAAGACAGCTTGTCTTAGATTATATACAAAGGCATTCCCAATGGATATTGGATGAAAAGGAATATTTTGAGGGAAGCAGCAGCGGTTATAAAAATGCTGTTGCAGACAGAGAGATTTTACAGGAAGCTTATCGGGATGCCAAGAATCATGAATATGAGATTTTGGTTGTATATAAGGATGATCGAATTGGCCGCAGGATGTGGGAAATCGGCGGGTATATCATGTCTTTAAAAAGTCTTGGCGTGGATATCTATACAGTAAAAGATGGCTGTATTTCTCCAGATAGCAATGACATTATGGGGCAGATGATGCTGGCGTTAAGATATGGAAATGCACAAAAAAGCAGTGCAGATACAGGAATGAGAGTCAAAGATACTGCCCAAAAGTTAGTGCAGGCGGGAAAATTTATGGGAGGCAAAGCGCCTTATGGTTATCTGTTGGAACATTCGGGTGAGATCAGTAAGCATGGACGGGCATTAAAGCATTTAGTAATACAGAAAGAACGGGCGGAGGCGGTAAAATATATCTATCAATTATCCTTAGAGAAAGAATATGGTTCTGTTAAAATTGCAAAAACATTGAATCAGGATGATAGATACAGAGAACTGGCGCCCAATGATGTCTGGAAAAGCGGAACGATTACCAGTATTTTGACAAATCCAATTTATGCAGGCTATACGGCTTACAACCGCAGGGAAAGTCTAAATGGCAGGCATCGCAGTCTAAACAGTGAGGAATGGATATTATCCAGAGAAGCAAATCCAGATATTATAATTATTGAGGAAAATACTTGGAGAGAGGTACAGAAGAAACGGGAGAGACGTAATCATCAATACACAAAATCACAGAAAAATCAAGATTTAACAGTAATAAAAAGAAATGACGGCATGTTATCTTTGGCAGATGTTTTGTACTGTGGTTATTGCGGCTGCAAGATGGTAAACGGCAGTAAATATAATTATTGGACAATCAAAGATACGAAAGAACGCAAAACCAGTAAGACCGCGATTTATAAATGTCAAAATGCAGCGCAGGGAGTTCCCCATAATAAGACAAAGCAGTTTCGGGCGGACGAGATAGAGCCGGTCATTTATGAGATATTAGCTGAGTATATCAGTAAACTACAGAAAAATGATAACATTATAGAACTGATTTTAGAACATCACAAGCAGGAAATACAAAGAAAAAAACAGGAGTTAGAGACAGCACAAAGCGAACTTAATAAAATCAGATCAGGTATTTATGTGATGGAGGATAGAATACCAGAAGCTATCACTGGAGTATATGCCCTTACTTTAGAAGATTTGGTTCATAACATCCATATACAAAAAGAAAAAGAGCAAAAACAACTGGCATTGTTACATGAAAAGGAAATCATGTTACAGGACTGTTTTGATAGAGCAAAGGATTGGCAGAAATTAGTTTCTGGAGTACATGATAATAGCAATGTGGTTATTTCACAGAATATAAGAAAGATACCTACATGGCGAGAGATATTTTTGTCTGCGGATATATCTACAAAACGGGTGCTGATAAACAAATTAACGGAACGTATCGACGTCACCAAGGAGAGATTAGTGATTCGTTTGTGTGTTGGCCAGGATGAAAGTCTGCCCAAGTCGAGAATCAATGGCTACGAAGTGGTACCGAAACAAAGGCTATGATTTTACAATCACATCTTCCACAGCATATGACCATAAATGGGTCTATGGAAGAAATTATTTCAGCAGCATTTCCAGAGTAGTAGATGAGATGTTCTCTAATTTCCTTTCAAGGCCTAATGTGCGTCAGCCAATTCTCACACAGTACTGTGATGGCCAGAGAGTTTCATGCCCCAATTGGCTGAGCAAATGGTATTTGCGTATCTAATATTCTGGCAGTGAGAGGGCATAGTGTCTTATTTTACAGAGTGATACATTCAAGAACGCCAGTGGCGTTCTTGTTGCATTGATAGAAGCTGGTGTTTTCTCTGATGAGATAAAAATGGCAAATGATAGAAAAAAGTTGGATTATGTGGTAAAATCAAAATTACAGAAAAAATATAAGGTGTGGTTTACGATGGAAAAAGAACTGAGGATCCGGCATAATCCTAGGAAGATTGTGTCGGTTATGGAGTTTGCACAAACCAAAGGTGATATCAAACAGAATACAAAGGATGTATATTTTGTGCGGCTCTTGGGAGACAATGGAACCTTGTTGCGGGATATGGAGCAGATGGATGCCCATTTAAGTGCAGCTATGGCAGAGCGGAACTGTATGTATCAGCGTATCACAAAACTTCCAGGATTGCCAGTGCAGCAGGAAGTTGCGTATTATACAGACTGTTATCAGAATTGGAAACAGAGTGGGGAGCTGACCATAGAAACAGAACAGAGTAGGAAAATGGGTATTTTTCCAAAAGTTTTGGCGCAGGCATGTCAAAAGGCTGTAAAGGCATTGGCAGACAGTAAAAATTCTTTGAATGCTTCTATTGAAAAAAATTTTGTGGTGAAGATTCTATATTGGTTGGACCAGATTCTTAAGAAATTTCCTGGAAAATGGGAGCAGAACAGTGTGATAAAAATAGTTTCTCATAATATTACCCGTGGACAGGAATATTGTTTTTTTTATTTTTTATCACTTTTAGGCATGGATGTATTATTGATTCAAAGCAGACAGGATGTCGGGCAGGAAATAGACCGTCTTGGGTTGTCCTATAAGCAGCAATTGGGAGAATGGGCAACATATGAGATACCAGAATATCATTTTGAAATTTATCAAACTGCCCAGAAGACAGAGAACGATTCTGGTGGTGCTGCCAGCGCCCAGGCGGCGGGCAATGCAGTGAAAATTCATCTGCCAGAACGAAATCGAAGGCCGGTAAAATCAAAATCACAGCACTCTGGCAGTGTGGTTCATAAAGAGCAGCAGGTTTCCAGTAACCCAGTGAAAATTCATCTGCCAGAACGAAATCGCAGGTCTGTGAGTTCGCAGCCACAGCCAGCCAATGCATCGGTAAAAATCAGTCCTCCGCAGCGCAGCAGAGTAGATATGAATTCGTCTTTTCCACAGCATAGCCGAGCAGATACGAATTTATCTTCTATGCCAGTACGTCGGGAAAAATCCTTTGAGGAATTGGCACAGCTTGCCTCTTCTGTGGTTCTGGTGGGAATTCATAACAATAGAGGAGAGATGATCGGCACCGGATCTGGAATAATGATTGGCACCAAGGGATATATTCTCACTAATAATCACGTGGCCAGCGGCGGATGCTTTTACACCGTGCGCATTGAGGAGGAGCAGACAGTCTATGAGACAGAGGAAGTGATTAAGTATAATCCGCTGCTGGATTTAGCAGTTTTGCGTATTGATCGTATTTTACAGCCGCTTCCGATTTATGCTGGTTCACAGAAGCTGGTGCGAGGCCAGCGTGTGGTTGCAATTGGAAGTCCCTTGGGGTTGTTCAATTCGGTGTCTGATGGGATTATCTCTGGTTTTCGTGTGATCAATGATGTGGATATGATACAGTTCACAGCGCCGATATCCCACGGAAGTTCCGGCGGTGCACTGCTTAATATGTATGGGGAGGTAATCGGGATTAGCACAGCAGGGATCGATGAAGGACAGAATATCAATTTAGCGATAGGTTACGAATGTATCAGAATGTTTGTGCAGGGATTTATCTGTTGAGGATACAAATGTTTTAGCACTAGAAGCTCTGCTGCCTTTGGCAGTATAGACATCTTGCACAAAAAGCATCTGGAAAGCTAGCTTTTCCTAGCGCTTTTATGTGCAAAGTGTTTCCATCATTTTATGATGAAAACCTTCTGGTGTAGTGAATTACATAATGAGGAAACTCAAAACAAATTTTCATGTACAAAATTTTGGAAATGCGTTATAATTGCAGAAGGGAAGAGTTGGAGGTGTAGAATGAGGGAACAGAAATTTAAAGTTTCTTTTAATTCGCCGGTGATTCTGGGCTTTGCTCTGATTTGCTTGGCAGCATTGATATTGGGAACGATGACAAGGGGCAGGACAGATGTTATGTTTTTTAGCGTTTATCGATCGTCCTTATTGAATCCCTTGACATATATTCGGTTTATAGGACATATTTTTGGTCATGCAGGATGGGAGCATTTTCTAGGCAATATTATGCTGATTTTAGTAGTGGGACCATTGTTGGAGGAGAAATATGGCTCTTCCAATATGCTGTTTGTAATTCTTGCCACAGCATTGGTGACAGGGATTGTAAATTTTGCATTGTTTCCCCATGTGCGTCTGTTGGGCGCTAGCGGCGTGGTGTTTGCTTTGATTCTTTTGTCCTCTTTTACTAGTATGAAGGAAGGCAGTATTCCGCTGACTTTTATTCTGGTGGCAGTGCTCTATATCGGGCAGCAGGTTTATGAGGGAATATTTGTCAATAACAATGTCTCTAATCTGACACATATTCTTGGAGGCCTTGTGGGAGCCGGATTGGGTTATGCCTTAAATAAAAATAAATGGAACAACTATTGAAGGTGAAAATTCATGTTTGAACATAAGAAGATACAGGGGCTGGAGGATTTTTTCATTGAGCAAAAGAACCGGAGAGTTCAGGGTGTCTATTTCTATCGGATCAATGGATATAATGAACAGGTAAAAGAATTTGTTCTCAAATACTATCGGGCAGCGAGACAGTCTGGTGTAGTGATTGAAGGGAAGATTCCTAATCCAGATGAGAAAAATCTTGCCTATTATGGTGAGATAATGGGAATGGATTTTCAGATGAATATGGGATTTCTGACAGCAAGCCTAAAAAAATGGCTGCCAAGAATGAATGCGTATCAGAGAGATACCGTGGCAGCGTCCATTTATGATTCTCTGGATGAGATGCAAAAATCTGGAAAGAATCAAAATATGTTAAAGAACGCATACATTAAGTTTATGTGTTGGCTGTATTATAAATTTGAACGAATTGTCAGTCAGTTGGGTGAAAATAAAGTACCCAAGATTCTTTATGAGGGTGAAGTCAGCAATTATGAGCTGATGTTGATATCAATTTTGTCTCATGCAGGTTGTGATGTGGTGCTGCTTCAATACAGGGGAGATCAGAGCTATCGCAAGTTGGATCCACAGTCTCAACTCTCAGAGGAGCTAGCAATCCCAGGATTGAGTACTTTTCCAGAGTTTTTCAGTCTAAAATGGGTGCTCAAAGAGATACAGAGACAGCAAAATAATGAGAGACTCTATGGCATACCACCACAGAGCCAGAACTGCACTAATGCCTGGATTGAGGGCAAAGGGCTTGTGGATATCCAGACAGATATTCTTAACAGAGGAGAGGATCCAAATCTGTTTTATAACTGTTTTATGCGTATCCACGGCGTGGAAGATAAGATCACATATCAAAATGAATTGTATCAGTTTCAGTTAGAACTTAAGAATAAGAAGCGCAGAGTGGTAATTTTAGAAGGCGCTATTCCCAAGCCGACAATGGAAGAAATTGGGGCAATAAACCGCAAAAATTATAGTAATGAAGAACAGATGTTATTTGATCTCGCAGCAAAGATTCAGTATACTGCAAATATAGAGCTGCAAAGACTGATGAATAAAGCTTTTCTAGATATCCTCTTGCAAGAGGGGCAGGCAGCAGATATGAATCTCAATCGGCTTACCAATAAGGCAATTTATCTGTTGTGCTGGCTGAAGCGTTATCAGTCAGAATTATTTTATAATTGGAAGCTGCCCGAGATCAGTGCCCTGATTTACCTGGGGGGCTGCAAAGACGAGAATGAAGCCATGTTTTTGAGATTTCTGGCAAGACTTCCCATTGATGTACTGATTTTGGTTCCTAACCGCAATACAAAGTGTGTGTTAGAAGATCCGCTGTTGTATGAGATCAATTATACAGAATCTTTAAATATATCCAAATATCCCAAGGAAAGCGGAGAGATACAGATTGGAACCGCGGCTTATCATGCAGAGCGTGAACTAGATGATTTGATGTATCAGGATTCTGGTATGTACCGAAATCAGCAATATCAGAAAGCCGTTTCTGTTACTTTGCGCACGATGTATGAGGAGATTGAGCTTTTGTGGGATCAAGAGTTAAAGTACCGTCCTAATTTCAGTACAGTGGAAGATACTGTGACCATGCCTGTGATATTTGCCAAAGTCTCAGGAGTCAAAGATGCCAATTTGTCCGCATATTGGTCAGCAATTCGGGCTCTGATTACAAGTGATACTTTATTGATCAAACAAGTGCCCTATATCAATTCCACAGATCCCAATCCTATGAAAGCGTATGCCGCTGAATTTTTTAAGAATGGCAAAGTGCAGAAAGCAAAGATTCGGGCGCATTCGGCTTATCCATATGGTGTACTGCGGGAAGAAGTACAGGAACATATTTTTGAAAAGCTTCAGCTCTTAATTGATCAGCGCACGATTCGGGGCACATTTGAAAATGGCACAGAGTACACGATTGTCGCGACTGTGCTGAATTTAAAAAAAGAGATTTTGCATTTAATTCAGAAATTTGATTTTACCAAGAAAAATCCCAAGATTGTATTTATCAATTCGACAGAGAAGCCGATTTCTTTGGAGGATTCGATCACGATTGCTTTTCTAAATCTGATAGGTTTCGATATTATCTTTTTCGTGCCGACAGGTTATCAGAGTGTCGAACAGCATTTTTTGAACAGACTTATGGAAGAACATCAGATCGGGGAATATCTTTATGATCTGCAGATTCCAAGATTTGTTTCCAGTTCATCTAATAACAGTACACGTCAATCTTGGCGGGAAAGAATATTTAAGAGAGGTACATGAGTATGGCATTGGATTTTAGTAAAACTACAACACAGCAGATGGCCACAGCGCCAGACACAAAAAACGAAATTGAAGTGGTAGAACAGTATGATATTGTTGCAGACAGAGAGCAATTAAATCAGAAATGGGTCAATTCTCCAGAGGTGGATGCCTTGACCAGTACAATTGCAGTCAATGATTTGGAAACAATTGTTTCTTTTGGGGCAGAGGCAGCAGAGGAGATATCCAAAGCCTCAGATGTGGTCTTAAACAGCATGAATATGTCTCAGTTGGACGATTCCAGCGCTATGTTGAATACATTGGCAAAGATTATGTCCAAGTTTGATATTGAGGAAATCAAGGATAATCCAGGATTGTTTGGGAAACTGTTTGGCAATCTGAGAAAGCAATTAGACAAGATTTTGGCAAAATATCATACAATGGGTGAGGAAGTTGACAAGATTTATGTGCAGTTAAAGCAGTATGAATCTGAGATTAAACAGTCTAACCGCAGATTAAACCAAATGTTTGACGCCAATGTCAATTATTACCATGAATTAGTAAAATATATTCTTGCCGGCGAGCAGGGATGTAAGGAAATTGAAGAGTACATCGCACAGCGCCAGGCAGATATGGATGCCACTGGAGATAATTCCATTCAGTTTGAGATTCAAAGCTTGCAGCAGGCATTGATGATGTTAGAGCAGCGCACGCAGGATCTTCGAACTGCAGAAAATGTGGCAATGCAGTCTATTCCAATGATTAAGACAATGGAATTTAGCAACATGAATCTGGTGCGCAAGATTAATTCAGCATTTATTGTCACATTGCCAGTGTTTAAACAGGCCTTGGCACAGGCGATTATGCTCAAGCGTCAGCGCATCCAGGCGGAGGCAATGTCAGCATTGGATGAAAAGACCAATGAAATGTTAATTAAGAATGCGAGAAATACTGCGGAGCAGTCTAAGATGACGGCAAGACTGGCATCAGGAAGCTCCATTAAGATAGAGACACTGGAAACAACCTGGAGAACAATTGTAAATGGTATTGATGAGACAAAACAGATTCAGGAAAATGCTAGAAAGAAGCGTGTGGAGGATCAGGCAAGGCTTGAAAATATTAAGACAGAGTTCAACAGGATGTATCATATGCCAAATAAACAATAGTTATAAGCAATTATTAAGGAGGAAAGGAATATGCCAATTAACTTATCAAAAGGACAGAAAGTTGACCTCACAAAAGGAAATCCAGGATTGAAAAATATTATGGTAGGCCTGGGATGGGATGTAAATGCCTTTGATTCTGGTGCTGATTTTGACTTGGATGCGGCAGCATTTATGGTTGGAGATAATGGGAAATGTCCCACCGAGAAGGAATTCATTTTCTATGGCAATCTGGAGCATACCAGCGGTGCCATTAAACATATGGGAGATAACCTTACTGGAGAGGGTGAGGGAGATGATGAGCAGATTGAAGTGGATCTCACTAAGATTCCAGCAAATATCTCCAAGGTGGCATTTACCTGTACGATCTATGAGGCGGAAACCAGACGCCAGAATTTTGGGCAGGTAAGCAATGCGTTTATCCGTATTGTAGATGAATCAAGTGGAACAGAGCTGATTCGTTATGATTTGGGAGAGGATTTCTCCATTGAGACAGCCGTTGTGGTAGGCGAATTGTATCGTCATAACGGAGAATGGAAATTTAATGCGATTGGAAGCGGTTTCCAGGGCGGCCTTGCAGCACTTTGCGGGCATTATGGAATAGAAGTGGCTTAATACCAGAATGCAGGAATTGGCGCGTCATGTGTATGGCAGCGTATCATAGAGGGCATATTAACTGGTATTATAATAGTGAGAATTGTTTAAAATAGGAAGGAGATTGAAGATGCCGGTAAATTTACAAAAAGGGCAGAAGGTAAGCCTGACCAAAGGAAATCCGGGTTTGTCAAAGGTTGTCGTAGGACTGGGCTGGGATGTAAACCAATTTGATACAGGAGGAGCTTTTGACCTGGATGCGGCAGCGTTTCTTTTGGGAGACAATGGAAAAGCGTCTATGTCAGAGGATTTTGTGTTTTACGGGAATTTGATGCATCCAACGGGATGTGTACAGCATCTGGGTGATAACCTCACAGGAGCGGGTGATGGAGATGATGAACAGATCAAGGTTGATTTGTCAAAAGTCCCTGCTGATATTACCAAAATTGCATTTACTGTGACGATCTATGAGGCGGAACAGCGGCGGCAAAATTTTGGACAGGTGAGCAATGCCTTTATCCGTATTTACAATGAAGAGAATGGCGAAGAGTTAGTTCGCTATGATTTAGGGGAAGATTTCTCTATTGAGACAGCCGTTGTGTTTGGTGAATTGTACAAGAATGGCAATGAGTGGAAATTTAATGCCATTGGCTGCGGTTATCAGGGCGGTCTCGCTGCACTGTGTGCCAATTATGGCGTAGAGGTGGGATAAAACCTGGCATCTTACTAGATTTCAGTAAGAGAGAACTAGTGTGTATTCCGTTATGAGCATAGAAGGAGGACAATATGTCAATCAGTTTACAGAAAGGGCAGAAGGTAAGTCTGTCCAAAGAAAATGCAGGACTTTCCAAAGTAGTGATTGGACTTGGATGGGATGAGGTACAAAAAGCTAAAGGTGGTTTTTTTGCAAAGAAACCAAAGCCCATTGACTGTGATGCTTCAGCTTTGCTGTTGATCAATGGCAGGCTGACCAACAAGGAAGATATTATTTATTTTGGAAATCTGCGCCATAAATCAGGGACAATCCAGCATATGGGAGATAACCTTACTGGTGCAGGAGAGGGCGATGACGAGCAGATTATGGTGGATCTTGCCAATGTCCCTGCAGAATATGACCGTATTGTGCTGGTAGTCAATATCTATCAGGCAGTACAGAGAAACCAGCATTTTGGTATGGTGGAGAATGCTTTTATCCGTTTGGTGGATGGCAGGAACAATAATGAAATGTGCAAATACAATTTGACAGAGAATTATTCTGGTATGACAGCAATGATTTTTGGCGAAGTGTACCGACACAATGGCGAATGGAAATTTAATGCCATTGGGCAGGGAACAAATGATCCAGGTCTTGGTGAACTTGCCAACCGTTATATTTAACTAACCAGATTAAGGAGGAACTTTTTGAATGAATTTTAATGGACTGACCGACAAAGAGGTGGAAGATTCCAGACGGCAATATGGTTCCAATGAGATTCCAGACTCAGAACCTACCACATTTTGGCAGGAGTTTAAGGAAACTTTTGGAGATCCCATGATCAAGATATTGCTGGCAATTGCGGTATTGATGATTGTGATGTTTTTCTTTGGCTATGCAGAAATTTATGAGCCTTTGGGAACGATTGTGGCCGTGCTGATTGTGGCATTTGTCTCAGCGAAGACAGGTGTGGCCAGCGACACCAAGTACCGAGAGCTTAAAGATAACACCAAGAAAGACCAATGTAAAGTGCACCGCAATGGCCTAGTGACAGTAATTGATGTGGATGATGTGGTGGTGGGAGATAAGATCCTGCTTCAATCGGGAGATAAAATACCAGCAGACGGTGTTCTGGTATCTGGTTCTCTGAGAGTGGATAATTCTGCATTGAATGGCGAAGCGGAGGAGTGTAAGAAGCGTGCAGCCGATGAAGGATTTCAGCTTGCGGATGAGATTACAGGAGACACATTTGTGGACGCCCATTCCCTGTTTCGAGGTGCGGTAGTGTTTGACGGCGAAGGTATTTTAGATGTCCGCAAGGTAGGCTTAAAGACCATGATGGGGAAAATGGCGGAGGAAATGCAGGAGGATGAGCCAGATTCTCCATTGAAAGTAAAATTGTCAATTTTGGCAAAGCAGATTTCCACGTTTGGATATATTGGAGCGATTGTAATTGCTGTTTTATATCTGGGGTATTTCATTATGAATGCCGGCGGAGTGTCAGCGTTTTTTGGCCTTGGTATACAGGAGGTAATTCAGAGAATTATATCAGCAGTTTCCCTGGCAGTGGTGATCATTGTCTGTGCAGTACCAGAAGGACTGCCGCTGATGATTTCCCTAGTATTGATGCAAAATACCAGCAAAATGTTAGATCACAATGTATTGGTGCGTAAGGCAGAGGGAATTGAAACCGCTGGTTCTTTGAATATTTTATTTAGTGATAAGACAGGAACGATCACCAAGGGCAGACTGGAGGTTGTGGATTTCTTCACCGCAGACGGCAAATCCATTGAAATTCCAGATTTGAGCAAACACAGTAAAGTCAAAGGATTGGTGGATCTGGCAATCGGCAAGAATACACAATCTATGTTTGACGATCATCATCAGGTGATTGGCGGAAATGCCACTGATCAGGCAATGATGAAATTTATCGGTGAAGAGACCTTCCATGCATTGGAGGCGGATAAAGCGTGCGTTGTCACTGCAAGCCAAGGATTTAATTCTGCCAACAAATTTAGCCAGGCAAGGATTGATAGTCTCGGCAAGACGTTCTATAAAGGGGCGCCAGAAAAGCTTCTGGCAGCGGCAAAGCAATATTTAGACGCCGACGGAAATATTCGTGATATTGACAAAGCAGCGTTAGATAAAAAGATTGATGAGCTTGCTTCTAAAGCAATGCGTGTCCTGGCATTTGGCTATTCTGAAAAAACATTGATCGAAAATGCAATCCAGGATGATGTGGTGATTATCGGATTGGTTGGTATTCGTGATGATGTCAGACCAGAAGCCAGAGAAGCCATTGAACAAGTACAGGAGGCAGGCATTCAGGTGGTTATGATTACAGGAGACCGTCTGGAAACAGCAGTTGCCATTGCCAAGGATGCTGGTCTTCTTAAAGAACAATCAGATCGTGCCTTATCTTCTGCGCAGTTAAATGAGATGTCTGATGAGGAAGTCAAGAAGATTATTCCTCATATCCGTGTGATTGCGCGTGCCCTGCCTACCGATAAATCCAGGATGGTACGTCTCTGTCAGGAGATGAATTTAGTGGTTGGTATGACCGGTGATGGAGTGAATGACTCTCCGGCCTTAAAGCGTGCAGATGTGGGCTTTGCTATGGGAAGCGGTACAGAAGCAGCAAAGGAAGCTGGAAAAATTGTAATTTTGGATGATAATTTCAAGTCGATCAAGGACGCCATCTGGTATGGAAGAACGATCTATCACAATATCTTGAAATTCTGCAAGTTCCAGCTTGTGATCAATGTAGCGGCGGTTGTGGTCAGCGCGATTGCTCCATTTTTCGGGGTGGAGGAACCTTTGAAAGTAACACATCTTCTGTTTGTCAATTTGGTAATGGATGGTTTGGGAGCAATTATGCTCGGCAATGAGCCAGCGCTGGAAAAGTATATGAATGAGAAACCAAGGAGAAGAGATGAGAGCATTATCAGCAAGAAGATGATGGCGCAGATCTTGACGATGGGTGCCTGGCTTACTGTTGTCAGTTTTGTCTATCTGAAGCTGCCGTTGTTCCGAGATTTGTTCGCAACAGAAGCACAACATTTGACTGGTTATTTTGTACTGTTTATTGTGTCAGCTTTGTTCAACGGCTTTAATGTCCGTGATGATGGTTTTGGGATCTTTAGAGGGCTGAATGAAAATACAGGCTTTTTGAAAGTATTTTTCCTTATTATTTTGGTGCAGGCTATGATTGTCAATGCAGCTTTGGTTCCATTCCCACTGTTTACCTGGATTGGAAATATGTTTAGCTGTACACCATTTGGCATCCAGGGTTGGATTGCAGTGGTGCTGTTGGCTGTAACGATGATTCCGGTAGATCTTGTGCGGAAACTTGTAGTTGGAAGAGAATAATAATTTATAAGCAGTCTGAGTGAACATGAAAATATTTGGCAAGGGAGACGCTTCGTAAGAAGCTGTTTCCCTTTTGTCTTATATATTAGGAAAGTTCTATGAACTTCCCTAATATATAAAATGTTATGCACAGCTTGCGGAGTGGAAGTTGCTGCGGTGCAGCCCGCTCACGCGCGTAAAATCTCGCTTTGCGAGATTTTTTCTTGTTGTCTGGAATTTATGTAGTCAGGAAGAAAGGCAGTTGTTGATTTTGAAACAGAATATACCTCTCTATTTTGTGCAAAAATTAAGAGGAGAAAATAAAAAAGATCATATATACTATAATTCGTCTAGGAGGATTTATATCATGGAATGGATGGAAAGATTAAATGATGCAATCAGATATATTGAAGAACATTTGACAGATGAAATTGATTATGAGCAGCTTGGGCGTATTGCCTGTTGTTCATCCTACCACTTTCAGAGAATGTTTGCTTATATGGCTGGCATTCCGTTGTCCAAGTATATCCGCAGAAGAAGAATGTCGCTTGCTGCTGTAGACTTGCAGGGCAAGAAGATGAAGATTATTGATGTTGCAGGTAAATATGGTTATAATTCGCCAACCGCTTTTAATAGAGCTTTTCAGTCTGTTCATGGGATTGCCCCGTCTGCTGTAAAGGAGGAGGGCATATCTGTAAAATCTTTTCCGCCTATTACTTTTAAAATCACAGTCAAAGGAGTGGATGAAATGAATTATCGGATTGAGACAAAAGAAGCGTTTCGTATTGTAGGGGTATCTGTGCCATTGTATAAGGAGATTGAGAAGAATTTTGCAATCATTCCCACAAAGTGGCAGGAAATATCCGAGAATGGAACATTGCAGAAATTGATTGGTATGATGGACACGCCGCCTATGGGAGTGCTTGGAGTTAGTATCTGTAATGATACAGAACAGTGGAGATATTATATTGCTGTATCTACTTCTCAAACACAGGAAGGCTTGGAAGAATATATTGTACCAGCGGCTACTTGGGCAATATTTTCTGGGCAGGGGACCAATCAGTCTATTCAGAAATTGGAGCAGCGCATTGTAACAGAATGGCTTCCAACGTCAGGATATGAATATGCCAATGCCCCCGATATTGAGGTCTATTTAAATCCAGACCCACAAAATGCACAATATGAGGTATGGATACCAGTGACAAAAAAATAGTTATGTCGGTATGAAAAGAATAGAGCGGTATTTGTAAATAATTTGAGTTTTCCCATTTTTATAACAGCCGATCTTATAGTGCCAAAAGGTCTTGCTGCCTTTGGCAGCATAGACATCTTGCACAAAAAGCCTCTGGAAAGCTAGCTTTCCAGAGGCTTTTATGTGCAAAGTGTTTCCATCATTTTGTGATGGAAACCTTTTGGTACTATGAATTGCAAAATCGGGAAACTCAAATTGTAAATAAGTGTAGACAGAAAAAGTAGAACAATCTATACTGTTAAGTGAAAAGCAACAGAGATTTTGGATATGTTAATCCAGAAAATCACATATATCGGAAGGGGATGACTCCTGCTATTAAGCTATGAGTTACTTGCTGGTAATCAAGTGGTGGGATTCAATCTCCCATCTGATGCAGGGAGGAAAAATGGCAGTATTTTTTACAGATCTGGATAATACACTTATTTATTCTTATCGCCATGAGATTGGCAGAGAGAAGATTTGCGTGGAACTTTATCAGGGACGGGAGGTATCTTTTATCACCAAGAGAACCTGGGAGCTGCTGCAGCAAGTAAAAAAGCAAGTGCTAATTATTCCAGTGACTACACGGACACAGGAACAGTATCACAGAATAGATTTAAAAATAGGAACACCAGAGTATGCGCTGACCTGCAATGGAGGCGTGCTGCTGGTGCAGGGGATTGAGGATAAAGATTGGTATGAGGAATCATTAACTTTGATAGCAGAATGCAGTCAGGAATTAAAAGAGGCACAAGCTTTGATGGAATCTGATCCAAACCGAAGTTTTGAGGTGCGCAATATTAGAGATTTGTTTCTATTTACCAAGAGCAGTGAACCAGGGCAGTCTGTAGAATATCTGGCACAGCATACAAATCAGGATCTTGTGGAAGTATTTCAAAATGGTGTTAAGGTTTATGTGGTTCCCAGAAAACTAAATAAGGGAACAGCCGTGAGACGGTTTTTAAAAAGATTGTGTGTGGAGGGAAGAGAGGAAGAACTTGTGATTGCAGCGGGAGACAGTAATTTTGATATTGCCATGTTAAAGCAGGCAAAAGTTGCATTTGCACCTTCTGCTTTAGAATATACATACCAACTGCCAGGGAACACTATAGTGTTGGATGAAAAGAGAGTGTTTTCTGAGGTGCTTTTGGAACAAGTGTTACAATATTCTATGAAAAAATAAATAACTTTGGTATACCCTCGGAATCATTCGGGGGTATATTTTTTATCTTATTGGAAATTCCTTCGGAATTCCTAAAGATGAAAAACAATGATCGCAGGGTCTTTCTTCATTTCGTTTCGGTCGTTGCTTAACAAGGGTGTATTCCTCTCATTCATAAGGGGGCAGTGGATATGGCTTTGCCACGTTGTTCTATAAGACGAAATTTTAAATAAATTTTTAGAGACCATTTGCCAGTCTTGGACATCTAATTAATGTAAATACAAAAAAGCTGGCCGGCAGAAAGGATATTATGAAAAAAGAACAGTTAGGACAACTAATTATCGCGTCTGAAGATACATTGTATCATGTAGCGAAAACACTGCTCTATAATGATGCGGATTGTGCAGACGCGATACAGGAAGCAATTGTGAAAGCATTTACAAATATACACACTCTGCGGGTAGATTCCCATGCAAAAACCTGGCTGGTGAGAATACTGATCAATGAATGTTACGCCATTATGCGCAGGGAAAAACGTATTGTATCACTGGAAGATTATCAATGTGAGGAGACGGCCGCAGAGTCAGAAGATTATTCTGATTTATACGAGGCAGTAAGACGGTTGCCACAAGAGATTAGAATTTGCGTCACACTCTATTATCTGGAAGGCTACAGTGTCAAGGAGACCGCAAAGTTACTTGAGATTACGGAAAGTGCAGTGAAGAATCGTCTGGCAAGGGCACGAGCGAAAATGCGCCTTGACTTAGAGCAGGCAGTGACATAGAGGGTGAAAATTTTAATATAGAAAATGGAGGCGGGAATATGAGATTAGAAGATATGAAATATGATTTTCCAAAAATGCCGGAGGAGATGAGAACTATGATTGAAAGAGAAGTGACAAAGCAGGTAAAAACAGAACGACCACAGTTTGGAAAAGGTAAGAGGGCTGTGGGAAAGACGGTTGCCGCATCGATTGCAGCAGTAATGCTGTTAGGTTCAACCGCAGTTGCAGGTGTTAGTATCTACCGAATGCAGCAGGAGAAAGTGGGAAACTATGGTGTCAATGTCAGCGTATCAGGGAATGAGACAACAGAAGGGGCAAAGTCAGAGCAGCCGCTTGTAATTCCAGATGTTAAAATGGAAGTTGGCTATTTGCCAGAAGGTATGGTGAAGACAGAGCGGGGAAAATATAGTTTTGAGAATGCATTGTATCAGGGCGGCGTTTCTATGACATTTTTCCGAATGGATCAAGGGGATGATCAGTTTAAAATGCAGCATGGTGATGTGCTCTCAAGCGAAGATTTTTCGGCAAATGGATATAAAGGTGTCTATTTGGAATATCCGCATCTTTCGGAAGATGAGATCACCTTTAATCAACGAATTTATGTAGCATTTACAGATACACATTATGTGATGGAAATGTTTGTTGGTTCTGACGTATCTAAAGAGGATGCGCTGAAAATTGCCAAGAATATCAGTCTGGTTCCCACAGATGATAAGAGTGAAGAAGAGCTTGTTGTGGCACAAAATTGGAGTGATTACCAGAAAGGTCAAAAAGAGAGCCAACAGCAGGAAGAGATCTCAGCAGAAGTGGCCGTTGCTAAGGAAGAGATGAAAAATACTCATGCCATTGGGGAGAGTTTTTCCATAAGTGAAGGACTGACAGCCAAGGTTTCTGATATACAGGTTTCAGATGATCTAAGCCTCTTGGATCCTACATTGATTGATGAAGATTTTAAGAAAGAGACAGATGAGAATGGAAAACTTCGTCCGGCGACTATTCAGTATGTAAAGAATGGTGATGTGGATTCCTTGAGTGAGGTGATAAAATCAAGAGAAGTACCACAGAAGCTGGTATATGCGACTGTAGAATATACCAATACAGGAGATAAAGAGCTGTCAGATGTATTGTTTATGGGCGGCTTGGCACGTATTTTTGAAGATGGAACAGAGATGAAGATGATGTCAGGTTGGACTTATGAAGAGCCGGAAGATGGCGCTGAATGGGAGATGGCAGTCAATCAAGGATTATCCTCATATATGGAAATGCCATATTATGATGTTCATGGAGGAGAGCGCGGCAATAACTATATTGCCAGCATAAAACCAGGTGAGACAAAAACTGTGCATATGGCATGGGTAGTGACAGAAGAAGAACTTGGAAAACTCTATATAAACCTTGATACTTATGGCGGTGCCTATGAGTTCAGTGACTCTGCTCTTGAAATAGGATATGTGGATGTACGCCAGTAATACCAAATAAAGTGCAAGAAGATAGAAGCTAGAATGCCTTCGGTAGTCTGCGGGGACACAGATTATTTAAAAAAAATAATCTGTGTTCTACCATAAGAGTGCCGAAGGCTTTCTCAATAGAATGTTCTACTGATATAGATTTGTAATTTAATGCTTATGGAGGCGAAAGATATATTCAGTCTAATATAAGAGTTAGATGGCAAAAGGTTTATTTTCTATTGAGATTACGATATCAAAAGCACCTTTCTTTTTGACACACTAAACCTATTGAGTATATGTAAACTTCTGCCACCTAATCCTTTATAAAAAATACTCCTTTATCCTCATATTATAAAACAATTAAGCGGCAGAAAATATGACAAAATTTTTAAAAATTGTATTATTAGAATTTTAAGAAAGCCTCCGTTCATAGATCAATTCTACAATGCCATGATAATTTTGTGTTTTTATCAAAGATAGTTTTCTTTCTTTTTCTAAAGTTCCAAAAAGCGATATGCCATTTCCTAAAAGAGTGGGAATAATGGATATATAATATGTGTCTATCAGATCTTTTGCCATGAACTGCTGCACAATATTAGCGCCTCCGCAGATCCAAATATCTTTTCCAGGCTTAGATTTTATTTGCTGCAGAAAGCTGCAGGGGTCTTGGGAAACAAATTTAATTTTATCAGAAGAAGTGAGTTTTCTATGAGTTATCACATAGGTTGTTAAATCAGAATACACCCATTCTGTTGGAGACAGTTCAGTGATAACTTGATGATAAGTATTCCAGCCCATAATAACAGTATCAATCGTTTTTACAAATTCTGAATAAGTATCAATATTCTCAGTGTCCGTATTTTCGCCGTTTAGCCAATCCACTGCGCCATCCTGATCGGCAATATAACCATCCAGACTGATGGCAATAAATAAAACAGTTTTTCTCATAGTTTTTTTATTTCCTTTCATTAAGGTAATGTCTAATTGCATAATTCAGTCGATATATATTTTAAATCAATGCAAAGAATTTCATTGAGAAATATTTGTGTAAAGTTGTGCAAACAGTATAGAGTTTTCATCGTTCACTGTCACAGTAATATAGCATGTGGCAATGGTTTTTGCAAGTAACTGAAAGATGGAAATGTCATTTTCTGTAAAAAAATTCCATTTTCTGCAATCGCTATTGATTGTATTCACAAATTGGAATAGAATGAGCATAGGAACTTCAAAACGAACATAGCTATATGTGAAAAGAGGAGTATGAAATCATTAAAAAGAGTTGTAAGCAGTATGCTTGTATGTGTGTTTGCTTTGAGTATGGCGATGGGTTCTTATGCATCGGCTTATACACAGAAGAGAGGTGCATGTACTAGGTGTGGTACAGAAAATACGAGTTTTGGGTATGATCCTAATTTTAGAAATCAGAGTGATGTGAGAGGGCCTGGAAATGTTTGCGAATATTGTAATAAAATTGTTCCAGCAGGGGAAAGCCATTTTTATATTACTGTTTTTGATCGGTATGGTTTTATCTGTGAAGGGCAAAAGTGCAGTCATTTGTCATATCCAAACAGGAGATATTATTTGCCTTTTATAAATACACGAAAAGACCATAAAATAACATATATTTAAGAATAAATTAAGTTGTTAATAAAGGAGGTCTATAGAATGCAGATTACAGAAACTCTGCCAGGAGTGGGCAGTTATTTTGGAACAAAAGGGATAAAAACTGGAAAAGATGCAGAAGAGTTTCAGGTATCTGAAAGTGCAAATTCAAGAACTGCTATGCCTTCTGACAGCCAGATTGTTTCCTATTATAAGAAATTGTGCGAGGATTATCCAGATGTAACATTTAAAATGTCAGATTTACAAACACCTGCTTTATTTCATATGGGATATAAAGGAGACAGCCATCAGCAAGGAGAGAATTTTAGTTGTCCAGATCGATGCAGCATACAAATTGACGTCAGTGTAATTAAAAAAATGATGGCGGATGAAGATTTTGAGACTCAGATCAAAGGGAAAATTGGAAATATTATTATGGATTATCCGCGTTATGTACAGTGGGCAAAGAGAGATGGATGTGAATACTGTTATTATGGCTTATCAACTGAGAATGGTAAATTGACAGAATTTATTGGCGAATCACGTGTAAGAGCGTCCACAGATGAAGAACTAAGGGAAATGTGGAAGGATGAATTAGCAGCGGAGGACAATGCATCTAAGGAAATCAAGATTAGCTATGAGAAGTTGATTAACAGCGCTAAAAATCAAATGCAGGAGACCTTCTTTTCTATGTTTGATAAAGCACAGTATCGCAGAAGCAGAGTAGCCTTGGCTGAGCAGGCTCCAAAATCTTTCAGCGGTGAGTAAAAGTCAATTTATTAGATCAGGAATAGAAAGAGAGCAAAGTTACAGTTTATTTGATAATTGTAGTAATGAAATAGTTAGAGTGGTGAAATGTGAGATTTAATATTTTACCACTCTATTATTTTCTATACCATTGAACCAAATGGTTACTTGTCGGTGAAATTCAGATATATAATAGAATAACAGATACATGCAATATACGTTAATTTTTTATACAAATATGTCGAGATAATAAGAGACATGAGATATGAGGGAGAGATAGATGTTAAAAATTGCTATTTGTGATGATGAAGCGTATTTTCGGAAGCTTGTAAAGAATTATATTACAGATTATTTATCAAAACGGGATGTACTATTTGAGATAGTAGAGTTTGGTTCAGGAGAGGAACTGCTTCAATGTGGGATTGAGATTGTGCAGTACACGGTCATATTTTTGGATATCAATATGCAGGAAGTAGATGGTATTGCGACAGCTCGAAAGATTAGAGAATACAGCAGTGAAGTGCTGCTAGTGTTTGTGACAGCGGATATTCATCATTCTTTGGAGGGTTATAAAGTGAATGCCATGCGGTATTTGCTTAAAAGTGATTTGGATTTTGAGGAATCAATCTATGAGTGTATGGGGGCAATTCTATCTAAGATGAATTATGAGTCGTCCAAAAAGTGGTTTCAATTTCTTGAATGTAAAAAGGAAGTATTGATAGAACGGATACTCTACATAGAAAGTAGACTACATAAACTACATTTTTATATTATGGAAAAAAACTTGGTCGTCTATACACAATATCGAACATTAAATGAAATAGAACAAGAACTGCAGAGCAGTTGTTTTGTACGGGTTCATCAAAGTTTTTTAGTGAATCTAAAGCATGTGGAAAATGTTGCAGATGGTATGGTGACATTGAGTACTCAGAAAAAATTAAATATACCAAAGGCATGATACAGAGAGGTAAAAAATGCATTTGAGGTATATAAAAAAGAACAATAATGGTGTGAGAATATGAATAGAGATTTGACAAATGGCCCAGTGATGCGATCTATGCTGGGATTTGCTGTCCCCATGATTTTAGGAAATTTGCTGCAGCAGTGTTATAATATTGCAGATACCTTGATTGTGGGGCGTTTTCTTGGAAGTAATGCTTTGGCCGCAGTGGGTTCGGCGTTTACTTTGATGACATTTTTAACTTCAATTTTATTGGGGCTTTGTATGGGCAGCGGAGCTGTGTTTTCCATACGATTTGGCCAGCGGGATGAGGCAGGATTACGGGAAAGTATCTCTGCTTCTTTTGTGTTGATTGCCGGTCTGACTTTATTTCTCAACTGTTTGGCCTTTGTATGTCTGGATGGAATACGCATTTTTCTTCAGGTGCCAGCGGAGGTATGGAGCTTAATGCGCGGCTATCTTCTGGTTATTTTCTGCGGTATTACAGCTACTTTTTTATATAATTATTTCGCCTCTTTTCTGCGTGCGTTGGGTAATTCATTGATTCCGCTGGTCTTTCTGGCTATTTCCTCCGTGCTGAATATTATTTTGGATTTGTGGTTTGTGCTAGGTCTTGGCCGCGGGGTACAGGGCGCGGCGGAGGCAACGGTAATTTCCCAATATGTCTCTGGAATTGGAATCACTGTCTATGCTCTGGCCAAATGTCCGCAGTTTCGAGGCATTCATCGCCAGTGTAAGATCCGTTTCGCTTGTATTAAGGAAATCACAAGTTTTTCGATTTTGACTTGTGTGCAGCAGTCTGTAATGAATTTAGGAATTCTGATGGTTCAAGGATTGGTCAACAGTTTTGGAGCCACTGTGATGGCGGCCTTTGCAGCGGCAGTGAAGATTGATGCTTTTGCGTATATGCCAGTTCAGGATTTCGGCAATGCTTTTTCTACTTTTATAGCACAAAATTATGGAGCCCAAAAAGAGGAGCGCATTCGTCAGGGATTAAAAGGGGCAGTGATGACGGCAGTCGCTTTTTGTATCGTGATATCTGCGGCAGTGTGTCTGTTTGCAGGCCCTTTGATGGAGTTGTTTGTGGAATCCGGGGAAACTGAGATTATTCAGGAAGGGATTCGCTATCTGCATTTAGAAGGTGTGTTTTACTGTGGAATTGGTTGTCTGTTTCTGTTGTATGGCTTGTATCGGGCTCTAGGAAAGCCCGGGATGTCAGTTGTGCTTACTGTAATTTCTCTGGGAGTTCGAGTGGTACTTGCCTATCTTCTCTCAGCAGTGCCAGCGTTTGGGGTAGCTGGGATTTGGTGGGCGATTCCGATTGGCTGGTTTTTGGCGGATTTGGCGGGCATTTTTTACTATATTCGTCATAGGGGGCAGTTGTTTTCCTGGAGCAATTAGGTTACAATGAAAATAGTGTAATCAAGAGCAAAATAGGAGGAAATCTCGAATGGAATATGCAGCTAAAGTAGAAGAAATAATCAATGCATTTTCGCCGGAACCTTTAAAGGGGGAGCAGATGCAGCGATTTTATTATAGTGATACAATGGAATATCGTATGAGTGATAAATATAGTTCTCCAATGGAGGATATTTTTGATATTTGCCGTCAGCCAGGAGATCACAATGCATTTTTACTGTTAGGCCATAGAGGATGTGGAAAAAGCACGGAGTTAAACCGGATGTCAGAGGCGTTCCGTACAAAAGGCTATCAGGTAAAAACAATCGCCTGCAGTATGGATTTGGATTTGTTTAACATTGTATATTCGGATCTGTTTATTCTGATGGGAGAGGCGCTGCTTAAAATAGCGGAGGAGTTAGAATGCAGTATTGACCAAGATATCCTTACAGATATCATGGAGTTTTGGGAGGAAGGAACAGAAATCAAGTCATCCCAAAAACTGCAGGCATTATCTTTAGAAACAGGAGTGTCAGCAGAGACGCCAAAATTTTTAAAAAAAGTATTAAAAGCATTTGCCAAGATCAAGGCAGATTTAAAATTTAATGAGGAGATCCGCACAGAATACCGCAAAAAGATTAGTGTCCGTTCCAGTGAATGGATTCAGATGTTAAGCCATGTATCACAGCAGATATCCCAAAAAACGGCGGGAAAGCGTCCAATTGTTATTTTTGAAGATTTGGATAAATTAAACCCGGAGGACGCCTGGAAGATTTTTTATAATTATGCGGCGATTCTCTCTGGGATGCCATTTCCAGTGATCTATACATTTCCGATTGGTTTGTCCTATGACCCAAGATTTTCAGTGATGGAAAGTTATTTTATCACCAAAACGTTACCAATGATTAAAATAGAAACAATAGACGGACAGAGCTTTGATGATGGGATTGAGGTGATAGAAAAGATTGTAGAGAAGCGTGCGGACTTGAATTTATTTGAGAGCGGTGTACTTAAAAGTTTGATAAAATATACAGGCGGTTCTCTGCGGGATTTATTTCAGGCGATCAACGCCGCTGCAAAACGGGCAGAGCGCAGAGGAAGCCATACTATTTGCGAGGAGGATGCTGAGCGTGCGCTGGAAGAGCTGAAGACTTCTCTGACCAGGCGTATCGAGAAAAAAGACTATGATTTTTTGATAAATATTTACCGAGGGAATAAGGAATTGATTGAGGATAAGGAGATGCTGCTGAAAATGCTGCAGGCGTCGGTAGTGCTTGAGTATAATGGAAAACGTTGGCACAACATACATCCTCTGATCGCAAAGTTTTTGGGAGAACAGGGGTTGATTACAAATGTCGGAGCGTAACCAGGAAGGCTATCAGAGTTTAGGGTGGATTATCAACAAGTCAGAATGCGGACTGTATATAGCAGTGGCTGAGGAAGCCATACAAAGAGAGATTGTTGAGGTATACCGAAGAGGCGCAGTGGGAGTATATGACTATCGGAGAAATCCTGGTCAATACTCCTTTCAAGTTCTGCAGCAATGGATTGCCCAGAGGCCAGAGCTACAGACCTTTTTGATTGTCAATTTTCAATTTGCTATTCGGAGCGAGGAAGATTTAAAGCGCCTTAATTTCAGCAGAGATATGTTGGCAGGATTGGAGAAAAATTTGATTTTTCTGACAACTGCCTATGGAGATGACCAACTTGCAGGCAGTGCATATGATTTCTATTCTTTTGTAAAAATGCGGATCTTGTTTCATACTGATAGAGAAGACCAGCAGTGGGCAGATTTACTTCCTTCTAATACAGAAAATCAATCTATTGAGCGAGAAACATTAAATCCAGAGAAATCAAAACAAATGCTGGAGGAGAGCAGGCGTTTGTTGGAACAGGCACAGGAAGCGGGAGACAAGGTAGAATATCAGCACAGTGAAAGGCTCTTATTAAAGGCAAAAGAAATCCGTGAAAAGCTTCTGGGAGCAGAGCATTTGGAGATGACAGAGATTTATTTAAAGTTGTCAGAAATTTATGAGAGACTGGGAAAATATAGGGAGGCAGAAAATTATTGTCTGCAAATGCTAAAAATATCGGAAGAGATTTTGGGGGAGGAACATCCTGATACTGTGGACGGTTACAACCAGTTGGCTGTCATATGTGAACGTCAGGGAAAATATCAGGAAGCGGAAAATTTGAGTAAAAAAGCATTGAATATCAGTGAAAAAATATTTGGAGAGAATCACCCCTGTACGGCGGTTAGTTATAATAATTTAGGTGTTATCTATGTAGATCAGGGAAAATACCAGGAAGCAGAGCAGCTATATAAAAGGGTGCTGAATATCAGTGAAAAAATATTTGGAGAAGAACACGCAAATATATCTACGGTTTATAATAATTTAGCTGAATTGTATAGAAATAGGGGAGAATATCAGAAGGCAGAGGAATTATATCAAAAGGCGTTGTGTATCAGTAAGAAAATATTAGGGGAAAATGATTCTGAAACTGCGATTAGCTATAGTAATTTAGCTGGTATTTATACAGTACAAAAAGAATATCAGAAAGCAGAGAGATTGTATCAAAGAGATTTGCATATTTGTCAGAAAGTACTGGGAGAAGAACATCCAGATACAGCAAGTAGTTATAATAATTTAGCTAAAATATATATGATGCAGGGAAAAACTAAGAAAGCAGAAGCATTGCATAAAAAGGTAATTGTGATTAATGAAAAAGTATTAGGAATAGAACATCCGCATACAGCGTCTGCGTATGGGAATTTGGCTTATGTCTATGAAAAGCAGGGAAAATATCAAGAAGCAGAACAGCTATATAAAAAAGCATTAGCAATAGATCAAAAAGTATTAGGAGAAGAGCATCCCGACACAGCAGATGCATATAGAAATTTAGCATATATCTACGAAAAGCAGAAAAAATACCAAGAAGCAGAAGAACTATATAGAAAAGCATTAGCAATAGATCAAAAAGTATTAGGAAAGGAACATCCTGATACAAAAGCAATTGAGGAGAGGTTGGCAGATTTGTATGAAAATTATAAATTAGAATAGATATAATTGTAACATAAGTTTTATGTTCTAAATAGGTTGATATGTGTTATCAAGAGCTTGCAAAGTCGATAAGGCATTTGAAAGAAATATAAGGAGATTGAAACCGCATGAGCAAGGCAATGGAGGAGAGATTTTCATTGGAATCCCTTCTATGGAAGTAAATTTGTTATACTAACCACCCATAGAAGGGGCTCCGCTTAAATCAATTAGGCATTTACATCTAATGCCGCTATTATTTCGTCATTTTGATCAATTTTCAAATCAATTTCAAACACAAAATCTAGTCTTTCTCCTGAATTTGTCGGAAAATATGTCACAGAAGAAGTATTGTCTGCCCATAATTTAATCTCTTCTAAACAAGATTCGTCAAAATGGTCAACGACAAATGATCTTTGTTCATCTTCCTCCCACATGGCCAATTGTTCTTCTAGCCATTGCCCAAATCCCAAACAGGCGGACTCAGGTGTTTCTTCTAAGTCAAGCCAGGAACTCCAATTTAAATCTATTTTGGCCAAAGATGCAAGTGCAGTATATTTTTTGTCAGCAATAGCATTTACAATTTGTTTGATCAATTCTGTTGCCTTTTCAATAAATTCTTTTTCTGTCATTTCGATCTATTCCTCCATTATCAGTTTAACTCCCGTTTGTTTCAGGGGATGATACCATGTTAAGTGATTGAGATCGTATTATAATAATTTTTGATAACCAGTATAGGAATCTGTGTGCAGCAGTTGATTGGCCAAGGTAAGCTGTTCTTTTGTGGGGGGATTAATATCTTCCAGCGGATAAGGGATGCCAAGCGCTTTCCACTTAGGAACGCCGTGCGTGTGATAGGGAAGTACCTCCAAGCGCTCGACATTTTTTAAAGAACTTACAAAATGATCAAGGCGGGAGAGGTATTCTAAAGAATCATTGATTCCAGGTACCAGTACATGGCGAATCCATATGGGTTTACCAATCTCGGATAAATGTTGAGCCAAATCTAAAATATTTTCATTGCTGTGTCCGGTCAGCTTTTGGTGGCATTTGGGGTCTATATGTTTCAGATCAAGAAGTATTAAGTCCGTGTATTTCATAAGCTGTTCAAATTTCCCCCAAAATGGCTGCTGACGGGTAAACGGATGGCCAGAAGTATCAAGTGCAGTGTGTACTTGTTCGGATTTGGCAAGACGGAAAAACTCGGTTAAAAAGTCGATCTGCAGCAGAGGTTCCCCGCCGCTTACTGTGATACCACCGCCATTTTTCCAGTAACTGCGGTAGCGTTTAGCCAGTGAATAAAGCTCCTGCGGGGTGTAGAAGGTGTAAGAGCTGCATTTTCCATCGTTGGCATATTTTGGGATTTGGGGAGATAGATTGTCTGTCCCTGTATCATGAGATGTTATAGGATTTTGTGGATCATTTGGGAGCTGCCAAGTGTCTGGATTATGGCAGAACTGACAGCGCATCGGACAACCTTGAAAAAATATCAGGAAACGGACGCCGGGACCATCCACAGCCCCAAAACTTTCCGTAGAATGAACAGCCCCCAGAAGGGGGCTGTCTGTACTATACATTCTCATGACAGGAACGTGCGATAACATCTAATTGCTGTTCCCTAGTCAGATCAATAAATTTTACGGCATAGCCAGATACACGGATTGTAAAGTTTGCATACTCTGGTTTTTCTGGGTGTTCCATAGCATCCTTGAGTTTGTCAATGCCAAAAATATTTACATTCAAATGGTGTGCGCCCTGATTAAAGTAGCCATCCAGGATATTGACCAGGTTTTCCACACGCTCGGCTTTGTTGTGGCCGATTGCGTCTGGGTGGATGGTCTGAGTGTTGGAGATTCCATCCAGTGCATACTCATAGGGCAGTTTGGCTACAGAATTTAAGGAAGCCAAAAGACCATTTTGTTCTGCACCATAGCTGGGATTTGCCCCAGGAGATAAAGGTTCACCTGCGGGTCTTCCATCCGGCAGCGCTCCTGTTGCTTTGCCATATACCACATTAGAGGTTATGGTGAGAATAGAAGTAGTAGGTTCCGAATCTCGGTAAGTGTGGAATTTTCTCAGTTTTCCCATAAAGGTTTTTAACAGCCATACCGCGATATCATCTGCACGGTCGTCATCATTGCCATAGCGCGGAAAATCGCCCTCGGTCTCATAGTCGACGGCAAGTCCGGTATCATCGCGAATCACCTTAACCTTGGCATAGCGAATAGCAGACAGGGAATCTACCACATGAGAGAAACCTGCAATTCCAGTGGCGAAGGTGCGTCGCACATCAGTGTCAATCAAAGCCATCTCTGCACTCTCATAATAATATTTGTCGTGCATATATTGAATCAGATTTAAGGTGTTGACATATAATTCTGCCAACCAATCCATCATAGCATCATATTTTTCCATCACCTCATCATAGTCCAGATATTCGGAGATAATGGGGGCATATGCCGGCGCCACCTGTTCCTTATAGCGTTCATCAATACCACCATTGATCGCATAGAGAAGGCATTTAGCCAGATTCGCCCGAGCGCCAAAAAACTGCATTTCTTTTCCAGTCTGTGTTGCAGATACACAACAGCAGACAGCATAATCATCGCCCCAAACTGGGCGCATCACATCATCATTCTCATATTGAATGGAGCTGGTTTCAATGGAAATATGGGCAGCATATTTCTTGAAAGCTTCTGGCAGTCTGGAAGAATATAAAACGGTAAGATTTGGTTCCGGGGAAGGTCCCATATTTTCTAAGGTATGTAGGAAACGGAAACAAGTTTTTGTGACCATATGGCGTCCATCCTGCCCAATACCTGCAATATCCAGAGTTGCCCAGACAGGGTCGCCGGAAAACAGTTCATTATAGGAGGGGATGCGGGCAAATTTAACCATACGGAATTTCATCACCATATGGTCAACCAGTTCCTGTGCCTCCTGTTCGGTGAGGATGCCGTTGTCTAAATCTCTCTGGATATAAATGTCCAGGAAAGTAGAAATACGGCCGACACTCATAGCGGCGCCGTTTTGAGTTTTTATGGCGGCAAGATAACCAAAATAGAGCCATTGAACAGCCTCTTTTGCACTTTGGGCAGGATTGGAGATATCAAAACCGTAACTTTCTGCCATAAGTTTCATATCTTTTAAGGATTGGATCTGCATGGCCAGTTCTTCGCGTTGCCGGATTACATCATCGGTCATAATGCCATGTCCACAACAGGAAAGATCACGTTTTTTTTCTTGAATCAAAAAATCAATACCATAGAGAGCTACCCGGCGGTAATCGCCGACAATGCGTCCCCGTCCGTAAGTGTCTGGCAGTCCAGTAATAATTTTGACATGCCTGGCCTGCTTCATCTCTGGGGTATAGGCGTCAAATACAGCTTGATTGTGCGTTCTGTGATATTCAGTAAAAATTTTATGGAGTTCCGGTGAGGGTTTATAGCCATAAGTTTGGCAGGATTGTTCAGCCATCTTAATGCCGCCAAAAGGCATAAATGCACGTTTTAGAGGTTTGTCAGTCTGAAGTCCGACAACCTGTTCCAACTCCTTATGTTCTTCGCTGATATAGCCAGGCCTGTGAGAAATTAAAGTGGAGACTACATCCGTATCCATATCCAGGACGCCGCCTTTTTTGCGTTCTTCTTTCTGTAAATTCTGCAGAATTTCCCAGAGCTTATTGGTGGCCTCTGTAGGTTTTTCCAGAAAGGATTCATCACCATCATAAGGGGTATAATTGCATTGGATAAAGTCTCTGGTGTTTACTTCTTCTCTCCAAAGCCTGCCTTGAAACCCATTCCATTCATCTCTTTGATTCATAAATAGTCCTCCTCTTATCAGTTAATGAAATTTGCCCATAAGAAAAAGCGGACAAGTACGCATATTAATATGCTCATTTTTGCTGCAGTACCCTCGCTTCGCTGGGTTGCTAAGTGCCAGTGGCACTTGTTAAGCAACGACCGAAACAAAGTGAAGAGAAACCCTGCGATCATTATTTTTTATCTTATAGAAATCCAAAGAAATTTCCTATAAGATAAAAAACCGGAAGACAACTGCCTTCCGGTTTCGTTACGTGCGTGAGAAGATTCGAACTCCCGACACCTTGGTCCGTAGCCAAGTGCTCTATCCAGCTGAGCTACACACACATAATTCATAAATGTTCTTGCTGAACGACCTTTATATTACATTAGTTTTGGTGATTTGTCAATAGATTTTTTGGAAAAAAATCAGGAAATTATGATGAAAAATTTCAAAGAGTATGATAGAATATGTTTTAGATGTTTTTGGGTAAAGGAAAGCCTATGGATATTAATGTCTGAATTGGGAGAGAAATATGCTCATCGTATAGACAGTTAGGAGAACCTATGACAAGGCAGGAGTTTTTACAAGAATTACAGTTTGCACTGCAAGGGCAGTTAAGCCAAACAGCAGTCAATGAAAATATTAGGTATTATGACAATTACATTATCGAAGAGATGCAAAGAGGCAGCAGTGAGGAAGAAGTAATAGAACGATTAGGAAATCCAAGGCTGATTGCAAAGACACTGATTGATACTAGAGAGCAGTTTGGAAGAACTGCTGAGGGTGGATTTCAGTCAGAAAGTTATAGAAATGAGGAATCTGGCGGCGGGTTCCATGCAGATTACTCGCAGGACAGAGGATGGGATATCAGAGTGGGCGGCTTCAAGCTTAATTCCTGGTATGGAAAACTTTTGATGGTTGCAGCGGCAGTTCTGGTTATTGTAGTAGTGGCAAATGTGGTGGCGTTTTTATTGCCAATATTGGTGCCAATTATAGTGATATTGCTGATATGTTCCTTGTTTTTTGGGAGCAGACGATAAATGCAGCGTAGGAGGGACGTATGGAAACAGTAAAAGTAAGTAAAGGCAGACATTTTTTAAAAAAGGGAGAGAAGCTTAAGGGGCTGTTTGTTATTTTGCAGGGCAGTGTGCGGGCAGTTTTTAAGAATGATGAAATCAGTATGGAGGCAGGCGGTATTGTGGGATTGCTTGGGAGCGCTTCTGATACTTATCCTTGTGATTATGTGGCAGATACTGACTGTATCTTGTATGCCTATCCGTATCGTGGGGTGGAGGATTATAAGAAGATTTTTGCTGCGGATGAAAAATATGTAGCAGTATTTACAATGGGCGCTATGCATGAGGCGGCAACTGTGTTGCGCAGATATGCAACATTCTATAAGATGGCGCAGGATTATTATGGAAAATTGATGGATTATTACAGTGAGTATAAAAAAATGTGTAATGATTATCAGATACCAGAGAAAACATTTCACCGGCTGGCTTCGGCTAAGCCAGTGCAGCTCAACGGTTCCATTGAGAAATGGACGATGGATTATTATGAAAAAATGTCCACGCTTTCTTTAAAATATCTGGATCAGTTTTTAGCCCGTGATTATGAAATTGGAATTGGAGAGATTCAAAATGCAGTTTGTTGGATGAGTAGAGCAGTCTCTTTGATCAAGGAATTGAAAAATTACCTGCAGATTGATAGAGAGCTGCTTTTGTCACAAACGGAAGAAGATCTGTTTCAGATGTATTTTGAGCTGGCCAAGAAAGCGGCAGGCACAGGTATGGAGATGGAACCACTTTTTCAGAAGATTTCTGAGATTATAGAGTTTTCCAGAGGAAGCCGCCTATTTCCAGATCAATTGATGAATGAGCGTTTTACAGAATATCAAAATTATGATTTTAAGCAGCAGCAGGAGACGGGCAAGATTGGAGAGACTGATATTGGGCTGGAAGAGACGTTTGAGGAATATGAAGAGGGCATTGATTATCTGGGACAAATTTTGGAATACACAGAGTATGAAAAGGGCAAGGCAGAGCAGTTTAAAAATACTCTGCAAAAGTATAAGAATCTTCCTGACCGGCTTGCTACCACAGATGATGTACGAAAGCTTCGCAAAAATATAACTCAGGAGTTTTATGATATCTACGAATTAGCATTTTACCGCTCGCTCAAGGGAGGACGTATGCCGGCAGCAGTAAATATGTTTTTGAATTTTGGATTTATGGATGAGGAGCTTGCAGGTGTTGACAATACCCATAGCCTCTATGATTTAACACAGGAGCTTGATCGCTGTAAGGCAGACAATGTATTTACAATATATGAGTGGCTGCTGAGTATTTACCGTGGTGAAAATGAGCCATCCAGAAATGAATTTGATATGGATTATACTAATTATCTGAATGAGCAGAAGAAGACAGGGAAGATTACTGCAGCCCAGGTAAAAGAGCTGGCAGTGGATCATCGGGAAAAGGTTAGTTTTGAGCTGAAAAACATGTTTATCTCAACGAACCGTGCTACCTATGGCAAGATTTCTACGTTCTGTCCCGTTTTATGCGAAGATGATATTATCAGTAGCGTGGAACATATGTTAATTACTGCGGAGAAGGCAAATGGCATGTTAGATCAGATCCGTAAGATTGATTATTCTTTGTTTTATCGAGAAGTGGGATATTCTGACCCTGAACATGATGTCAATATGGAACAGATCCAAAAGGAAGTACTTCCTAATATTATATTGATGCCCAATGCCGGCAGCAAAGCGATGATGTGGCAGGAGACAGCCGGAATTAAAAAAGATACATCGGCGAGATTCATTTTCCCGATTATGACGGTAGTGGATATTGAGGACTTGATGACAGAGGCTTGTGGACGATTCCGTTGGGAGATGTGCCGTAAGATCCAGGGTGTTCGTTGGAATGATGTCACTGAGGCTTCTCTCACCTCTGAGTATAATGATTATATCCAGTATTACCGCAAAAACCATGATCTTTCGCCTGACGCCAAGGAGAAGATTAAGAATGCATTGAGCAAGGCGAAGAATAATTATCGTGAAGTCTTTGTCAAGGATTACCAGAGTTGGATCCGTTATGAGTCCAAGGGAAGTTTCCGACTCAACAAAGTAGCAAGAGATATTATTTTCCGTTATTGTCCGTTTAACAAAGAGATCCGCAATTTATTGCGTGCAAATCCTATGTATCGAGAGATGTTTGAAAAATTCGAGATTTTGAAGGAACGCAAGAAGCGTCATACAGAGCTATGGTATGACCGTTATCAGAAAAAAGGCGGGCAGATCAATGAAGAGCTGCAAATCAACTGGGATTTCTATGATTTATAGGCGGTTTTTGATGTTTGAAAAATTTTTTTGATTTTTTTAAAAATTTTACTTGCATTTTATGACAAACTGTACTATAATCATACTTGTAAAAAGGATTTCACCTTCAGAGATCTTTTTTATAAGTTATACCCCTTATTAATTATTTATACTCCCCTCATAGGAAAGGCCAGCGGCTCCCCCGCTGGTCTTTTCTCGTCTATTCAAATCTTTATCTAAAATTTCACTTATGTTTCGAAGGAAATTATTCTAAAATTTCGATATAATGAAAAGTAACGAAAGATCATGTTGTGAGTTTAAGTATTGGCAATATAATAGATAGTTCCAAATTATTAAAATTACTGAAAATGATAAAGTAACAGAGAAAAATAAATTTGTGGAAGGAGGAATTATATGAGATCAGGAAAAAAGATTTTAGCACTGTTTTTGGCGGCTGGTATGACAATTCCATCTGTGCGAATTGAGGCAGAAGAATTCTATAGTGGGAACAGTCCAAACACAACAGAGGCAGATGTAATGCAGGAGGTGCAAAGCCAGAGTCAGCAGCGTGAAGTGACAGTACCGCAGCCGTATTATGAATTTACGTTTGATGGGGCTGTCACAGATGGCAAGGTGGAAAATGAGGGAAGCAAAGAGGGAATTGTCGCTTCCATTTCAGGAAATGGACAAGACCTTGGTATTATGGAGGATGAAATCAGGGGGAATAAAGTCTTGAATCTGCCTGGAGGCGGATTGGGAAAAGGGAGTTTAATACTGCCAGACAATATGTTTGCAGATGTGACACAAGAAGGTTTTGCATTTTCATTTTGGATCAATATTGACAGCACAGCCAGTCAGTACAGCCGCATTTTTTCAGCGACACCTTTTGAATTAAATTCCAATGACGGTGATAATGGAGCCTGGAATGCCCCAGAATTTACCTTTGTGGCAGGGAGTGAGACAGCAACAGATCTTGGCAACGGACAGAGTGGTTATCACACTTCAATTATGCTTCCAGATCGAAACTCCCAATTAAAGCTGGTATGGGAGCGGCAGTTTGCCAAGGCAAAGTGGCAGCATGTGACAATCAGTGTATCGCCCACAGATTATCAGGTATATCTGGACGGTGAGAAAGTGAATATGACTTATGACCGCAATAACAATAAAAGTGCCATTTTAGAAAAGCTGTTTGCAGATGACGCGGCGATTTTAAAAACCTTCACACACAATGCCATTGGCCGTTCTGTCTATTCTACGGATGCTGATTTAAAGGCTAAAATGGATGAATTTCGGTTTTACAATGTTGCCTTGACATCCGAGCAGGCCAAGGCAGCCTATGACAGTTATGCGGTGCGGGATTCTGTGATTGAAAAGCTGCAAAATAAGATAGCAGAGGCACAGACAAAAAGTGTCAGCTTTTATACCAGGGACAGTTATGCGCCATTGGCAGCGGCAATTGCTGAGGGATTGGCGGGTGTGCAAAATCCAGTCACGGAGGCAAATGTAAATCGCATGATTGGAAATCTGACCACAGCAATTGAGAGTTTGAAACTTTATGAGGGAGTGACAGCAGACGCCACATTTTCCAATGCACAGCTCACCAAAGAGACAGCGCAGGCCAAGATCTTGTTGTCTGACGGTGGATTATCTGTGGAGAGCCAGGAGCAGATTCAGAAGGCTGTCACGGCTGCAGAACAGGCGCTTACCAATCGGGATCAGAAAACAGTGGATGCAGCATTGCTGGCCTTGCGTGACGCAGTAGATGCGAAGTCTTATGGAGCAACTTTGCATTTTGATGCAGATCCAGAAAATCGGAAAAGTGAATTATTCCACGGCTCCACTGGATTTCTCTATGGTGTCAGTGAAATAGGAGTTCCTTCAGCCGATTTAATCAAGGCGATTGAACCTAAAATATTGGTGCAGAAAGCGGCTAATGGGCAGCAGCACCCTTCTGGGGATGGCTATCGCCTGACCTCTTATCTGAAGGAATGCGGGGTAGAGAATATTCAGATTTATCTGCAGGATTATTATCTGGAATGGCCCTATGAGTCAAATGGGATTGAGGATTACAATCAGAAGGTGAAAAAAATTGTTACAGAGATGATTGAAGGGAAAACAGCGGAGGAGATTGCGGGCTATAGTTTTGTAATCTTTAACGAGCCAGATGGGATTTGGTATCAGAATAAGGTTTCCCAGATGTGTACAGATTGGCTGAAGATTTATCAAACGATCAAGGCGATCAACCCAGCAATTAAAGTGGCAGGACCAAATTTTTCTGTCTATAACAGCAGTGCATATCAGACGTTTTTTGAATTTTGTCAGCAGAACAACTGTCTGCCGGAATACATTACCTGGCATGAACTTCAGAAGGATAAATTGACTAGCTTTAGATCCCACTGTGATGAAGTGAGGGGCTACATAAAGACTTATTATGCAGGCTCAGGACTAGAACCAATTATATTTGTCAATGAGACCGTGAATTTTGATGATGTGGGGAATCCTGGTGCTTTGGTGAACTGGTTAGCGATTTTTGAGGAGGAAGACGTCTATGCTTCCCTGCCCTATTGGGGACTGGCAAACTCTCTCAATGAGCTTGCAGCGGACAGCAATCAGCCCAATGGCGCCTGGTGGGTATACAAGTGGTATGCGCAGATGACAGGGAAAAAACTGCCGTTGACCTTGGAAAATATTGAAGGGCCGGGAGCCTATGGCAGATTGTATGGATTGACCAGCATAGATGAAAATGCAGGGATGATTTACAGTCTGTTTGGCGGTCAGGCAGGTAAGCAGACCATCAGTATTGAGAATATTCGCTCCAGCAAAATCTTTGCAGGTGCCGACAAGGCTCATGTGAAATTATACAGCACAAAATATACTGGGCAGCAGGGATTTGCGGATCAAATTCCAGTGGAGTTTGAAGGAAATCTGGCATTTTCAGGGGATGATCTGGTGTTTACGGTTCCAGATGCAGAGTTGATGGATGCCTATTATGCAGTGATCACTCCGGCAGTGGGAACAGATGTCACCACAATCTCAGCCTATGACAAGAATTGGGAACAGACTTATGAAGCGGAGAATGCAGCATTGATTGGCGGCGCCCAAGCATTTACCAAGACGGGAGGCGGTGATCTGGCACGTTCCAACCGTGCAGAAGTGGGCGGCATGAACAGTGAAAATGACGGCGTGAAGTTTACGGTGGAGGTTCCTAAGGATGGCAGATACCGCCTGAATATTTATTACAGCAGCCAGGCGCCGCAGGTAGATCCGCTGACCTTGCAGTATGTCAGCAAGGATGGGCAGAATCGGGCCATTGGCGCTCTATGTAGCCACAGATTGACGATTGATGGCGGCGCGCCGCAGGAAATTGTATTCGATTCTACGGTAAAATGGGGATATTATAATTACAAAACAGTTTATGTGGATTTAAAAACTGGAAGACATGAGATTCAGTTGATGTACCAGGGGGAGAACCAAAATGGCAAAGAGATCAATTCCATACTCTGTGTGCTGTTAGATAAAATTGATCTGACGTATGCGCCCAAAGAAGCAGCCGTGATCGAGATTGAGCCGGAAGAGTTGGCGGCGAGCCAGGAGGGATTTGTCTATGCGCAGGAAGGAAAATTTAGCGGCGGCGGCAGTGCGTCTGGCAGCGGAAAATTTACCTTCTATGTCAATGTTTCCAGAGATGGTTATTATACTGTGGGGAGTGCGGGAAGTGGTTCTTGCACTTTGTCAAAGAGCAGAGTAAATTATGCCAAGGATGCGAAGGCAGAGTCAGCGCTGACTATAGATTGGTTAAAATTGTTTGATCTCACTGTAGGAGATCAAGATGCAGGGATGGTCTATTTGACGGCAGGCGTGAATCAATTATGTTTGGAGGGCAGCGGATTGGTGCTTGATCTGTTGACCCTTACCGAAAACCTGCAGGCGGCAAAAGAAAATTCTATCATCGTGGAAGCAGAGGATTGTCAGCTTTCTGGTACAGACGGCAAGGACAATTACCATTATCTTCCAGGCAGCGCCGCAGTGCCGACTGTAATCAAGCAGGAAACGGCGTCTGGCCAAAAGGCAGTAGAGGGATTCCGAGGCGGAAAAGATAACAAGTTAGCGCTTACTGTGACAGCGCCAGAAGCAGGAGATTATAAGCTGTCTGTGCGCTATGCCAATGATGAGCCAGCTCCCGTCATGAAAACACAGGCAGGGGCAGATTATGTACATCCTTACAATACTGATTTGGTGGAACGGTATATGCAGATTTCTGTCAATGGAGAGCCAGCACAGACAGTGTATTTTAAGAATACCTTCTGTTGGGACACTTATAAAAATACGATTATAGATGTAAAACTAAAAAAGGCGAGAATGTGATCGTATTTACCAATGATAATTCCTATAAATTCAGTTCCGTCCAGGATGATTTTTCACCGAGATTAGATCAATTTACAGTCGCACCAGCAAAGCTTACAGAGAAGCAAGAGGGAAAAGCAGAGATTCCCACGATTACCAAACAACCAACAAAGTCCTCTTATACCTATGGACAGCCAGCAAAGGCCTTGACCATAAAAGTATCCGTAAAGGATGGCGGAACTTTGCGTTATCAATGGTATCAGAATAAGAAAAACAGCTATCAGGATGCAACCGCAGTGAAAGGAGCAAATCAAGCCTCTTACACACCGTCAACGGCTTCTGTGGGAACAAAGTATTATTATTGTGTCGTGACAAATACGAATCAATCATCAGGTTCGACAAAGACGGCACAAAAAAACAGCAACATAGTATCTGTACAGGTGACAAAGGCTGCAAATAAGATTACTGGGGTTGCCAGCAATCTTAAAAAAGTCTATGGCAGTAAAGCATTTACCTTGAAGGCCAAAGGCAAAGGTTCTGTGACCTATACCTCTTCTGATAAGAAGGTGGTGACGGTTGGCAAGAAGACTGGAAAAGTAAATATCAAAGGCTGTGGAAAAGCTGTAATTACAGTGAAAGCAGCCGGAAACAGCAATTATAAATCTGGCACAAAGAAAATTGCTGTGGTGATTGCGCCCAAGAAACAGGCCATTACCAGTCTGAAGTCCACATCCAAAAACACTGTTACTGTGAAATGGAAAAAGGATTCTAAGGCAGATGGCTATCAGATTCAGTATGGCACCAATCGGAAGTTTAAGGGTGCGAAAACAGTCAAAGCGAAGAAAAGCAAAACTTCTGTTGTGCTTAAGAAGTTAAAGGCTAAAAAAAGATATTATGTAAGAGTGCGCGCCTATAAATCTTCTAGTAAAGGGAAGGTATATGGAGCCTACAGCAAAGTGAAAAGTGTGCTGGTAAAAAGATAATAGAAAATTTGTAGGGGAACAAAGAATCCTGCAAAGCAGGAATCTTTGCCTGCGGCTGGTCGCTTTCACGACATATTTCATTTCCGCCGCAGTACCCTCGCTTCACTGGGTTGCTAAGTGCCAGTGGCACTTGTGAAGCAACGACCGAAACGAAGTGAAGAAAGACCCTGCGATTATTGTTCATTATTTTTTGATAAAAAATAAAGAAACTGTTAGATTGATGACGGTTTTTATAGAGTGCCTGTAAAAATTATTAAAAAAATACTTGCCAAAATACAAAAACAGTGCTATGATGTTCAAATCAAAGATATTAGTAAGGTAAAGCGTTGAAGGAGACTCTTGTTTTCAGAGACTGACAGGAATATGGCGTCACCGACTGAGAGCGCCATTTGGAGGAGAAGATAAAGGGAACGCTCTGGAGCAGACTGGTTGAAATCTGTCCTTGACAGAAGGTAGGTTAGTACGTCAGTGCACGTTACGCACAAGAGTGGAGAAAGAACGCCTTGGCATTCTTGAATACAGTGGTGCTGTTAAGAAACTGTCTGTTTGGACAGTGAGTTTCTTTCTCAAAGCGGGTGGTACCGCGGATTGTTGATAATTCGCCCCGGAATACATTTTTGTATTCTGGGGCATTTTTTATAAAATAAAAAAGGAGTGAGCATTATGAGTAACATTTATAGAGATATAACATTAGAGCAGGTAGGGGAAGGGGATATTGGAAAGACTGTTCGTGCGGCAGGCTGGATAGAAAATATTCGTGATCATGGCGGTGTGTCTTTTGTGGATTTGAGAGATATGTATGCAGTGATGCAAGTAGTAATACGAGACAGCAGTCTGCTTAAGGGAATACACAAAGAACAAGCGGTCTCTATTCAGGGAATGATTGAGAAACGGGATGAGGAGACATATAACCCAAGGATTCCCACTGGAACGATTGAACTGGATGCAAAAGAGATTACAATTTTGGGAGAGGTTCATACAACGCTTCCATTTGAGGTGATGACCAGCCGCGAGGTGCGCGAGGATGTGCGCTTAAAATACCGTTATTTGGATTTACGCAATCAGAAAGTAAAAGAAAATATTTTGTTTCGCTCCAAAGTGATTGCATTTTTACGACAGAAGATGACAGAAATGGGATTTGTGGAAATTCAAACGCCGATCCTCTGTGCTTCTTCACCAGAGGGAGCCAGGGATTATATCGTGCCTTCCCGTCATTATAAAGGTAAATTTTATGCATTGCCTCAGGCGCCGCAGCAGTACAAACAACTTTTAATGGTTTCTGGTTTTGATAAATATTTTCAGATTGCCCCCTGTTTTCGAGATGAAGATGCCAGAGCGGACCGCTCACCAGGAGAGTTCTATCAGCTTGATTTTGAGATGAGTTTTGCCACCCAAGAAGATGTATTCCAGGTGGGGGAGAAAGTGCTGGCGGCAGCATTTCAAGCATTCGCACCTCAGGGAAGTGTGATCACCGAGACACCGTTTCCGATTATCAGTTATAAACAGGCAATGTTAGAGTTTGGAACGGATAAGCCAGATCTGAGAAATCCGCTCCGCATTATAGACATCACAGATTTTTTCCAGAAATGCAGTTTCAAGCCTTTTATTGGCAGGACGGTTCGGGCAATTCGGGTACATGCAGAGATGTCCAAAGGATTTCATGAGAAATTATTAAAGTTCGCCACCGAAATTGGCATGGGAGGGCTTGGCTATCTGGAAGCGATGGAGGACGGCAGCTACAAGGGGCCGATTGATAAATTTATTCCAGAGGAACTGAAAGAAGAGTTTCGGACGCTTACAGGACTTAAGACAGGCGACACGATTTTCTTTATGGCAGACAAAGAGGAGAGGGCCGCATATTATGCGGGAATGATTCGCACAGAGCTTGGGGAGAAGCTGGATTTGTTGGAAAAGAATGCTTATCGTTTCTGTTACATCAATGATTTCCCAATGTTTGAACGAGATCCTCAGACAAAACAGATTGGATTTACACACAATCCATTTTCTATGCCTCAGGGGGGACTAGATGCTCTGAATACAATGGATCCATTGGATGTTCTGGCATATCAATATGATATTGTCTGCAATGGTGTGGAATTGTCCTCAGGAGCTGTCCGCAATCATGATCTGCAGATTATGGAGAAGGCTTTTGAGATTGCAGGTTACAGCAAGGAAACTTTGAAAAACAAATTTGGAGCGCTCTATCAGGCATTTCAATTTGGAGCGCCGCCCCATGCAGGTATGGCTCCAGGTGTAGACCGTATGCTAATGTTATTGCGGGGTGAGGAAAATATCAGAGAAGTCATTGCCTTTCCCATGAATGGAAATGCACAGGATCTAATGTGTGGGGCGCCGGGAGAGGTGACAGAACAGCAGCTTCGGGAAACTCATATAAAAGTGCGTGATTAGGTGAGGAGGAATTATTTTGGAACAAATCAAGACTGGTAAAAATGTAATTTCAGATCAGACAATAGAATATGTAGGCATTCTTGCTAAGTTGGAATTGTCAGAGGAAGAGAAGCAGGCGGCAAAGAAGGATATGGAACGAATGTTGGATTATATTGACAAATTAAATGAGCTTGATACCTCACAGACTGAGCCAATGTCCCATATTTTCTCTGTAAAAAATGTATTTCGCGAAGACGTGGCAGAGCATGTGGATGGCGGTGAAGATACGCTTGCAAATGCGCCGGAGCGTAAAGACCGTGCTTTTGTGGTTCCGAAAACCGTAGATCAATAAGGAGGCAGAGGATGAATCTTTTATCATTGACAGCTGTAGAGCTGGGAAAGAAAATCAAAGCAGGGGAAGTGAAAGTTGAGGAAGCGACCAGGGCTGCGCTTAAGGCAATTGAGGTTAAGGAGGAGCAGGTGCACAGCTTTGTGACAGTAAATCAGGAGGGAGCTTTGAAACGTGCAAAAGAGGTGCAAAAAAAGATTACCGAGGGAGCGCTGACAGGTCCGCTGGCGGGCGTTCCAGTAGCAATCAAAGATAATCTGTGTACCAAAGGGATGCTGACAACCTGCAGCTCAAAGATTTTGTATAATTTTATTCCCACTTATACAGCAGAAGCCGTCTTGAACCTGGAACATGCTGGAGCAGTGATTCTTGGAAAGACCAATATGGATGAGTTTGCGATGGGAAGCACTACGGAGACTTCAGCTTATGGCGTTACCAGAAATCCCTGGAATACGGAGCATGTGCCTGGCGGATCTTCTGGCGGAAGCTGCGCGGCAGTGGCGGCCGAGGAAGTTTTTTATGCACTGGGCTCTGATACTGGCGGTTCTATCCGTCAGCCAAGTTCTTTCTGTGGTGTTACCGGCTTGAAGCCTACCTATGGAACGGTTTCTCGCTATGGATTGATCGCTTATGGTTCCTCACTGGATCAAGTGGGACCAATTGCAAAGGATGTGACAGACTGTGCCACAGTTCTGGAAGCCATTACTTCCTATGATAAGAAAGATTCCACTTCTATAGAGCGTAAGGAGGCGGATTTTACTTCTGCGCTTGTAGATGATGTGAGAGGGATGAAGATCGGGATTCCCAGAGATTATCTGGGGGAAGGTTTGGATTCAGAAGTAAAGGAAGCAATTCTTGCAGCCGCAAAGATCTTAGAGGAAAAAGGGGCTATTGTGGAACAATTTGATTTAAGTCTGGTAGAATATGCAATTCCGGCTTATTATGTGATTGCCGCAGCAGAGGCAAGTTCCAATCTGGAACGGTTTGACGGCGTAAAATATGGCTATCGTACCAAGGAATATCAGGGACTGCACAATATGTACAAGAAATCTCGTTCAGAAGGGTTTGGAGCAGAGGTCAAACGCCGGATTATGCTTGGTTCCTTTGTACTCAGTTCCGGTTATTATGACGCCTATTATCTGAAGGCGCTGCGTACTAAGGCTTTGATCAAACAGGCGTTTGACCAGGCATTTGCGAAATATGATATTTTGTTAGGGCCAACAGCCCCGACCACAGCGCCAAAGTTGGGAGCATCCTTAAGTGATCCCTTAAAAATGTATCTGGGAGACATCTATACAGTCTCTGTCAATCTTGCAGGGCTTCCAGGAATCAGTCTTCCCTGTGGGCAGGATAGCAAAGGACTGCCAATTGGACTGCAGTTGATTGGCGATTGTTTCCAGGAAAAGAAAATTATTCGCGCGGCCTATGCTTATGAACAGAGCAGAATTTACCAGCACAGTCCGCTGGCAGATCAGTAGAGAGGAGAGAGCATATGAATAAAGAATATGAAACCGTCATCGGCTTGGAGGTTCATGTGGAGCTTGCCACAAAAACGAAGATTTTTTGCTCTTGTTCCACGGCATTTGGCAGCGCGCCCAATACGCATACTTGTCCAGTGTGCACAGGTATGCCAGGTTCTCTTCCAGTATTAAATAAAAAGGTGGTAGAGTATGCCATTGCTGTGGGTTTGGCCACAGGATGCGAGATTAATCAGTACAGTAAATTTGACCGCAAAAATTATTTTTATCCAGATAATCCCCAAAATTATCAAATTTCTCAGCTTTATCTGCCAATCTGTCATGACGGCGGCATTGAGATTGAGACGCAGGCAGGAACCAAAATGATTGGAATCCATGAAATCCATATGGAGGAGGATGCCGGAAAGCTGATACATGATGACTGGGAGGAAGTGTCTCTCGTTGATTATAATCGTTCTGGTGTGCCCCTGATTGAGATTGTATCAGAGCCAGATATGCGCTCTGCTGAGGAAGTGATTGCATATCTGGATAAATTACGGATGATTATCCAGTATTTAGGCGCTTCTGACTGTAAAATGCAGGAAGGCTCTATGCGTGCAGATGTGAATTTATCTGTCCGCAAGTTGGGAAGCAAAGAATTTGGTACTCGAACTGAGATGAAAAATATTGGTTCTTTTAAGGCGATTGCCAGAGCCATTGAAGCAGAAAAAGCGCGTCAGATTGACTTATTGGAATCTGGAGAATCGGTGGTACAAGAAACGAGACGTTGGAATGATGAGCAAGGGTATTCCTATGCGATGCGTTCTAAAGAGGATGCCCAAGATTACCGTTATTTCCCAGAGCCGGATTTGGTGCCTATTGAAGTCAGTGATCAGTGGCTGCAAAAGATACGCGGCAGGCAGCCAGAGCTAAGGGATCAGAAATACAAAAGGTATGTGGAGCAATATGGTCTTCCAGCGTATGATGCACAGATTTTGACTTCTGCAAAGAAGCTGGCAGATCTCTTTGAGGAGGCTGTCAAGTTATGTGAAAAACCGAAAAAAGTTTCTAACTGGCTGATGGGTGAGACGATGCGTCTTATGAAAGAACACAGTATGGATCCTGAAGATATCGCATTTTCTCCTGTCAATTTAGCCAAGCTGATTGTGCTTGCAGATGCTGGCACAATCAATGGAACTGTGGCCAAGGAAGTATTTGAACAAGTTTTTGCCAATGATATTGACCCTGACCAGTATGTGGAACAGAAAGGATTAAAGACAGTCAATGACGAGGATGCGCTGCGAAAGACCATTGCCCAGATCATTGAGGATAACCCAAAGTCAGTGGAGGATTATCACAATGGCAAGGAAAAAGCGATTGGATTTCTGGTTGGGCAGACTATGAAAGCTATGAAAGGGAAAGCGAATCCAGGGATGGTAAATCAAATTTTAAAAGAGTTGCTGTAGGGGACTGAGGCAGAAGAGAAGATTGGATAACAGAGACTGTCACATCAATTAATGGTGTGGCAGTTTTAATTTCTATTCCTAGAAGGAAACAACGCGCAGTAGGCGGGAAACCTCGCTTTGCGAGATTTTTTCTTGAGTTTTTAATTCAAAACTAATATATGCAAAAACAGAAGCCTAGAGGCCAAAAATTGCAGGGCAGCATTATTGAAAATCCATAGTAATTATGATAATATATTAGATAAAATGTGTGTATAGCGAGGAGAATTAAAATGGGAAATGAAGGAAAAGCTTATAATATGCAGAAATCTGTAAACCAATTTATACTTACTATTATCACGATTATGGATTTATTTTTATTTGTTGGATATTTTAATGATTATAGCAAAGGGAATATCGGTCTGGGATTTTTCCTGACCATAGAACTCATTGTACTGATTTCTATGATTGCGGATTATGCAGTTTTTTTTCGGCAGAAGGACGGTCATATATTCAAGCATGTCTCTGTGACAGGATATATGATTATGTATGCCATTGCCCTGTTGGGAGCGCAGAATGATCTGGTATTTACGATGGCATTTCCGTTGACAGTCATTTATATTCTCTATTATGATTATAAGTTGATTTTAAGGACTGCAGTGATATATGGTTTGGTAAATGCAGTGGATATGGTTTATGTGGCGTTAGTGCTTAAGCATCTGCATTCTGGTGCTCCGTTAAACAGTACTTCTATGCTTTTGCAGGGAGCCACAATGCTTATGTATTTAATCGTGCTTTGTGGGACAACAAAGATTTCTAATCGCAACAATGATATGAAGATTTCTGGTCTCAATGAGGAAAAAGAACACAGTGCACAGCTCTTGGAGGATGTCTTGCAGGTGGTGCAGGCGGTAAAGGAGAATTCTGCCAGGGCAGAAGAATATATCTGTATTTTAAGCCAGGATGTAAGCTCTACAGCACAGGCGTTGTCTGGCATATCTGATGGTAATTCCAATAATGCAGAAAGTATTGAGAAACAGACAGTAATGACAGAAAATATCCAGGAAATGATTCAACATACCAAGGAAATGTCTGATGAAATGCTCAGACTGGCACAGCAGTCTAGGGAAGCTGTGGAAGGCGGGCAAAGTTCTATGGATGACCTTCAAAATCAGTCAGATCAGATGAAAAAGGCTAATGAACAGGTAGTTTCTTCTGTGGCTAGCCTGATTGAAAATGCCAGGACTGTTGATGAGATCACAGAGCAAATTTTTGCAATTTCCAGCCAGACAAATCTTCTTGCCTTGAATGCCTCCATTGAGAGTGCAAGGGCAGGGGAAGCAGGGCGTGGATTTGCAGTTGTGGCAGAGGAGATCCGGCTGTTGGCTGATGAGACCAGGAAATTGACAGAAAATATTCAAAATATTGTACAAACGCTGCGTCAAAATGCGGATATAGCAAAGAATACTGTCGATCATGTGATGGAAGCGTCACATATGGAGCGCGAACTGATTCGCAGTGCAGATCAACAATTTTCTGGAATTGGCGGCAGGATGACAGAATTAAATCAAAATGTCGAGCAGATCAATCAGAAAATTGAAGAGATTCTTCAATCTAATAATGTGATCGTCGACAGTATTAACCAGATATCGGCAGTCAGCCAGGAAGTATCAGCAAATACACAACAGGCTGTAGAACTGGGAGAGGACAGCAGCAGACAGGCGCGACAAGTACAAGAGCGCATGGAAGAATTGCTTGATACAGTGGGCGCAATAGATAAATACTTGTGAATTTCTACATAAAGTAGTTGACAGTTTTGTTTTATATCCAAACGATTATTCGATAGGATGCTTTTAATATAAATGAAAACCGCTAAAGGAGGCAATAACGTAATGTTAAATGAAATTTCTTTTGAAGCGGGTTCTTTAGAAACAATGATTGAAAGGCTTTTTAAAACAATGAACTCCATAGATCAACAGTGGTCAAAAAAAGTTGAGCCGGCATCGCAAAAACAAATTCATGCCTTGGAGGAAATAGCCGATTTGAAACAACATGGAAAAAGTATTCCATATGCATATCTACTGTTTTTAGAAGAGATGGGTCAAAATGACAATGGATTGTTGGAACAGGAGTGGGATGGATATACAGAAGTCAATATTGACAGTATATTAAGGGATTATCTCTGTTACATAGATGAATTTGATATTGATATGAATGAATATATGCTGTTTTCTACCCATTGGTCAGAGAGCTTGTTGTTTTTGAAACTGACAGAGGAAGAAAATCCGCCGATTTATAAATTTGATGGACAATTGTTCTCGGGTTCGTTTGAAAACTACTTATTTCAAATGGCATTCCGGAAAGTGGAAGATACACAGTTTTTATATCAGATTGAATTTGCGGCTTCCCCAAAGAGATTTCGTGAGATTTTATCTGAAAAATCAGTGCAAAGTATTCAATGGACAACGCGGATGGAATTGATCGAGTATTTATTGGAATCGTATCAATTACAAAAGACATGGTTTAGTGATGAAGTGCATTTCTACGGCATTTCATCGGAATACGTTATACATGTGGATTTGAGTTGGGCGCTTAATATTACAGTTTCCAGTGATGATCATAGCGTACTTCAAAAAATAAACAAAAGTCTGGCTTGTTTGTTTGGAATTCAGCCAAAACATTATAAGAAATTTAATAAGGCGGGGTAAAGGGCTTCTAAAATAAATTCTGTAATCGTATGTAAATATATACATAATATTATATGTTTTATACGTCAGAAACACTTTTCCGAAAAGGAAGTACATTTTAATATACAGTCACAAGCCTAACAATTTTTTTACATTTCTCTGCATACAATATTACAATAAAATGGTATAATATCGCAAGATATTATACGCGCCGCAGTGCGCATAGATATACCATGTCATTGCGAAGCAATTCATGGTATAATATCGCAAGATATTATACGCGCCGCAGTGCGCATAGATATACCATGTCATTGCGAAGCAATTCATGGTATAATATCGCAAGATATTATACGCGCCGCAGTGCGCATAGATATACCATGTCATTGCGAAGCAATTCATGGTTATTAAAATACAGAAGGAAACGGGGCAGAATATGATAAAAATTTTGATTGTGGAGGATGATCCCAATATTGCAAAACTGATGGAAGCAACGGTTGCCATTGGCGGTTATGAGAGTGAAGTGTGCAACAATGGTGCAGAAGCATTTGAGAAGATTGAGCATGAAAAATTTGATTTGATTCTTCTTGATGTGATGCTGCCGGAAATGAGTGGTTTTGAGATTATGCGTCAGCGCACCAATACCGAAGCGCCCGTTATTTTTATCACAGCAAAGCAGGAGCTGACAGATAAAGTGCGGGGGCTTCGTTTGGGTGCTGAAGATTACATTGTCAAACCATTTGAGGCAATGGAGCTGTTGGCAAGGATTGAGGTTATTCTGCGCCGGGTAAAACGAACAGAGCGTACTTATCATTATGGGGATATCACTGTTAATGTGGAGGAGCATACCTGTAAATGCGGCGGAGAAGATGTATATTTGACCCCTAAGGAATTTGAGGTACTGGTCTTTTTTATTCAGCACAAAGATGTGGCTATTTCCAGGGATCGTCTGCTGGCAGCAGTTTGGGGATTTGAGTATGAAGGGGAGAGCCGGACCATTGATATTCATATTCAGCAGCTCCGTAAGAAATTAAATTTAAAGGACAAGCTGGTGACGATTCCAAAGCTTGGCTATCGTCTGGAAAGTGCGAAGGAGTAGTCGAATGAGACTTTGGCAGAAAATATTTTTATGTACGTTGATACTGGTGATGCTTGCAGTGAGCATAACCAGTATTTTGCTATTGGATAATAGTTTTTCACTGGCCTTAGAGCAGAGAAAACAGAGTGTATATAGTGAACATGAATTTTTAGTGACCAGCTTTAAGAGCCTGATGCTGACAGAGCGGCTGCGGGCGAATGCGGTTGTGCTGGACGAAAAGACCTTGCAGAGATTTATGGCAGATACTTTTGATAAGAGTAAAAGTGGCGTTGCTTTTTTTGATGGAGAAAATGAGCAGATTTATGCCAATAAGGAGATGTCAATTCCCAAGGAATTGTTAGACAAGGTGAAGATCAGCGGCATTCCCCATATGCAGGTGCGCAACAGCAGGCTTTATACTGCTTCAGCGGAGAGCCTGGAGGCCAAAAATTATTATGTAATTACAGAAAATGATATTCATGATGTAATGGAAACCCATGAGAACATGTTGTACCAAATCCAGGTAATCACAATGTCCTGTGCGCTTGGCATTGCCTTGATTTTGATTGTCGTGGTACAGATGCTTCTCTATCCTTTGAAAAGAGTAAATGAAGGAACCAGGGAGATTGCACAGGGAAATTACCACAAACGAATTCGAGAGCGTGGGCATGATGAACTGTCAGAACTTGCCCAGAACATGAATATTATGGCAGAGTCTGTGGAGATCAATATCATGGCGTTGGAAGATGTGGCGGAGGACCGCAAGCATTTTATTGACAACTTATCCCATGAGATGAAGACGCCGCTGACATCTATTTTGGGATTTTCTGATCTTTTGCAGATTAAAAAAGAAATTTCTGATGAGAGCCGCATTGAGTATGCAGGTATTATCAAGGAGGAGGCCACCAGAATGCGCACGTTGTCTGGAAAATTGATGGAACTGATTACAGTGGGAGAAGCCAAATTAGAATGGCAGCAGGAAGATATGAAAAAATTGTTTACAGAAATTGGCACTTCGTTAAAGGTGGTTGCGGATAGTCATAAGATGCATCTGTCCTGTGAAGCTGAGGAAGGAATGTTATGGGTAGATCGGGAACTGTTTAAGTCTCTGCTTTATAATCTGGTGGATAACGCGATAAAAGCCTCAAAGGAAGACGGGAATATAAGGGTGGCTGGACAGTTTGAGAAAGATCAGTTTTGTATTGAGGTAGCAGATGAAGGAGTGGGGATTCCCAAAGAAGAAATTGAGAAAATTACGCAAGCTTTCTATATGGTGGATAAGGCGAGGAGCAGGGCAAACGGAGGCGCCGGACTGGGACTTGCACTGTGTGCAGAAATTGTATCTACCCACCGAGGTAAAATGAAGTTTGAAAGTCAGCTAGGAGAAGGAACGCGTGTTTTGATTCGTATGAAAGGGGGAAAGGTCAGTGCATAGCTTTAAATCCATATTGCTGACACTTCTGTGTGCGGTGTTGATTTTATGCCTTGGTTATCTGGGTATAGTGGAGACCGGAAGACAGATATTAAAAGGAGAGAGCCTTCCAGAACAGGCAGAATATGAGAATGTTGGCTCCAATATTTTTTATGGAAAAATTGAGGATGATGTAGAAATTTTCCCCTGGAATTATTATGCGAAGTCTGGACAAAATTTGGAAAAGGGCATACCAGAACTTTTGGTGGAAGGAATTGTCGCAGCGCAGTATGGGATGGTGGATTATGTTGCGGAGGAAGACAGAATTGTTGCAGTAGATGGATATTTTGGACAGTTAATCAGTTATCAGACAGGGGTTGACATTGCAGATGTGATGGAATGGTTTGAGAAAAATGACAAGCATATCCTTTATAATATGTCTGTGGCCAGGGAAGCTACTACAGGAGATATCTATTTCTATCAGGAAATTCTGCAATTAGGAGGCAGAAACTATCAAGTGCAGATTGCATGTGGTGAGATGACGCTGATGAGTTTTAGCTGTATTGCCTATGATTCGATTGACCATAGAGAACAGGAGGCGTGGAAATTAGGGAAGGAGAAAATGATATCTGTCCTGGAACAGTCTGAACAGTCTCTGGCAGAATATTTTGTTTATATGACAGATTTGTTCTTTGTGCCAGTGTCGACATATGCTATTGAAGATAAGTCGACATATGCTATTGAAGATAATACTTATGAAATATATGAAAATCTATATATTCAGGGATTCTACTGGTTGGATACTATGATACAGCAAGAAGTTGCAGCCGAGGAATTAGCGCAGAACATCAAAGAATGGCGAATGAATTGGGAGGAAAAAACCTGGGGTGATAAGCTAATCAGTGAGGGAGAAGTAGAAGAGATGCCCAGTTACACCTATCAAGTGGTGGAATTGAAAGATCGAATATTGCTCTTAATGCAAGGGCAGAATACAATTGGGATATTTTATGATCCAATTGCTCAGAAATTCTGTGGTTACAATTATTTTTACGAATAATCAGTGTGATTCTAAATTTTTTAGAAACTCTTTGAAAAAGCAGTTGTGCTATTATCTTCATTGAATTATAATAATACCAGATTTCAGTTTTAATATGAAATAAGTAAGTGTGAAATGTTAATTATTTATTAGTTTCATAATTATTTATTAGATACTGAGATAAAAAAGGAGAATTCAGGATGAGCGATAAAGAGAGATTTGATGATACAGACTTTCGGGAAGTAATTGAGGGGTTGGAAGCACAGGAAGAATATGAGGATGATGGATATGAGGATACTTGTTATATCTGCCGCAGACCAGAGAGCAAGGCGGGGAAGATGATTCGTATTCCCAAGGATATCTGCATCTGCGCAGACTGTATGCAGAAAACATTTGACAGTATGAATCATGCTAATTTTCCTTTGGGAGATATGGGGAATTTTGGGAATATGCCCAATATCAGTATGATTAATTTGTCTGATCTCCAAAATATGATGCCCAAAACTCAGAAGCTGAAAAAAAAGAAAGCTAAAGAGGAGAAAAAGTCAGAGCCGATCTTGGATATTAAATCCATTCCTGCACCACATAAGATTAAAGAAAGTTTAGATGATTATGTGGTAGGACAGGAACATGCCAAAAAAGTTATGTCGGTGGCTGTATATAATCATTATAAGCGGGTAGCGTGTGATGATGTGGATGGTATAGAGATTGAGAAATCTAATATGTTGATGTTAGGGCCTACTGGAAGCGGTAAAACCTATATGGTCAAAACATTGGCAAAATTATTGGATGTGCCGCTTGCCATTGCAGATGCTACTTCCTTGACAGAGGCTGGTTATATCGGAGATGATATTGAGAGCGTGGTTTCTAAGCTTCTGGCAGCAGCAGACAATGATGTGGAACGCGCAGAACATGGAATTATTTTTATTGATGAGATTGATAAAATTGCTAAGAAAAAGACTACAAACCAACGGGATGTCAGCGGTGAGAGTGTGCAGCAGGGTATGCTCAAGCTTTTGGAGGGCGCTGAGATTGAGGTTCCAGTGGGAGCCAACAGCAAGAATGCTATGGTTCCTTTGGCCACTGTCAATACGAAAGATATTTTGTTTATCTGCGGTGGCGCATTTCCAGATTTGGAGGAGATTATTAAGGAACGCTTGAACAAGCAGTCAGCGATGGGATTTCATGCCGATTTGAAAGACAAATATGACGGAGAAGAAAATCTTCTGCAAAGAGTTGAGGTGGAGGATGTACGTAAATATGGCATGATTCCTGAATTTTTGGGACGGCTTCCAGTGATTTTCGCGCTGGATGCATTGACGGAGGATACATTGGTGCGGATTCTCACAGAACCAAAGAGTGCAATTGTCAAGCAGTATAAGAAATTGTTGTCTATGGATGAAGTGAAGTTGGAATTTGAAGAAAATGCATTGCACGCCATCGCCAGAAAAGCAAAGAAGAAGGATATCGGTGCCCGTGCACTGCGTGCTATTATTGAAGAATTTATGTTGGATATTATGTATGAAATTCCCAAAGATGACAATATTGGAACAGTGACGATCACTGAGGACTATATTGAGAATAATGGCGGGCCAGTGATTAGTATGCGCGGCTGTCCTGTTTTGGAGGAGAAAGTAGGAGTGGCAGGAGCTTAATGTAATGAAGGTTCTGATGACAACAGGTTAAATAAAATATAATCAATAGTAAGAATCTCGCTTAGCGGGATTCTTTTTTATCTTATAGGATTACGGTGTCAATGGGTGCAGCACAACCTAATTCTATAGAATAAAAACAATATGCACACTCGCACAAAAAGTCCAGTTCTTTGAAATAAATTTATAGATTTAGACTTTCTAGTTTGATGCGTTCTGAATCATTACGTTCATATTAAAAATCTGCTATAACCTTAAAAAAGTTTCATTTAGTATATCATATAAGACTGTTATAATTAAAAATACTGAATCAATGGAAATGTTGGAACTAACCTTGCACAGTTATGGAGAGGAGGAGATCAGAGCACAGGTAGATGACAGCAGCTTTATGACAGAATGAATGATAGAAAAGAGGAGGAAAACAGATGAAACGAAGAATCGTAGCGATCGTGTTAAGTATGGCTATGGCAATTACTATGCTGCCGGCTACTTCACTGAGGGCAGAGCAAAGCGTTTCCACTAAGGCAATGGAGCGGATTGTCTCCCCAATTGATGGGCAACCCAAGGATAATCTGGGACGGAGTGCAACAGCGACAGCAGGTTATACCAATACTTTTGGGATCTCTCCAGAGAAGATCAATGATGGAACATTAGCTACTGCTGATTCTAGTACAAGCTGGAATAGCTGGGGGGCGGCAGAGAATCAATATCCAATGGACGTCACGCTTACCTGGACAGAGACTCAGAACCTGGCCTCTATGCGCGTGATGTGGTGGGCTGACGGCGGAGGCGTAACTTTCCCGTCAAGCGCCAAGGTACAATACCTGGATGGAGAAGAATGGAAAGATATCTCTGATGTGGGAATTGAGCATGGAGGTTATAACGGAGCAGACGGTGTTTGGAATATCGTTAATTTTGATAAAACTATAAGCACGAAAAGTCTGCGTATGCTGGTAGGCAAGGGCGGCGGACATGTCGGTATCAGTGAGTGGGAGGTATACGACGATGCGCTCCCAGAATATATCAGCAGCGCCAGCATTGCCGGCAAAGGCAAACTTGCGGTAGGAGCGACAGGAAAGTTTACTGGAAATGTTACACCAAGTAAATTATCTGAAGGTACAACATATGAATGGTCTGTCACAGAGGGAGCAGATAAAATTGAGATTCAGGGAGCAGCAAATACACGGGAAGTATCTATAAAAGCTTTAGCGGAAGGAAATGCAAAACTTCACCTTAAGGCTACCAGGGACGGAGTTTCTCAGGAGACAGATCTTGCTCTCAGGATTTTAAATGAGGAAATTACCAGTATCGATCCTTATAATACTTCCACGGCAGTAGGGGTTGCCCCGATTCTTCCAGATTCGGTAGTGGCAAATGGCGTGGAATTTGATGAACCCACACCTTCTTATATAAGTAAAAATAATAATTATGATTATGGAGAGACGTTTAACTCCAAACTGCTTCCAGTAAAATGGGATGCTGTAAATGCATCAGATTATGCCGCTGACAAGGCTGGTAAGAGTTTTACTGTAAATGGAACTGTTACATATGACGGAAAAACGTATACAGCAACTGCTAATATATCAGTAAAAGCTCCTGTGACAGCAGCAGAATCTAACAGCAGCGTTACTTTTGAAAATGTACAGTTGGAGGATGAGTTCTGGATGCCCAAGCAGGAAACCAATGCTATGACATCCTTGAATAAAGCGATTTTGGAGATTGCTAAGGATTCTGGAGGAGAACCAAACTTTGACAATGCCATCAAGAAATTAAATAACGAAGAATACAATGCTTTCCAGGGATATGTATTCCAGGATTCAGATATTTATAAGAGTATTGAGGCAATTTCCTATACGCTTTCTGCCACCAAGAATGACACCAGTGCAGAAGTGAAGGCACAGAGGGAAATTCTGGAGGATAAGCTAGAGAGCTGGATTCAGAAGATTGAGAAGGTACAGTATGCAGATGGTTATATTGATACATTCTTTACCTTGAGAAGTGAAATTGCAGGTGGCGGCGGTCATCCAGGTACCCATCGGTGGGTAAACCTTGCCAATCATGAAATGTATAATGCGGGTCATTTCCTGGAAGGTGTAGTGGCTTATACCCGTTATCGTGAAGGAATAAACAATCCAGATTACCGGCTCTATGTGGCAGGCAAGCGTTTTGCAGATCATATTGTTACTATGTTTGGACCGAACGGAAAACGTCATGAAGTTCCTGGACATGAGGAGATAGAGCTTGCCTTGGTTAAATTTGGAAAGCTTGCTGAGGAATATGAAGGAGAAGGAGCAGGGAAATCTTATTATGATACCGCTAAGTTATTGATTGACAGGCGTGGAGAGGATTCAAGTTTGCGTGACAGCGGTTATAATGGCGATACCTATTCTCAGGACAGAACACCATTTAAAAATGAGACCAATGCAGTTGGCCATGCAGTGCGTGCAAATTATTTCTATGCAGGCGTAACAGATATTGCAACTCTGCTGCCGGAGAGCGATCCAGATAAAGTGGCATACATTAATAGTCTGGGGGCTATTTGGGACTCTGTTACTGAGAGAAAGACTTATATTACAGGCGGAATTGGAGCAACCACAAAGGACAGTGATGCAGAAGGATTTGGCGCAGATTATGATCTGCCTCCGAATCAGTCTTATTGTGAGATCTGTGCAGCAATCGCCGCAGCTAACTGGAATCAGAGAATGAATCTGCTGCATGAGGATGGAAAGTATGCAGATATGGTGGAGAAAAATCTCTACAATTCGATTCTGGTAGGAGAGAACTTAGATGGAAATCGTTTCTTTTACAGCACTCTGCTGGAAGTAAACGGCGGAAATTCACGTTCTGAGTGGTTTGGATGTGCATGTTGTCCGCCTAACCTGATGCGGACAATTGCATCTTTGAGCGGTTATATGTATACCGTACATAAGAATGATGTCTTTGTAAATATGTTTGTCGGCAGTAATGGTTCTGTCAATGTTGGTGGAACACAAGTTGGCTTAAAACAGGAGACAAAATATCCTTGGGATGGGGCGGTAGCTTTGACTGTTAGTCTCAAGGAAGCTAAGAAATTTGCCTTAAAAGTTCGCATTCCAGGATGGGTAAATGAGCAGAAGAACAAAAATGTTACCATTAAAGTAAATGGAAACGCAGTTACGTTCCAAACGGAAAAAGGATATGCTGTGATTGACCGTACATGGGCCAACGGTGATGTAGTGTCCATTGACATTCCAATGGAAATCAGAATGACAGAGTCTCATGAGAAAGTAACAGCTACTCAGGGAAAGATTGCATTGCAGAGAGGACCAATTGTCTACTGTATGGAAAAAGCAGGCAATGCACAGCTCAACACAACAATTGAGAATTTTGATCCTCTGAATTTTGTAATCCCTAGAGATGCAAAATTGACAGCAACCTATAAGGAGAATTTACTGAAAGGTGTTGTAGAAATTACCGGTGATGTAAAATATGCTACTGGCAGAGGAAATGAAATGATTGATGCGAAACTGCAGGCAGTTCCATATTATGCATGGAACAACCGTGGTGATGATGCGGAATATACTGCAGGTCTGGAAGAACCAAAGAATAATTCTTCTAGGATGCTGATCTGGACAATGGCAGACTCGCCAAATAGTGGCAAGAAGCCGGGGCTTTGCGATTATGCCACTCCTTCTGTAAATTATGTTGGATGGGGCATGGGAGCAGAAAATTTTGCAGATAGTGATGAGAGCACTTTCTGGAATGGCCATAATGATCCAGACCTTCAGACCAAAGATCAGTGGATGATGTATGATTTTGGCGAGCGCAAGGCAGAACTTACAGAATCTTCGATTCTTTTCCATGATGACGGCGGCGGTGTTGTCACCCCAACAGGCGTTAAGTTTGAATATATGACAGACGCCGGTACATGGGCAGAAGTAAAACCAGTGGGTGACTGGACTTATAACAAAGAGGAATACAACACTTATAAATTTGAGAAAATTGTCACTTCTAAGATCCGTGTCACCATGAACCACGCTGTGGTAGGCGGACAGAAAGTGGCGGTAGCTGTTGTTGAGTGGAAACTGGAAGGTAAGTTAGCCGCTACTACTGATGATAAGAAAGAGTTATCAGATCTTGTGAAAGATTATGAGGACAAAGGCCTGAAAGAGAGCGATTATACCGCAGAGAGCTGGAAAGTCTATAAAGAAGCGCTTGAAAATGCTAAGAAGGTGCTCCAGAAAGCGGACGCTGATTTAGTGACAGAAGTGTTGACTGCCCGTGATGCATTGGTGGATGCTATGAATAATCTGGTCAAGAAAACACCAGAGCCGCCAGTGCAGAGTGTTGATAAGACAAATCTGAAAGCAACTATAAATACTGCAAAGAAGAAATATAAGAAAGCAGATTATACTGCTGCAAGCTGGAAGACCTATGACAAGGCTTTGAAAGCGGCACAAAAAGTCTTAGACAACAAGAATGCAACTCAGGCACAGGTAAATAAGGCTAATACGGATCTCAAGAACGCGATTAAAAAGCTTGTGAAGTTGAAAGTGATCTCTACAAAGAATGTAACTTTGGGTGTGGGAGAGAAATATTCTGTAAAAACTAAGAATTGTACTTACGTCACTTCCACCAGTAAGGTGGCAGCAGTGAGCAAGAAGGGTCTGGTGACACCTAAGAAAACTGGCAAAGCTACCATAAAAGCAATCAACAAGAACGGCAAAGTAAAAGTATTTAAACTTACGATCAAGAAAGCGCCGAAAAAAATTACTAAGGTAACGCCAACCAAGAAGACTTTGAAGAAGGGTAAGACATGTAAATTGAAAGTAACCTTGCCTAAGGGCACAGCCAGCAAGCTTACCTTTACCTCTTCTAATAAGAAGATAGCTACCGTAAGCTCAAAGGGTGTTGTAAAAGCGAAAAAGAAAGGTAAGGCAGTGATTACTGTAAAAACCTTTAACAAGAAAACCAAAAAGGTTAAGATTACTGTAAAATAATAACAGAGATGCTGTGCGTAAAAAACGTATGATTATTATGTTATAGATTACAGAACAAATATGGCAGGGACGGAAATGATTTCCGTCCCTGTTATGCAAATTTTCTGGAAAGGAGAAAGGAATATGAGATTAAAAAAACTGCGCAGTGTGATAAGTTTGTTTCTGGCAGGTGCTTTACTGATCGGTTCTGTACTTGCATCATCCATATCAGTGATGGCAGGGCAAATGCAGCAGAATGAGGTTTCTAGAATGTCATGGGAAGATGTGGAAAATCCGACACTTCGTGATTATGCAGTTCCTTCTGTAAATTATGTTGGCTATGGGATGGGAGCAGAAAATTTTGCGGATCAGGATATGCAAAATTCCTTCTGGAATGCACATGGAGATCCAGACCTTCAGACCAAAGATCAGTGGATGATGTATGATCTTGGTGAGCGGCAGGCCAAGATTACAGGGTCAAGCATTTTATTTTATGATGACGGCGGCGGGGTTATGGTTCCGACTGACATCAAAGTGGAATATGGAACCAAGGACGGCGGCTGGGCGGAAGTTACCAGGAAAGGGAGCTGGACATTTGCGGGAAATGTGGAAAAGATATATGAATTTGAACCTGTGACCACCTCTAAGATCCGCATTACCATGCAGCATACAAAATCAAACAATACAAAAGTTGCTGTGGCGGTTAAGGATTGGAAGCTTTTGGGCGATGTGCCAGACAGTTTTCCAAAACCAAGTATTGTCACCCCAGAGGAGCCAAGTCCAGATTTGAATTTAACGGATGCAGCGGTATATGGTGTGCCAAGCTCAGACTATACTTCTGACTGGGAGAATATTAACGGTATTAACAATGCTGACTTTGAACCGACAGGTTCTTCGATAGGAACTGGGCTTGGCTGGGGAAATTGGCCGCAGACCGCAGGAAGTGAGCATTGGATTCAATATGATTGGGATGAGGCGCTTACTACCAAGACTTTTCAGGTATATTGGTATGGTGATACAGTGGGGATGAAGGTTCCCACAAAGGTTCGGTTTCAATATAAAGATAATGCTGGTAACTGGAAAGATGCAGAATTAAAGTCTAACGGCAAGAATTTTTCCAAGCTTAACTGTTATAATCAGATCACGATAGGAGAGATTACCACAAAATCCATTCGGATGTATATGATGGTCACAGGAGATTCCTGCGGGGTATATCGCTGGAAGGTGTATTCCAATGTCAATGATGCATTTGTAGTCTCAGCAGCAGGGAATGCTCTGACAATCCCAGAAGTGAAAGAGGGGAGAGTGCCCAGCCGCATTCGTAAGAATTTGACACTGCCATCCACAGCGATGAAAGGAAAAGTATCCGTTTCCTGGAAAAGCAGTAAGCCTGGGGTGATTTCTGATGATGGTAAAATCACACCGCCAGATACAGATACAAAGGTTACATTGACAGCAACTTGCAGTATGGCAGATAATCCTAGCATTAAAAAGGACAAACAGATTGAGATTTTGGTGTTGTCTAAGAATACGACAGAATATGCCATGACCATTGACCAGAAGAATAAGGGTGTGGATATCAGCCAGGAGTTGTTTGGTGTGTTCTATGAGGATATCAATAGTTCTGCGGATGGCGGATTGTCAACAGAGATGGTAAAAAACAATTCTTTTGAGAATTACCAGAATCTGGATTCCGCTACGGCGCCAGAGATTAAAGGAGATCAAAATTCATGGAAACTTCACTGGAACAGCAGCAATGAATCTAATTTTGTGGTGGAGCGAAGCGCAGGCTTAAATGATAAGAATAAGAATTATGCTAAGATCACTGGAAATCAAAAGTTATCCAATCATGGATTTGTGGAAAAGAAAAAATTAGACCAATCTGCAATGCCAGTCACGAAAGATAAAGAATACAAATTTTCCATGTTTATGAAAGCAAACAGCGCTTATGGTGGAACCATAAAGGTTAAAGTTGTTGATGATGCAGGGACAGCACTAACCAATGAGGTATCTTTGAATTTGAAAAAAGATGGCACATGGCAGAAAATTTCTGCATCTTTAAAAGGGAACAGCACAAAGCTTGGCACTTTGGTTTTAAGTTTTGAGGGGGCCAAAGCTTCAGATGTAATGTATCTGGATATGGTATCTTTGATTCCCACAGATGGCTATGGATATGGCAATAAAAATTATTCTTATGGCGCTGGCCTGAGAAAGGATTTGGTAGAGAAGCTGCAGGCGTTAAATCCAAGTTTTATCCGTTTCCCAGGCGGATGTGTGATTGAGGGCAGCTATGGCACAGATAACTATTACAATTGGGAAGATTCCGTGGGTCCCTTGGAGGAGAGAAGGGCGATCGGAAGCTATTGGGGCACAGAGGGTCATCCTGTAAATTATACCCCAGGCTATGGCTATATGATGTCTTATCAGTTTGGTTATCATGAGATTTTAACACTCTGTGAGGATTTGGGCGCACAGGCGTTTCCAATTTTGAGCGCAGGTATTTTCTGCCAGTTCCGCCCCACTGCCGATCCGGTTACTGGGGATAAGCTGGAGAAATTTGCTAAACATGCTACAAATTTGATTGACTACTGTTGGGGCAGTTCCACAAGCACTGATGCAACTCAGAAATATTGGGCTTCCAAGCGTGTGGAGAATGGCCATAAGGAAGCCTTTGATCTCAACTATATTGGCATTGGAAATGAGAATTGGGGACAGACTTATTACGATAATTATGCCTGGATCAAAAAATATGTGGAAAACTATGTGAAGGAACATTATCCAGGCAGAAAAATTACCTTGATTTCTTCTACTGGTCCATATTACCAGGGAAATCAGAATACAGATGCCTGGAAATGGATTAACCGCGACATGCCAGGTGAGACGTTGGTAGATGAGCATTACTACATCAATTATTCTGGAGACAACAGCAATACACTGCTTACTGATGATTATGCATATGACAGCTACAAGCGTCTGAATGAGGGAGGCAGTAATGTATTTATCGGTGAGTATGCAGGTCATCTCACCTCAACGACAGAGAATGTGTTAGATACGGCCATCAGCGAGGCGGCCTATATGACAGGGATTGAGCGTAACGCGGATATTGTGCGCCACGCCTCCTATGCGCCTCTTTTTGAACGGGAAGGCTGTCGGGACTGGGATTACAATTTAATTAAATTTGATGCGTATGGAAGTTATGGCACACCAAGCTATTATGTGCAGACCATGTATGCCAACAATTATGGCAAGCATCTGCTCAATACCACGCTGGAAAAATACAACAGCGAGACAGCTTCCTTTAATAAGAAGTCAGGACATCAGACGGATTTGTATTATGTGACTTCTGAGGATGAGTATAATATTTATACAAAATTGGTGAATCATGCAGATTATTCCAAAGAGATTACTTTGAATTTCCCAGAGATGAAAGATGGCGCCAAAGTGGAACTTATTTGTCTGTCTGGCGATTCTATGGACATGAATACGATGGAGAACCAGACCAAGGTTGTTCCAGTCTCAAAAAGTACAACACTTAACGGCAGCAAGCTGATCTATGAAGTGCCTGCTATGTCGCTTACTGTGGTCAAGGTAAATTATAGTGGCAAGACTCCAGAGCCGGAACCAGAGCCAGGGCCAGGACCAGAACCAGGTATTCAGGAAGCAGACAAGACAAAACTAAAAGCTGCCATAAACGCTGCAAAGAATAAATATAAGAAAGCAGATTATACAGAGGCAAGCTGGAAAGTCTATGACAAGGCATTGAAAGCAGCACAGAAAGTTTTGGACAATAAGGATGCTACACAGGCACAGGTAAATAAAGCGGATACCGATCTTAAGAACGCCATTAAAAAGCTGATCAAGCTAAAAGTGATCTCCATAAAGAGCATCACTTTGGGTGTTGGAGAAAAATATTCTGTATTATCCAAGAACTGCACTTATAGCACTTCTAACAGCAAGATAGCAGCCGTGACCAAGAAGGGTGTGGTAACTCCAAAAAAGACTGGCAAAACTACGGTAAAAGCGATCAACAAGAATGGTAAAGTGAAAGTATATAAACTAACTGTTAAGAAAGCGCCGAAGAAGATTTCTAAGGTGACGCCATCTAAGAAAACGCTGAAGAAAGGCAAGACATGCAAATTAAAAGTAACTTTGCCTAAGGGTACAGCCAGCAGGCTGACTTTCACTTCTTCCAATAAGAAGGTGGCAACAGTAAATACAAAAGGCGTTGTCAAGGCAAAGAAGAAGGGCAAGGCAGTGATTACTGTAAAAACATTTAACAAAAAGACCAAAAAAGTTCGTATTACAGTGAAATAAGGCATGATTAAAAAAGAGGATTTCCGTTCATGGAATCCTCTTTTTTTGCATATGCTGGTAAAAAAAGAAAAGAGAAGCAGATGGAATGTGAAGAGGCTGTATACTCAAATGATTATTATGATTTTATAATGGAGTACATCTTGGAATTGCGTGAGGATCAGGCAATTCCTTGCGTGCAAAATCTGGATGAGACTTATGATATCGTATATCTGCCAAGGGAAGGGAATCCGCCTTTAAGTATTAAGAACTACAGTTACAGCGCCATACCAGGCTGTTATGCGCCAATGGATGAGAGTGCGCTCGAGGTAAGCGGAATTTTAAGATTGCAGAACCAACCAACCTTGTCGTTGAATGGTCAGGGGATTTTGATTGGGTTTCTGGATTCTGGGATTGACTATGAGAGTTCGGTATTTCGAAATAGTGATGGCAGTACCAGGATCGCGGCCATTTGGGATCAGACAGACCGCAGCGGTACACCTCCAGAGGGATTTATCTATGGGAGTGAATATCAGGATGAGCAGATCAATCGGGCTTTGAATACTGAAAATCCCAAAGAAATGGTGCCGGTGGTGGATAACGATGGACATGGAACTTATATGGCAAGCGTAGCCGCGGGCAGCGAGATTCCAGAAAAGAATTTTGTGGGAGCCGCGCCGCTGGCCAGAATTGCAATGGTAAAATTAAAACCAGCAAAAAAATATTTGCGTGATTTTTATTTTATCAATGAGGATGCAACCGTATATCAAGAGAATGATATTATGGCAGGAGTCAAATATCTAAGTATGCTTGCCAGAAAACGAAATATGCCTCTTGTCATTTGTGTAGGTCTGGGAACAGACATGGGAGGGCATACCGGTGTTAATCCGTTGTCTACTATGATCAATTATATGGCGCTGCACAATGATCATGCAGTTGTGGTGGTGTCAGGAAATGAAGGAAATTCGCGTCACCATTTTCTTGGGCAGCTTGAGGAGGATGAAACAATCCGCAATGTAGAGATTGATGTCGGCAGCGGCGTTGCAGGATTTTATGTAGAGCTGTGGGCGCAGGCGCCGCAGCGTTTTCTGTTAGATATTATTTCACCTACAGGTGAGAGAATGCCCAGTGAATATATTCTCTCTGGCGGACGGGAATATAATTTTTTATTTGAAGATACCAAGGTCTCTGTGGATTATCGGGTGGTAGGTATTCTGGATGGTTCTCAGGTTGTTTTTATTCGGTTTACTAAGCCGACACAGGGATTATGGAATATTCGAGTATACCAAGAGGGAGAAATCGGGCATACCTTCCATATGTGGCTGCCGTTGAAAGAGTTTTTGACAGGGGAAGTCTTTTTTGTCCGTTCCAATCCTGATACTACCCTTACCGTTCCGTCAAGTGCAATCGCTACGATGACAGTGGGAGCGTATGATGTCAGAAACAACAGTATTTATCTTAATTCAGGCAGAGGTTTTACTGCCAATAATATGATCAAACCAGATTTTGTATCGCCAGGAGTGGAAGTCTATGGCGTGGAGCCTGGCGATATATTTGTCACAAGAACAGGAACTAGTGCGGCGGGAGCGGTGACAGCTGGGGCGGTGGCTTTGATGATGGAGTGGGGACTTGTGAGAGGAAATTACTCAACGTTGACTAGTGTAGGCATTAAAAATATGCTGATTCGCAGTGCAGAGCGCGATCCAAAACGAACCTATCCAGATCAGGCCTTTGGCTGGGGGCGCATGAACTTGTATCGTGCTTTTGAAGAGTTTCGGATTCGCTAGAGCGATAGTAGTTGCTATCAGCCTGTAATACAGATGAAATGTTGTCTGTATAGAATACTCTGGCAAAAGGGGGCAGGATGTGGTAAGCTATCCACAAAAGCCCCTGTCTTTGGCAGGGAGACTGTCTGTGAAATGTGAAAGTCAGGCATTCTTGTATATACAAAAATTTCTGTGTGTACAAGTTGTGCAGAAAGGAGCCTTACGATGAAGTTTGCAATCGTAGCAGCAACCATCTTTGCAGGAGATACTTTTTTGAAAATACATTTGGAGAAGCGGCTGCAATGGGGGAGAGAGAAAGAGTTCTGTAAGGGGAAAATTTTACTGTGCAGGCATCACAATTATGGCGCGGCGCTAAATTTCTTGGAAAAGCAGCCAAACCTGGTGAAAGGTCTCTGTGCTAGTCTGTTGCTGGTACTTTCAGGAGTCTGGTTTTTCTTACGACATAAAAGAGAAAATGTCAGAATGTTGTTGGGGTTGAGTTTTTTGTTGGGAGGCGGCGGCAGCAATCTGTATGACAGATTGTCCAGGGGGTATGTGGTAGATTATGTGCGGTTTCAAACCCCCTGGAAGCGTCTCAATCGCATTGTCTTCAATGTATCAGATTTTTTTATTTTTCTTGGAGGAATATTGTTGATTTTTAGTGAAAAAACATAAAATCAGAAAAATAGTTCTGCTCGAATTAACTGTTTTCGAATCTGGGGACCGACAATCATAGCAAGCAACATTTTAGCCAGATCACCAGCAAGAAAGGGGATCACACCTGCAAACAGAGCTGCTTTCCAGTCCAAGTGTGCTTGATAGGCAAGCCATGCGGTACCAAAACCATAGCAGACAACAGTACCAGCGGCCATACCTAGAAAGCAAATGAGTTTGCTGGAGATAAATCGGTCGATTAGGAATCCTGCAATCAGCGCCATAGGCAGAAAGCCGATCAGATATCCCCCAGTGGGGCCAAATAATTTTTCTGGTCCGCTGGTGAAACCAGAAAAGACCGGAACACCAATGAAGCCAATCAACAAATAGATCAGATAGCTGATCGTTCCTTTTTTCATGCCAAGCACATAGAGAGAAAAATAGATCACTAAGTTGGTCAAAGAAATGGGTACTGGTCCAATAGGAAGAGAAAAGGGAGCCAAAATACAAGTAACGGCGGTCATCAGACCAATCACAGCGAGTTGGCGAACTGTTAATCCTCTTTTGCCAGAGGTTGTGTTCATAGAATCAGATGAGTTTTTCATAGTAAAAATCCTTTCTTTGGTGTTTGCTTTGGAAATTTCAGAACGGTTGCTTTTTAGGTAAAGTCAATTGTTCTATCAGTTTATAAAGATATTGTAACTGTGGTTATAATAAATGTCAACTAAAATATTATAATGGTTTACAATTATTGGATAATGTCTTGAATAAATTGTAGATAGTAAATTTCTGCAGGGAGATTTGTCTGAAAATAAACAATACAAATACTAGATACGCAAATTCCAATTGGCTGAGCCAATGGGGATCCAAATATTTGGGAGATCAGAATTATTCAGCAATAGAAATCTTACGGTATTATTATGGAAATGATATGTATATCAATGAGGCGGAAGAAATTTCTGGTATACCAGCTTCTTGGCCGAGAGAAAATCTGACCATTGGTTCGAGCGGAGCTAAGGTGCGACAGATGCAGGAGCAGTTAAATAGAATTGCTCAAGTTTATACTTCCATTCCCAGAATCAGCGCCGATGGATCTTTTGGCCCAGCAACTAGGGAGGCAGTTATGAGATTTCAATCTGTTTTTGGGCTGCCTCAGACGGGAGTGGTTGATTATGCTACTTGGTATAAGATTTCTGAAATTTTTGTGGGTGTCACAAGGATTGCAGAATTAAACTAATTTCTTGGTGTAAGGAAATACGGTCACATTTTAGAAGTGAGATACCCCGCGGGTTACTGCGCTAAAAACATGGACGATGTCCTGAAATGTCTGCAGTTGGCCGCGGGGATTCTGTCTGTAGTATATGTAAAAGAATATGAATCATCAGCAGAAAACTAGGGCATTTGCTCATATCGTTAAAGATTTCTGGGTATACTTTTTGTGACCGTTTTAACTGGTCATTATATAATTTTGAGAAGGAGGCAAAAAAATGAATTTTTATAAGTGTTCAGAGTGCCAGAGTGTAGTGATGGAGCTTGTATCAGGAGATCAGGCAGAGGCCAAGACATTTCAGGAGCTTCATGCCAATGCGACAGATGCTTCAGGAGAAAAGCATGTGCCGGTTATCGCGCAGGATGGTGACAAAGTTACGGTAACAGTGGGAGAGATTGAACATCCGATGCTGGACGAGCATTATATTATGTGGATTTTTTTGGAGACCAAACAGGGCGGATGTCTGAAAAAACTTTCTCCAGGAGAAAAACCAGAAGCTGTATTTTGTTTGTGTCCTGAGGATAAGCCAGTAGTTGCCTATGCATACTGTAATCTGCATGGTCTGTGGAAAGCAGAATGGAAATAGAAGATTAGTAATAGAGCGTGTCTGTGCAAGAACATAATTGGTGTTCTTGTATAGAGGCGCTTTAACGTTCCGAAAGCGCCTTGATAGATAACGCATAATCTGAGGGCGTCATACCAGTGATTTTTTTAAACTGTCTGGAAAAATAGTGAATGGAAGTATATCCCAGATAATCTGCAATCTGGGTAAAATTCAAAGTGTTTTCACGGATTAATTCTTTGGCGCGCTGAATTTTTAGTTGAGAGAAATATTCAATAATGCCACACCCGCATTGACTGCGGAAAATTCTTTGAAGTTGGGACAGCCCCATCAGATTGTCCTGACAAATTTGTTCTACTGTAAGATTTTGTGTGAGATGGGATACCATATAATTTTTCAGATGTTCCCATTGTTCTTGATCTTGTTTTATTTTCATGGATTTGGCAAGCTTTGGCTGTGTGTAGTTCGCCTGTCCTTTACGATAGAGAGAGATCAAAAAATGTTCCAGAGAAAATTGTATGATCTGTTCTGTACCTGGACGCTGTCTGGGATTGCGTTCCAGACGATGAGTATAGGGATTATCCAAAGGGGTGAGAAATGCATCCCTGGCTTCTGCAATCATTGTTGCCAAAAGACTGCGCTCCAACTCTCCAAGTCTTAAGATTTTATCTTCAAAAAAAGTCATAGCGGGAGAATGACATACAAAAGAAACTACCACCAGATTAGGGGCCGTTTTGCCGTTGGTGGCTACAGAGTGAAATTCTCCTGGTTTATGAAAAATAATAGCGCCATTTTTTAGATTGTGTACATGCTGGCCGGCAGTAACAATGACTTCCCCCTTGTCTACACAGAGAAATTCCCAGAAATCATGAGATTCACCGTCAAATGTGAAATCTTTTCCGTATTCAAAATAGTGGATGGTGACAATTTGGGGAACATCAAAAATATGTGTCAGGGGATATCTATAAAAGTCCATATGTTTCCTCTCAATGATCAGTGGATTGGCCGGAATTAAATATATCAAAATGTAAGTCTATTTTATCATATAATTGTGCAAAAAAGCAAAAAAATTGTGCAAATACAGAAACTTTTTTTTGTATTATCATGATATTAAGCAACATGGTCATGATAATCTTAAGGAGGTAAGAGGATGAAGAAACCAGTATTAGTAATTATGGCGGCAGGGATGGGAAGTCGTTACGGAGGATTAAAGCAAATTGATCCCATTGATGAGCAGGGACATATTATTATGGATTTTTCAATCTATGACGCGATGGCGGCAGGTTTTGAAAAAGTAGTATTTATCATAAAAAAGGCAAATGAGGCAGCGTTTAAGGAAAGTATTGGAGAGCGTATTTCCCAGAAAATACAAGTGGAATATGTCTATCAGGAACTTGAGAAACTTCCAGAAGGCTTTACTGTTCCAGAAGGCAGACAAAAACCGTTTGGTACAGGTCATGCAATCCTTTGCTGCAAGGAAGTGCTTGATGGGCCTTTCGCAGTGATCAATGCGGATGACTATTATGGAAAACATGCATATCGGGCAATTTATGATTATCTGGTATCACATGAGGATGATCAATTATACCGCTATACAATGGTGGGTTATGCCTTGAAAAATACGCTCACTGAAAATGGACATGTGGCAAGAGGGATCTGCCAGACGGATGCCGAAGGATTTTTGACAGGAATTGATGAGCGTACACATATCGAAAAACGTGGCGCTGGGGCAGCGTTTACGGAGGATGAAGGAAAGACATGGACAGAGCTTTCTATGGATAGTACAGTGTCCATGAATATGTGGGGTTTTTCACAGAGTATTTTAAAAGAACTGGAATCGGGATTTGTAGAGTTTTTGAAAAATAATCTGCCTAAGAATCCTTTGAAAGCAGAATATTTCCTGCCATTTGCGGTGGATGGTCTGCTCTCAGAAGGCAAGGCAAGCGTACAGGTACTTAACTCTCAGGATAAGTGGTATGGCGTCACTTATAAAGAGGATAAGGAAATGGTTGTCAAAGCCATTTCAGAACTCAAAAAACAAGGATTATATCCAGAGAATTTTTAAAGATTCTGAATAGTTACAAGAATTATTGTTTCGCGCAGATACAGGGAGGAAAAGTTTTATGGAAGAAAAACATTTGCACAGACAGGCAAAGGAGGCGCTGGGACATTTCCAATTACAGGGACAACTCGGGGAAGTGCGTCCCTGGGGCAGCGGGCATATCAATGACACATTTCTGGTGGAAGGGCCTTGCGATTATATTTTGCAGAGAATGAACAAAGCGATCTTTACAAAGCCCTGGGAGGTGATGGAAAATATCGTTGGTGTCACCTCTTTCTTAAAAGATAAAATAAAAAAATCTGGCGGGGATGAGCTGCGGGAGACCTTGACAGTTATTCCCGCAGAGGATGGACAGTCTTGGTATCGGGATGAAAGTGGAGAGTTCTGGCGTATGTATTACCGGATTCGGGACGCTGTGAGCTATGACCAGGTAGAGACAGAACAGGATTTTTATGAGAGTGCGGCGGCATTTGGCAATTTTCAGCAGCTTTTGGCCGATTATCCGGCAGAGACGCTTCATGAGACAATTCCAGGATTTCATGATACCGAGGCAAGATATAGAACCTTCTGTCAGGCGGTAAAGGAAGATATCTGCGGCAGGGCAAAAGAAGCTGCACAAGAGATTGAATTTTTTAGAGAGCGAGAAGAGACAGCATCTGTATTGGGGAAACTGTTGTCGGAGGGCAGGCTGCCTTTGCGTGTCACACACAATGATACAAAACTCAATAATGTAATGTTGGATCAAAAGACAGGGAAAGGGATTTGTGTCATTGACTTAGATACCGTGATGCCAGGACTTGCAGTACATGATTTTGGTGATTCGATCCGATTTGGCGCCAGTACGGGAGCAGAAGATGAACCAGATTTGTCAAAAGTGAGCTGTGATCTGCATTTGTTTCAATTATATACACAAGGATTTTTAAGCGGATGTCAGGGCAGTCTTACAGAGCTTGAGCTTGCCATGCTTCCAATGGGCGCAAAAATGATGACTTATGAATGTGGGATGCGTTTTTTGACTGACTATCTTCAGGGGGATGTCTACTTTAAAACTCATCGCAAAGGGCATAATCTAGATCGCTGCCGTACACAGATGAAGCTGGTGGCAGATATGGAAGCAAAGTGGCAGCAGATGGAACAGATTGTCAAGCAGTGTAGTGAGGAGTGTTGAGAAAGGTTTTGGATATTAAAACTTTTACCTTTTATGGTATAGCTTTTATCATTCTTTATTGAACGCTGTAAGCGCCTGAATACGGGAAATTCTGGCATTTCTTCTTTTCATCCAGACTCGCCAAAAACCGTAAAATTTCGGAAAAACGGTGTCAAAAATGGTGTCTGAATGTGGGATATGTCAGATTATGAAAGGGTAATAATTTTGCCGAATTCAAAAAATGTTTGAGTTTCCCCATTTTTTATAATCACTGATATTTTAGCGCCAAAAGATCTTGCTGCCTTTGGCAGCATAGACATCTTGCACAAAAAGCGTCTGAAAAGCTAGCTTTTCCTAACGCTTTTATGTGCAAAGTGTTTCCATCATTTTATGATGGAAACCTTTTGGGGCTATGGATTACAAAATGGGGAAACTCAAAAAAATGCAGTTGATTTTCAGAGTCAGAAATGTTATATTGTAAAAAAGGAGTAGCCGCCCACAAAGTGGTTTACCTCCCAGACTGGCTAAAGCCTACCTGTCTCGGCAAAGTACAAGGTAGGCTTATTTATTTTCGCTTATTGTTAAAGAGCAGTATCAAGCGTATACATAACCTTATCCATCCGGTTCTTGAAATGGCGGTGGATTTCTGATATTACACAAAGAAATGCAAAAAGATGTCAACTGTGTGCCAAACCACAAAAACTCTAACAGTAGAAAATTCTGAAAACCCGTGAATAAAGACTTTCATGAAACAGATAATATGAAAAGGTATAACTTTTATTACAGTTAAATCCCAGATTGTCTCCATATTTGCTGACAAGTGAAGATATTACTGCGACAGTTTCATTTTTTATAGAGTTCAGATAAGTTATAATTTAGTAAATATAATGGTAAATAAATTTGGTATTTACTAAATATATTAAGTGTGATATACTGATTTTATAAAAAATAGCTGGGAAATTATGGAGATAAAAAGTTTTTGATATTCTTAGATCTCACAGTTAAAGGCATGTCCTAGCTGGAAAAATTTATGGTAGGAGGTATTTTTAATGGCAATTTTAGTTACAGGCGGAGCAGGTTATATTGGCAGCCACACATGTATTGAGTTGGTTCATGCGGGGTATGATGTAGTTGTAGTGGATAATTTGGTAAATTCCAGTGAGGAAGCAGTCAAGAGAGTGGAAAAGATCACTGGCGCAAAGATTCCATTTTATCAGGCAGATATTTTGAATGCGCAGGCATTGGAAGAGATTTTTGAAAAAGAGCAGATTGAGAGTGTAATTCATTTTGCAGGGCTGAAGGCAGTTGGCGAGTCTGTTCAGAAACCTTTGGAATATTATCACAATAATATCACTGGAACCCTGATTTTATGTGATGTGATGCGCAAACATGGGGTAAAGAATATTATTTTCTCTTCTTCAGCCACAGTATATGGGGATCCGGCAATGATCCCGATTACAGAGGAGTGTCCCAAGGGTCAAATTACCAATCCTTATGGACAGACCAAGGGTATGCTGGAGCAGATTTTAACAGATTTCCATGTGGCAGATCCAGAATGGAATGTGGTGCTTTTGCGTTACTTTAATCCGATTGGGGCACATGAGAGCGGAATGATTGGTGAAGATCCGAAAGGCATCCCCAACAATTTAGTGCCCTATATTGCACAGGTGGCTGTTGGTAAATTAAAATGCTTAGGCGTATTTGGTGATGATTATGACACACCTGACGGAACGGGCGTTCGCGATTATATCCATGTAGTGGATCTGGCCAAAGGACATGTGAAGGCATTGAAGAAAATTGAGGATAAGTCTGGGGTCAGCATATACAATCTGGGAACTGGAAATGGTTATAGTGTTCTGGATGTAGTAAAAGCATATGAGAAAGCTTGCGGCAAACCAATTCCTTATGAGATCAAACCTAGAAGAGCTGGGGATATTGCAACTTGTTATGCAGATGCTTCCAAGGCAAAGGCAGAATTGGGATGGGAAGCAGAATTTGGAATTGACAGAATGTGTGAAGATTCCTGGAGATGGCAGAGTGCGAATCCAGACGGCTATCGCAGTTAATAATTTTAGAGTAAAAGGAAAGTTAAGTATATCGGTTTAGTTACAAGAAGCAGGGAATCTCAAATATGAGAAACCCTGCTTTTTCCGTGCCTTACAATCGCCCGGCGGCAACTAATTTCTTACGTTTTTCTAAATACCGTTTGGCTTGTTCTCTTGTCTTTGGATCACTCTTGTATTGTTTGAGTGTCGCACGGTCAACCTTAAGACGGTTATCCATCGTTTTCATGATGTCTGCAATGTGTAATGCCTTTTGGAATTTTACATCTGTAAAGTCTACCCTCTCATTGTTGGAAAAGAGAATCATCACAGGCTGAGCATAATTTTTCTGATTTTCTTCTATTATAATGCCTGTCTGTCCATTGGAAAATTCTACACAGCGGCCAGTGGGCAAAATATGGATGCACTGTGTCAAAGCAGTGACATAAGGTGCTGGAAAATGGTCAGTGTGTTCTCGCAAAAAACGGATGGCAGCAAGTTCTGAAATTGGTTCACGATCCAGATTCATAGAAGTCATCTCATCAAACATACTGGCCGTATACAGGACATGAGTTCCATTTTTCCAGCGGATATTCTGAGTATGCTCTGAGGATGCCTGACGCTCTAAACGAGTCATTTGTCTGATAATCTGTAAACTCAAATTCGGCAGTTTATAATCATTGTAATCTGGATGGAGCATCTGATAACCTTTCTCCAGATAGCCGCGGATTAGGCGGCGTTCGTCTGGAGAAAGCAGCCGTTGACCTTTTTCAAGAATTTCATCTGGTACCATAAGCAGTCCAACATCGTGAAGAAGCGCTGCACATACAATGGCCAGTTGTTCCGGGTAATCATAGTGAAGCCTGTTGACCATCATAGCGGCGAGAATAGCCGTATTTAGACTATGTTTGTATACATAGTCACCGCTGCTGCGCAGTGTACCAATAAAATTGACCTTATGATCCAATCCGCCGAATTTTCGCAAGATCTCCTGTCCCATAGACATGATATTTCTGGGCATCATATTGTTGAGAAGCAGTGTCAAATCATCCTTTAAGCGGAACGTAGAGACAGTAAGATAACGCTCAAGCTCTACATCTTCATCAGAAAGAGGGGGGACTGGCTCTGCAGGTTCCAGAATATAAAGTCCCCAGAGGCCAAAGTTTCGGATGCTGTTGATACCCTGAGGGGTTAAATGGGTGTCACGCTCAAAGAGCATAACGCCATTTTTATTGTAAATCGGACGGGCAAGACGCATACCTGGCCGTACATGGTTAATCTTTATATATCGCATTGAGAAAACACCTCCATTGTTCGTTCTAATTTTCATCTCCAGTAAAACATTTGTTCTGGTTGCGTCTGGGTGAAGGATAAGTTATATTATAATTATCGGCCAAAAATTGTAAAAACTTATTTCTATCACAGGAAATCGTTTTATAGGCCATGATAGATCAGACGAGGAAGAAAAGAGGCGGGGATATGAGGAGAAATGTTCTAAAAGGATTTGCCGCATTTATGGTACTGTGTAATTTGTTTTCAATGGAAGCGTATGCTACACAGCAAAAGCTTGACGAGGTACAAAAAGGAATTAAGAATTTGGAGCAGGAGGAAAAGGAAGCTCAGCAGGAGGTAAACAGCCTTTCTGAGAAGAAGGGTGGGCTAGAAGGAGATTTGGCAGAGTTTAACAACAAACTTTCGGAAGCCACGGCAGAGTTGAATGAGACGGAGCATCAACTAGCAATTACGCATAAAAATTTGCAAATCACCCGCAAAGAGCTGAATAAGGCGCGCAAACAGGAGAAAAGACAATATAAGGCAATGAAAAACCGGATTCGTTTTCTGTATGAAATGGACACAGAAACGGTGATCGAGGTATTGTTGACGTCCGAAAATTTTGCCGATTTTTTAAATAAGACCGAATATATATCCAGTATTCATGAATATGACAGAGATATGTTAGACCGATATCGGGAGACGAAAAAAGATATTGCCAGCAAGGAAAAAAAGCTTACAAGCCAGGAAGAATCTCTTGCACAACTGCAGAAACAGCAAGAAGGCAAACAGCAAGAGATTGCGGAACTGGTGGCAGATACCTCCCAACAGTTAAATGCAGCCAAAATTCAGCTTGCAGATGCACAGGCGGATGTGGCGACATACAAAGCTAAAATTGAGCAGCAAAAGGCGTATGAGGAAGAATTGGAAGCACAGAAAGCGGCAGAAGATGCCAAACGTCTGGAAGAGATCAAACGCCAGGAGGAGGAAAACAGACGCCAGCAAGAGCTTAAAAGACAGCAGCAGGCGAGAGAACAACAGGAAAAACAGCAGCAAGTAAACCGCCAGCAGCAGGGGGAAACTAACAATGATAAAAAGGATACAGGCGATAGTCAAGTTACTGACAGAAAGCAGGATGCTTCTGATTTAGCGCTGCTTGCTGCATTGATTCAGTGTGAGGCTGACGGAGAGAGTTATGAGGGCAAGCTTGCGGTGGGAAGTGTAGTTCTGAATCGGGTGAGCAGTTCTCACTTTCCAAATACAATAGCAGGGGTTATTTATCAGGGGGGACAGTTTTCACCAGTGGCCAGCGGAAGGTTTGCATCTGTGCTTGCAGGCGGCGCCAATAGTACTTGCACCCAGGCGGCACAGGAAGTTTTGGGGGGGAATATAACACTAAGCTGCTTATATTTCCGGCGCAATGACGGCAGTATTCCAGGTACGGTCATTGGGAACCATGTTTTTTATTAATACATAGAAAAAAATGGAAAACCAGTTTTTGTGTAAATTGCATAAAAACTGGCTTTTTTTCTGGGGAAAAGCGGCGATAGAATGATAAAAATATAACAAAGACGGACGAAATCAGGCTGTCGGAAAAGAGCGAAAGTAAGGAAGGGAAAGCGCAAGATAATTCTTGCAATTTGTAGTAAAGTGTGCTAGGATGTTTTTAGCGAGGATTGAAAACATGGGAAAATAAGACCTCTGACGAGGTTTCCTGCAAGTATAACAGCAAGGAGAAGGTTAGTAAACCTGTTTTCCTTTTTTTTGGCAAAAGATTGTTAAAAAAATAACATACATTTTGGTGATTTTGTCAAAATCTGTTTTCAGGATTCTGTTCATGGTCGGCGGGCTGTTTAGCTGTGCCGATACACAAAAATATAAAGGAGACGAAGAAAATGGCAAAGAAAGTTGTTTTAGCAGGCGCATGCCGTACCGCAATCGGAACTATGGGTGGAGGCTTAAGCACAACTCCGGCACCTGTTTTGGGTTCCATCGTAATCAAAGAAGCATTGAACAGAGCTGGTGTTCCGGCAGATAAAGTAGACCATGTATATATGGGCTGCGTTATCCAGGCTGGTTTGGGCCAGAACGTAGCACGTCAGGCTTCTATCAAAGCAGGCCTGCCCATTGAGACACCAGCAGTTACTGTGAATGTTGTATGTGGTTCTGGTTTGAATTGTGTAAACATGGCAGCACAGATGATTCAGGCAGGAGATGCTGACATCGTTGTTGCAGGCGGTATGGAAAATATGTCTATGGCTCCTTATGCAGCTATGCAGGGCCGTTATGGATATAGAATGAACAATGCGACCCTGGTTGATACAATGGTAAATGACGCATTGTGGGATGCATTTAATCAGTACCATATGGGTATCACTGCTGAGAATGTGGCAGAAAAATGGGGACTGACCAGAGAACAGTTGGATGAGTTTGCAGCAAGCTCTCAGCAGAAATGTGAAAAAGCTACAGCAGAAGGCAAATTCAAAGATGAGATCGTTCCAGTAGAAGTAAAACAGAAAAAGAAAACTGTAGTTGTAGATACAGACGAAGGACCACGTCCAGGCACAACAGCAGAGGGCATTGCAAAATTGCGTCCTGCATTTAAGCCAGACGGAATCGTTACAGCAGCAAATGCTTCTGGAATCAATGATGGTGCAGCAGCAATTGTTGTTATGAGTGAAGAGAAAGCAAAAGAATTAGGTGTAACACCTATGGCTACTTTCGTAGCAGGCGCACTTGGCGGCGTAGATCCTTCCATCATGGGTGTTGGTCCAGTTGCTTCCACCAAGAAAGTATTTGAGAAGACAGGACTTACCATTAACGACATGGATCTGGTAGAGGCAAATGAGGCATTTGCAGCACAGTCTCTGGCAGTGGCACATGATCTTGAATTTGATATGAGCAAAGTAAACGTAAACGGTGGAGCAATTGCACTTGGACATCCGGTAGGAGCAAGTGGATGCCGTATCCTTGTAACACTGCTTCATGAGATGCAGAGAAGAGATGCTAAGAAGGGTCTGGCAACTCTGTGTATCGGCGGCGGTATGGGATGCTCTACCATCGTAGAAAGAGACTAATATTATGGGAAGCGCGCGAAATGATAGATACTGCAGCAGATCGCGCGCTGTTATCAAAACGTTACCAGCGTTTTGAATTTTGAAATACAATATAAGGAGGATTATCATGAAGGTAGGTATTATTGGAGCAGGAACTATGGGTTCTGGAATTGCACAGGCATTTGCTCAGACAGAAGGCTATGAAGTATGCTTATGCGATATTAACGACGAATTTGCAGCAAATGGTAAGAATAAAATTGCAAAGGGATTCGAGAAGAGAATCGCAAAGGGCAAGATGGAGCAGGCAGCAGCAGATGCTATCCTTGCTAAGATTACCACAGGCACAAAGGATATTTGCGGTGACTGTGATTTGATCGTGGAAGCAGCTCTGGAAGTTATGGATGTTAAGAAACAGACATTTAAAGAACTGCAGGATATTGTAAAGAAAGATTGTATGTTTGCAACTAATACATCTTCTCTTTCCATTACAGAGATCGGTGCTGGCCTTGACAGACCAGTGATCGGTATGCATTTCTTTAATCCAGCTCCAGTTATGAAGTTGATTGAGGTTATCAAAGGTGAGAATACACCGGACGATATGAAGGATAAGATTGTTGAGATTTCAAAAGAGATCGGCAAGACTCCAGTAGAAGTAAATGAAGCAGCAGGCTTTGTAGTAAATAGAATTTTAATTCCGATGATCAATGAAGCAGTAGGTATCTATGCAGACGGTGTTGCTTCTGTAGAGGGAATTGATACTGCTATGAAATTAGGCGCTAATCATCCAATGGGACCTCTGGCTTTGGGCGATTTGGTAGGATTAGACATCTGCCTTGCAATCATGAATGTATTGTATGATGAAACAGGAGATCCAAAATACCGTCCACATCCATTGCTGAAGAAAATGGTTCGTGCAGGTAAACTGGGAATGAAGACCGGAATCGGCTTCTATGACTATAAGAAATAATATCGTGACAGTTTAATTAGTTAAAGTGAGCGGCAGAGACTGATGAGTTCATCCGTTTTTGTGGTACTTTGATGAAGGGAAAACTGGAACAAAGGTACATTTTGTAAATAGAGTAGGTTGGATTGCTACATAGATTCAGTCAAATCCCCCATAGCAGGCGCGCGAATTTTTGATGCTGAGAAGCAGCCCGCGCGCCGCGTCAAATCGTCTGCGGCGTTTTGAAAGCTATGCGGGATTTACTATGCAATTTTTATGAAATGTCCGTGCAGGCATGGCTGCTTGGCTTATTGTTTGCAGAAATAAAAATATAGAAGAAAGTTTGGAGGAAAAATATCATGGATTTTTCTTTAGATAAAAAACATGAAATGGCGAGAACTCTTTTTAGAGAGTTTGCGGAAAATGAAGTAAAGCCTCTTGCACAGGAAGTTGATGAGACAGAAAAATTCCCAAGAGGAACTGTAGAGAAGATGCAGAAAATTGGATTTATGGGAATCCCAATTCCAAAAGAGTATGGCGGACAGGGCTGTGACCCATTAACCTATATTATGTGTGTGGAAGAACTGTCTAAAGTTTGTGGTACTACAGGTGTTATTGTATCTGCACATACTTCTCTGTGTTGTGATCCGATTATGACTTATGGTACAGAGGAGCAGAAACAGAAATATCTTGCTCCACTTGCAAAAGGCGAGAAGTTAGGTGCGTTTGCACTGACAGAGCCAGGTGCAGGTACAGATGCTCAGGGCTGCCAGACGAAAGCTGTTTTGGATGGCGAAGAATGGATTCTGAATGGTTCTAAGTGCTTTATCACAAATGGTAAAGAAGCAGATATCTATATTGTAATTGCTGTTACTGATGTAAAAGTAGACGCAAGAGGAAGAAAGAAAAAATCCTTCTCCGCATTTATTGTTGAAAAAGATACTCCAGGATTTTCTTTTGGAACAAAGGAAAAGAAAATGGGTATCCGCGGTTCAGCTACATATGAATTGATTTTTGAAGACTGCAGAATCCCCAAGGATAATTTATTGGGAGCACAGGGTAAGGGCTTCCCAATCGCTATGCATACACTGGATGGCGGACGTATTGGTATCGCTGCACAGGCACTTGGTATTGCAGAGGGAGCATTGGATTTGACAATTGCTTACACCAAAGAGAGAAAGCAGTTTGGACGCTCCATCGCAGCTCAGCAGAATACACAGTTCCAGCTTGCTGATATGGCTGCTAAGGTTGAGGCAGCACAGATGTTAGTATACAAAGCTGCTATGGCAAAGGCAACACAGAAGGTTTATTCTGTTGAGGCAGCAAAAGCAAAATTATTTGCAGCAGAGGTTGCTATGGAAGTGACCACAAAGTGCGTTCAGTTGTTCGGTGGATATGGTTATATCCGTGAATATGATGTAGAGCGTATGATGCGTGATGCCAAGATTACAGAGATCTATGAAGGAACCTCTGAGGTTCAGCGTATGGTTATCTCTGGCGCATTATTAAGATAGCCGCGAATAAGCAAAGAAAATGGATGGAGAAAGTTAATTGTCACGCTTGCGTGAGCAATTGACTTTATACAGACATTTGATGCGCAACGCGCCCGAGGAAATGCGAAGCATTTTCGAGGCTTTGCTTATGAGTGAAGGAGAGAATGGATGATATAAATATGTAGTCATGCTGGCATGAACGAAATATTTATATCAGGCATTTGAGAGCGCAACGCGCGCGAAAGATGCGAAGCATCTTGAGACAATCCGCGTATGTAAATAAAAATAAAACATAAGGAGTGAATTACCGTGAAAATCGTTGTATGTATAAAGCAGGTGCCAGATACCAAAGGTGGAGTAAAATTCAATCCAGATGGTACTCTGGACAGAGGTGCAATGCTCACTATCATGAATCCGGACGATAAAGCTGGTTTGGAAGCAGCATTGAGATTAAAAGAACAGTATGGTGCAGAGGTTACTGTACTTACAATGGGACTTCCGAAAGCAGATGAAGTGCTGCGTGAAGCAATGGCAATGGGCGCTGACAAGGGAATCCTGGTGACAGACAGGGTATTAGGCGGAGCTGATACATGGGCTACTTCCACCACAATTGCAGGAGCAATCCGCAATCTGGAATATGACCTTATTATCACAGGACGCCAGGCAATTGACGGCGATACCGCTCAGGTTGGTCCACAGATCTCTGAGCATTTGAATATTCCTGTTATTTCTTATGCACAGGAAATCAAGATTGATGGTGACTATGTGATTGTACAGCGTCAGTATGAAGACAGATATCATGAATTAAAGGCTAAAATGCCTTGCTTGATTACTGCTCTTTCTGAGTTAAATGAGCCGCGTTATATGTCACCAGGCGGAATCTTTGATGCTTATGATAAAGAAGTGACTGTATGGGGCAGACCAGACCTTAAAGATGTGGATGATTCTGACCTTGGATTAAAAGGATCACCTACCAAGATTGCAAAAGCATCTGATAAAGTAAAGAAGGGCGCTGGCGAAAAGGTTGTTCCTGATACACCAGAAGATGCAGTCAAGTATATTGTAGGAAAAATGAAAGAGAAACACGTAATCTAATGTTATAGTATGTTCGTGGATGAATAACTGTGACATGCTTTTGAAAGCTCTTCCTAGAGCAAATGAGATGGATTGCGAATATCCGCAAAATTAAGGAAAGTGGTGAAAATAATGGGTTTAGAAGCATATAAAGGAGTATATGTCTTTGCGCAGCAGGTAGACAATGTATTAAGCGGAATTGCTTTTGAATTACTTGGCAAAGCAAAAGACTTGGCAAAAGATTTAGATACAGATGTAACAGCGGTATTGATTGGTTCCGGTGTAAAGGAATTGGCAGATCAGTTAGCAGAGTATGGTGCTGATAAGGTGATTGTGGTAGATGATCCAGAGTTAAAGGAATACAGAACAGAGCCTTATACACATGCACTTGCATCTGTAATCAATGAGTACAAACCAGAAATTATGCTGGTAGGTGCTACTGCTATCGGACGTGATTTAGGTCCTCGTGTTTCTGCAAGAGTGAAGACTGGTTTGACTGCAGACTGTACCGTATTGGAGATTGGTGATTTCCCACTGAATCCAGTTCCAGGCAAAGAAGATGAACAGAAACACAATCAGTTGCTTATGACACGTCCAGCTTTTGGTGGAAATACCATTGCAACAATTGCTTGTCCAGATAACCGTCCGCAGATGGCGACAGTACGTCCTGGTGTTATGCAGAAAATTGATCCGATCAAGGGTGCAAAGGCAGTTGTAGAAGAGTACAATCCTGGATTTACCCCAGATGATAAGTATGTTGAGATTTTAAATATTGTTAAATCTGTAAAAGAAACAGAAGATATCATGGAAGCAAAGATTTTGGTATCTGGCGGCCGTGGTGTGGGAAGCGCTGATAACTTCCAGATGCTGAAAGATTTGGCAGCAGTACTTGGCGGAACAGTAAGTTGTTCTCGTGCTGTAGTGGAAAATGGATGGCTTCCAGTAGATCTGCAGGTAGGACAGACTGGAAAAACTGTTCGTCCGAATGTATACTTTGCAATCGGAATTTCTGGTGCAATCCAGCATGTAGCTGGTATGGAAGAAGCTGACATCATCATTGCGATCAATAAGGATGAGGATGCACCAATTTTTGATGTAGCTGACTATGGTATTGTAGGAGATCTGAATAAGGTTGTTCCTGCTTTAACAGAAGCTTTGAAAGCAGAACTTGCTGAATAAGATTTTTATTTTGTCAAAGAAGGCTCCATAAAGCATGTATAAAAAGTGTCTTTTCCCTCATAAATAGGGAGAGGGCACTTTTTTGCAGAAAGTAAGATAGACCGTTTTTGTGTCTATTCTGGAATTAGAAAGAGAGGTATTGAAGTGAAAAAGAATCAGAAGGCGGATACAGTCTATATGGTGGAGATGGCGCTGTTAATTGCCGTTATTTTAATTATGGCATTTACACCGATTGGATATATCCGTACACTTGGATTGGAGATTACGCTGATTGTCGTTCCAGTAGCTGTGGGAGCAGTAACATTGGGGCCGGCAGCAGGAGCAGCTTTGGGAGCCGTATTTGGAATTACCAGTTTTATTCAGTGTTTCGGTATGAGCCCTTTTGGAGCTGCTCTTTTGGGGATTAATCCTATCTATACTTTGATTGTCTGTGTATTGCCAAGAACATTGATGGGTTGGTTGACTGGGTTATTGTATCAGGGATTTATCAAATGCGGCCCACTAAAAAAAGGTGCGTTGGCTTTGGCAAATCTTTGTTGTCCATTACTGAACACATTCTTTTTTATGGGAACTTTGGTATTGTTTTTCTATCAGACTGACTATATACAGGGAATTGCAGCGGGACTGGGAGCAGGTAATGTTTTGATGTTTATTGTGTTGTTTGTAGGCCTGAATGGACTAGTTGAGGCAGCCGCTTGTTTTGTGGCAGGCAGCGCGGTCTCTCAAGCTCTCAAAAGAGTGATGAAACATTGAGAAGTTTATGGTTAGCTTTTTATTTTTAAGCAGCCGGTTGATTATTGTATGATAGTTCTCAGGATAGAGTTGTTTTTTTGGGGGCTGCATGGTAAAATAAAAACGATGGCTAGTAGATATTTTATTGGCAAAGAAAAGAGGAGAATATTATGAATAAAAAACTTACTGTATTGATGATTATGGATGGATTTGGCTTAAATGAAAAGCAAGAAGCGAATGCAGTATACCAGGCAAAAACGCCCAATCTCGATGGATTGATGAAGGAATATCCTTTTGTTAAGGGAAATGCCAGTGGACTTGCTGTCGGGCTTCCAGACGGCCAGATGGGAAATTCTGAGGTCGGACATCTGAATATGGGTGCCGGTAGGATTGTATACCAGGAGCTTACAAGAATTAGTAAAGAGATTGAGGATGGCGATTTTTTTAAGAATGAAGCTTTACTGACAGGAATGAAAAATGTAAAAGATAATAATTCCGCGCTGCATCTGTACGGCCTGCTTTCAGATGGTGGTGTACACAGCCATAATACTCATCTGTATGGCCTGTTGGAAATGGCCAAAAGAGAGGGAATAGAAAAAGTTTATGTACATTGTTTCCTTGATGGACGTGATACAGCGCCGACCTCAGGCAAAGGATATATGGAAGAATTAGAGAACAAAATGAAGGAAATCGGTGTAGGTGAGATTGCAACTGTCAGCGGACGTTATTATGTTATGGACCGTGACAACCGCTGGGAGCGCGTGGAGCAGGCTTACCGTGCGATTGCACAGGGAGAAGGAAAACGTGCCCAGAATGCTGTGGAGGCAGTGGCAGCTTCTTACGCAGAGAATGTAACAGATGAGTTTGTTGTGCCTACAGTAGTGGAGAAAGATGGCCAACCAGTGGCAACTGTCAATGACAAAGATACCATTATCTTCTTTAACTTCCGTCCTGACCGTGCAAGAGAAATTACCCGTGCTTTTTGTATGGATGAATTTGACGGGTTTGATCGCGGGGCCAGAAAAGATGTCACATATGTATGTTTTACAGAATATGATGTGACGATTCCTAATAAATCTGTGGCGTTCCACAAGGTAGAATTGACCAATACGTTTGGGCAGTTTTTGGCTGCGAACGGCAAGACACAGGCAAGAATTGCAGAAACAGAAAAGTATGCACATGTGACTTTCTTTTTCAATGGCGGAGTGGAAGAGCCAAACAAAGGGGAAGATCGTATTTTAGTAAATTCCCCTAAGGTTGCTACTTATGATTTAAAGCCAGAAATGAGCGCTTATGAAGTTTGTGATAAACTGGTAGAAGCTATCAAATCAGATAAATATGATGTGATTATCATCAATTTTGCTAACCCAGATATGGTTGGGCATACTGGTGTGGAATCCGCTGCTATTGCCGCAGTGGAAGCTGTGGACACTTGTGTGGGCAAGGCAGTTGCTGCATTGAAAGAAGTAGATGGAACGATGTTCTTGTGTGCAGATCACGGAAATGCAGAACAGCTTATTGACTACAAAACAGGAGAGAGCTTTACAGCACATACCATCAATCCAGTACCATTTGTACTGATCAATTATAAAGAAGGATATACCTTGAGGGAAGGCGGCTGTCTGGCAGATATTGCACCGACGTTGATTGAGATTATGGGTATGGAGCAGCCTGCCGAAATGACAGGAAAATCTCTGTTGGTAAAAATGTAAATTATTTTATTCCCGCGGGCAATGTACCCAAAGGGCACTTAGGAAAATAACCATGTTAAGTGCCCTCTGGGTATACATGGATATTTGAAGAATGCCGCGAGGGTAAGTGCCCTGTGGGTACAAATACCCCGCCCCTTGGGCGAACTTGCTAAAAACAAGCTAATACATGCCCCGTCAGCTTGCTGCGGGGTATTTGACTGCAACGGGGATTTTGAGATAAGGCAATAAAAGAATTATAGATAGAATGAAAATATAAACATTGGCAACAAAGGGCGATATGTTCCCAGAGAGAGACATATCGCCTTTTACTATTAGATGAATTGACGAAAGCCGCAAGAACGCCGAGGCATTCTGAAGCAGGAATTTCTAATCAAAACCATAACAAGGATAAAAATAGGTAATGGAACTGTTTAATATTTCTTATCTGCTGTTTTCCTTTTTCATACTATGAAAGCCAATCAGAACAGTCCATACATAGGCACAAGTTTTGGGGATCATCAGCATACCAAGCATTGGGATGGTATCAGCCAAAAGAACAACAGGAATATAGAAACCAAAACTTAGAACAATCGTCAGCCACATATATTTAAATTCTGAATCGCTGTGTTCCTTTGCACTTTTATAAAACAGGACAATGATCAATAATCCCAACAAGGCGAAAGGAATATTGCGATAAATACCCCATGAAAAAGAGGCATTCGCACTGAGCCATCCATTCTGTGGAAACAGACACAAGATAATGCGCAGTGCGGATAATAAGTATACCGTGATGGTGATACCTGTTTGTCCGTTGGTTTGATATCTGATGCGCCATACATAATAGAGGATAATATAAAAAATTGTCATAGTGATAGAAGTAATAAGTTTTCCTGTACCTAGAGCTGTAGTAAAATGGTCAAGCCCTGTTGTGCACAGTGCCACAGCACGAGGAACAAGATGGAAAGAATCGCCAGCGCCTAGCACGACAGCCATAATACCAAACAACCGGTATTGCTTGTTGCCATTACTTTTGGCGATCATAGTCAGTCCGATTGTAATCACGGAGATTAAATATACTGCATCAAATAGAGTTTCTACAATAGCTTGCATAAGAGTTTCCTTTCTTTTAAATTCTTTTCGTGTGTTTTTGTACTAAGCGTCCAAAAATAAAATGTTGAAACACAGCAAATACAGCAACAGACAGAAAAAGATTAATAATTGACAAATAAGGCTGATATGCCAAAATCCCAATCCTTAAAATGTTGAATCCAGCGATCGTCCACACAAGACATGCAATCAACAAAAGAGTTTTTTTCTTAACTTTCACAAAAGCGAACCTCATTTCTGAACAATGTTCATTTTTGTCTATAAAAAAACCCGATTTCTGACGGGATTTTTTATCAATAAATGACTCTGCGAATCATAGCCAATATGCCACTACAATCATAATTGTGCTGCAACAGTGCAGAGATGATCAGAGAAAATATAATTTCTGCAAATTTTTCAGAGGTAAAGTTTTCATCAAAAACTTCAGAACGAATCTGTGTATCATTTGTAAGAACCAGGTGGAGATGCTCTTGAATATGTTGCCATGATTGTGCCATGAGTTTTTGTCCATTTGATTTATCTTCTCCTATAAAGCCCATCGCGTGCAATGTGAAAAAACCAGGATATTTTTCATCACCTTTTCTGATACTGTCAAAAATCCATTCCACACAACTTGTAAAGCTATGAAATGTTTCCATATTTTCTGGGAAACGAAAGATATCACACCAGACACTTTCCACCGTTGCCGCAATTAAATCTGTTTTAGAATTGAAATAATTATAGATGGAGCCGACAGAGATATTGCACGCTTTTGCCACAGCCCTGATATTGACTGCTGGAAAACCTTGTTTTTGAATGAGTTCTCGACTTACATTTAAAATTGTTTCTTTTGAAGTAACAACTGTATTCAAATAGCAACCTCCCTGCAAAATGAACTATGTTCAGTATACGTAATTTATTGATATTTGTCAAGCTGAGTAATTTTTTGAGTTTCCACATTTACTTTGTGATGGAAACCTTTTGGCACTATGAATTTACAAAATGGAGAGACTCAAAGAGTAATTTACAATGGAAGTTTGTCTGAGTAGATGATATTCTGTGCTAGTGTAATATGTATTTACACAGACAAAAATTAAGATAGACCCAAACCTTTCATTTCTGAAAGACTTGGGTCTATAACTGGAAATAATTATCAATTAACATTGTTCAAAATATTTTGTTTTGCTTGCAGCATATTCGCGAATGCTTTGTTTGACAGTGTCGTCCAATGCAATAAATTCACAGCCATAAGAATAATGGCTATGGCCGACTGCCAGGCAGCGAATAATTTTCAAAACTACAAGTGATTCTTTATTTTTTTCTAAATTCAAAGTCATTTTAAAATGGTATTGTAAAGGAAGGAGGCATTCGGAAATAAATCCGATCCCATATTCTGAGATGTCTGTCAGCACAATAGGAGCTTTTAGATGATGAATATCAGTAGAATCATGTTTGTACAAATCACAGATATGAAAGTTAAGTTTTAAAGGAACACGCGGACTTCTTCTTTTTTCCAACATAAGTGGTTTTCCTCCTTCTAAATTTTTATTTTATGTTTGTAACTATTTAGACACAAACCGCAGACATGCCAGCAAAGCTATCATACGTCTCTAAAGAGGCTTTTGGTTGCGGCTAAGGGGATTATTACCCTCAAGGAAATAGACATTTATCCCTTTTAAATAAATTTGAAAGGTCTAATTGCTATTTCCTTGAGCTTCTGAACAGTTACTTATTTTCTTATAAGTTTATCATGATGAAAAGGGAATGGCAAGTTGCTTTCTCCCCGCAATTTATACAAAATATTTTAAGAAACAACAAAAATTTTCTACAATTAAAAGATCGTATGACAAGGGAATTTCATTGACGAATGAAAAGAGCCTGTATTATAATGAATCCGAATATGTGACTTTAACAGCGTAAATGTACCAGAGAAAGTGAGAATGGAGGACAACCATGAGTATTCAGGAATTGAAACCGGTAAAAGAAGGAAAAGTGCGTGAAGTTTACGACAATGGAGACAGTATGGTCATTGTGGCGACAGACAGAATCTCTGCCTTTGATGTGATTTTAAAGAATGAAATTACACAGAAAGGTGCAATTTTAACACAAATGTCTAAATTTTGGTTTGAGTTTACAAAGGATATTGTACCCAATCATATGATTTCCACTGATGTTACACAGATGCCGGAATTTTTCCATAAGGAAAAATTTGATGGAAATAGTATGAAATGTAAGAAGCTTCGTATGCTGCCGGTGGAGTGTATTGTACGCGGTTATATTACAGGCAGTGGTTGGGAAAGCTATCAGAAAGATGGTACAGTGTGTGGTATTAAATTACCAGAAGGACTGCAGGAATCAGAGCAGCTTCCAGAGCCAATTTATACCCCGACCACAAAAGCAGATCTTGGCCTTCATGATGAGCATATCACATTTGAGGACACAGTGGAAATTCTTGAAAAGCTTCATCCAGGAAAAGGTGCTGAGTACGCTGAGATTCTTAAGGATTGTACGATTAAGCTGTATAAAAAATGTGCAGAATATGCGCGAAACAGAGGAATTATTATTGCTGATACAAAGTTTGAATTTGGCTTGAATGAAAATGGGGAAGTAGTTCTCGGAGATGAGATGCTTACTCCAGACAGCTCTAGATTTTGGCCGGTGGAGGGTTATGCTCCTGGAAAATCACAACCTTCATTTGACAAACAGTTTGTCAGGGATTGGTTAAAAGAAAATCCAGAAAGCGGTTATCTACTTCCAGAAGAGGTAGTGGAGAAAACAGTTGATAAATATAAAGAGGCATATGAACTTTTAACTGGAGAAAAGTTTGGGTAAACCCAACTGGAGAATTGTATGAATAACAATAAAATAGAAAAAAATACAAGTTTTGATGAGCTGCATGAGGAATGTGGCGTCTTTGGCATGTATGATTTTGGTGGAAATGATGTGGCGTCCACCATTTACTATGGTCTCTTTGCTTTACAGCATAGAGGGCAGGAGAGTTGTGGAATCGCAGTCAGTGAGACAAATGGTCCCAAAGGAAAAGTAAATTCATATAAAGGCATGGGCCTGGTAAATGAGGTATTTACTCAGGAAACCTTAGATGGGATGAAAGGCGATATCGGTGTGGGACATGTGAGGTATTCCACTGCTGGAGCCTCCACCCGAGAAAATGCCCAGCCATTAGTCTTAAATTATGTCAAGGGAACTTTGGTATTAGCCCATAATGGAAATCTGATTAATGCCAACGAACTGCGGCAGGAGTTAGAATATACAGGAGCAATCTTTCAGACTACCATTGACTCTGAGGTAATCGCCTATCATATTGCCAGAGAGCGTCTCACCTCCAAGTCTGTGGAAGAAGCAGTAAAGCGGGCAGCAGGCAAAATTAAAGGAGCATTTTCTTTAGTAGTGATGAGCCCTAGAAAATTAGTGGGAGCGCGGGATCCTTTTGGATTTAAACCGCTTTGTATTGGAAAACGGGATGACGCTTATATGATAGCTTCTGAGACATGTGCTTTAGAGACAATCGGTGCTGAGTATGTGAGGGATGTACTTCCAGGAGAAGTGGTGACAATTACACCAGAGGGAATTAGTTCTGATACAAGCCTTTGTCTACCCAAACAAAAAGAGGCCAGATGCGTATTTGAATATATTTATTTTTCAAGATCAGACAGCCATATTGATGGAGTCAGTGTCTATGTTTCCAGAATTAAAGCTGGAAAATTCCTTGCTATGGATTCACCAGTGGAGGCAGATTTGGTGGTCGGTGTGCCAGAGTCTGGTAATGCAGCAGCGCTGGGTTATTCTATGGAATCAGGGATTCCCTATGGCACTGCATTTGTCAAGAACAGTTATGTAGGGAGAACTTTTATTAAACCCAAACAGAGCAATCGGGAGTCTAGTGTCAGAGTAAAACTAAATGTGCTGGCAGAAGCAGTGCGGGGAAAACGTGTGATTATGATTGATGATTCTATTGTTAGAGGAACGACATCTGACCGTATTGTGCGTATGCTGCGGGAGGCGGGAGCCATTGAGGTTCATGTGAGAATTGCTTCGCCCCCGTTTTTGTGGCCCTGTTATTTTGGAACAGATATTCCAGAGAGAAAACAATTGATTGCCTATAATCGTACGGTGGAAGAGATCTGTGAGATTATCGGAGCGGATAGTCTTGGATATCTGAGTGTAGATCGTTTGGCCGAAATGGTGGAAGAACTTCCGATCTGTAAAGGATGTTTTACCGGAACCTATCCAATGGAACCCCCTGCCCAAGACATAAGAGGAGATTATGAGCGATAAGCAGCGACGGTGGCCTTAATCAAGAAGATTTTGGCTGCTTGCAGACAGAAATATTCTTGATTAAGGACATTGGAGTGCAACGGACACCAAGAAGAAGTGAAGCTTCTTCTTGGTGAGCGTCGCTGCGAAAGAAGAAAAAGGTGCAACGGCCACCAAGAAGAAGTGAAGCTTCTTCTTGGTGAGCGTCGCTGCGAAAGAAGAAAAAGGTGCAACGGCCACCGAGAAGAGCAAAGCGAATTCGAGGTGAAAGTTGCAGGCAGTCTGCGACAAGATTAAGGACATTGGAGTGCAACGGCCACCAAGAAGAAGTGAATGGAAGATACTATTTAATAGACAAAGAGGAGAAAAATTATGTCAACAGACAGATACAACAGCCCTCTGTCCGAGCGTTATGCGAGCAAGGAAATGCAGTATATTTTTTCACCAGATATGAAATTTCGTACCTGGAGGAAGCTGTGGATTGCCCTTGCGGAAACAGAGATGGAGCTTGGATTGAGCGAAGATGGTAAGCCAGTCATTACACAGGAACAAATTGATGAACTGAAAAGTCATGTGGATGATATTAACTATGAGGTTGCCAAAGAGCGGGAAAAACAAGTGCGCCATGATGTGATGAGTCATGTGTATGCCTATGGACAGCAATGTCCAAAGGCGGCAGGAATTATCCATTTGGGGGCGACTTCTTGTTATGTAGGAGATAATACAGATATTATAGTGATGGATGAGGCTTTAAAACTTGTGCGCAAGAAGCTGGTAAATGTGATGGCAGAGTTGGCCAAATTTGCAGATACTTATAAAGATCTTCCAACGCTTGCTTTTACCCATTTTCAGCCGGCACAGCCGACCACCGTTGGAAAACGTGCCACACTGTGGCTGCAAGAGTTTTTGATGGATTTGGAAGATTTGGAATATGTGATCGGAAGCTTGAAGCTGCTGGGTTCTAAGGGGACTACTGGAACACAGGCAAGTTTTCAGGAGTTGTTTGCAGGGGATCAGGAGACCATTGACAAGATAGATCCGATGATTGCAAAGAAAATGGGCTTTGCGCACTGTTATGCAGTATCTGGCCAGACATATTCCAGAAAAGTAGATACCAGGGTACTAAATGTTCTTGCGGGGATTGCAGCCAGCGCGCATAAGATGTCTAATGATATCCGTCTGCTTCAGCATTTAAAGGAAGTGGAAGAGCCTTTTGAGAAAAATCAGATTGGTTCCTCAGCGATGGCATATAAGAGAAATCCAATGAGAAGTGAACGCATTGCCTCTCTTGCGCGTTATGTGATGGTAGATGCCTTAAATCCAGCGATCACCTCTGCGGTTCAGTGGTTTGAGAGAACCTTAGACGATTCCGCTAATAAACGTCTTTCCATTCCAGAAGGATTTCTGGCAGTGGATGGAATCTTGAACTTGTGTCTGAATGTGGTAGATGGGCTGGTAGTCTATGATAAGGTAATTCGCAAACATATGATGTCTGAGCTGCCTTTTATGGCTACTGAGAATATTATGATGGATGCGGTGAAAAACGGCGGCAACCGTCAGGAAATGCATGAAAAAATTCGTCAGCTCTCTATGGAGGCTGGAAAAAATGTTAAGGTGGAGGGCAAAGACAATAATCTGTTGGAATTGATTGCCCAAGATCCAGCATTTAACTTGACATTGGAAGAATTGGAAAATTCTATGGATCCCTCAAAATATGTGGGACGTGCTCCTTTGCAGGTAGAAAAGTTCTTGACAGAGATAGTAAATCCAATTTTGGAAAAAAACAGAGAACTTCTGGGTATGACAGCAGAGATTAATGTATAAATTATGGAAATATCTTTTTTCTTTTTTGACATATAAATTATGTTAGGGCGTGTTTGAAAACTGCTTTTTGACACGTCCTAAAATGAAAGGTTAGTTTTGTGAAATGTCATAAAATCACAAGATGAGTGTTGAAGAAAGGAGATTGTATGGCAAAAATAATTTGGGAGGGAAACCAAGATTGGGAGAAAGACTTTCCCGATGGAAAAGTTCCTGAAAATGCAGTAAAACTGAAGAGACCGAATGACATATTGAGAGCATCATTACCATATGGGATTATTCCTTTGCTGATATGTTTTGCATGTATTTTTTATAAGAGAAATATGAGTGATGAATTTATTTTTGATTTACGATTTATGTCATTAGGCTTTGTGATAGGATTTTTACTGATACCGATACATGAGTTTCTTCATGCCGTGTGCTATCCTAAAAACGCAAAAGTTTATATAAGCGTGTGCATAAAAAAGGTTGCTGCATATGCAATATCATTTTATCCAATCAGTAAAAGTCAATTTATTATTATGTCGCTTGCGCCAATGCTATTAGGAATAATGCCGCTTATTGTTTTTGTTGTCTGTCCGTTACGGTGGAAAGCTTTATTGACGATTTGCGTTGTTCCTGCTTTTATGGGAATGATTTCACCGTCACCGGATTATATGGATGTAGTTTCTGTTATAAAACAAGTACCAAAGGGGGCGAAAATACAGGCTTCAAACGAGGGATTGTATTGGTTTAAATGAAATTTGAGAATCAAGTAGGGAAGATTTTCTTCCCCTACTCGCTGCGCGCGGGGCGCATACTGTATAAGCAGTAAATTTCCTTATGCGCCCCTGTGCATATAAAAAACTTTGGGGCGCCTTCCCTGCGGATAGCGCCCCAAGCAAAATTCTGTTTGATTTATTTTTTCTCAGCTTCTTCCTCAGGAAGACAAAGATATAGTTTGCTGATACGGTTTTTATCCATAGCTTCTACACGGAGTAAAACATTTTCTGGTGTTCTAGTCTCTTCTCCCGTATTAGGCAAGTGGTCAAGCAATTCAATCATATAACCGCCAACAGTATCATAATCCTTAGAGGAAAGCTGCAGATTCAGCACATCACAGAGATCTTCTAGGTTCATAGAACCTTGGATGATATACTCCCGATCATTGAGTTTTTGAATCGGATCTTCCTCATCCATATCATATTCATCGCGGATTTCTCCGACGATTTCTTCTAAAATATCCTCGAGTGTAATCAATCCTGCAGTAACACCGTATTCATCAAGTACGATAGCAATATTGAAAGAGGACTTTTTCATCTCAATTAAAAGTTCCACCGTCTTCTTGTGTTCATAAGTGTAGTAAGGTTTGCGCAAAATACTTCGCACCGAAAAGCTGTCTTTGCTGGTTTCATAGAGAAGCAAATCTTTCATATTGATAATTCCAATTACATTGTCGATGGAATCTTCATAAATGGGCAGACGGGTAAATTTATCTGTCCGAAAAATGTTAATCAGCTCCTCATAGGTGCTATTGATATCTGCAAATGTCATATCAATTCGGGGTACCATAATCTCTTTGGCCTGGGAATCACCGAAATCAAATACATTATTGATCATTTCATGTTCTTCCTGTTCAATGACGCCTGTCTGGTGTCCCACATCCACGATTGTTCGCAGTTCTGCTTCTGTCAGGGGAACAGGTTCATTGGAGACATTGACCCGCAGCAGCCGTAAAAATCCAATCGCCAACTTGTTGATGATGAAAATTACAGGGGTTAAAACTTTCATCAATCCCCAGATTATTCCGCCATAGGTCAGCGCAATTTTATCAGCATGAATCGTTGCCAGAGTTTTAGGCGATATTTCACCAAAAATTAGTACTAGGACAGTAAGAGTTCCTGTTGCAATTCCGGCTCCTGCATTTCCAAATAGTTTGATTGCAAGTGCAGTGGCAATAGAGGATGCCGACAGATTTACAATATTGTTGCCAATCAAGATAGCGCTGAGCATTTTACCGGAATCCCCAGTGATTTCCAATACCCGCTTTGCCCGTTTGTCTCCCTCATCGGCAAGTCCTTTAAGACGGATCTTGTTGGAAGTAGTCAGGGCAGTTTCTGCGGAGGAAAAAAATGCAGATAACATTAATAAAACAACTACAAATAATAACTGTATGACCTCACCTGAGTCCAATTACATCTCTCCTTTCGATAATACATAATATAAAGGAAGGACGGAAATTTTGCAAGAGTTTTTCAAAAAAGAAAGTTTAACTTCTGTTAAGCTGGGAATAGTTTTGCGGAAATCAGAATAAAATATCATAGAATCCAATGGACATTCTTATATAAAGAGAGGAAGAGGAAAATGGAAAACAATCATACGAGGAAGAACCTGGTTCAAGCACAGGGAGAGAAACGGATTCGAGTGTCGGTGCTGACGATCTTAAAGATTTTGCTGGTCATGTATCTTGTGACAGGTCTGCTCTTGTTAATTTTATCTGCAATGCTCTATAAAATGCAGCTCAGTGAGAGTGTGGTGTCAGTGGGAATTGTGGTGATCTATATGATTTCAGGATTTCTGGGAGGATTTTTGAGTGGCAAAGTGATGAAGACGAGAAGATTTTTCTGGGGAATGGTTATGGGAGGAGCCTATTTCCTGATTCTGGTTTTAGGCTCCATCCTGTTTCAAAAGGGAATCAATATGGAGTTATCCCGTTTTTTCACAACCTTAATTTTGTGTACAGCATCTGGTATGGTTGGCGGGATGGCAAGCTGAAAGCTTATCGCTGTACGCGTCCCGAGGCGTCTCCGCCTGCCAGTTTTAATACTTCGTCAATGGAGACCAGATTGAAATCTCCTTCGATGGAATGTTTTAAACAAGAGGCTGCCACTGCAAATTCAATCAACTCTTGAGGAGCATATCCCATCAGGGAAGCAGCAATCAGCCCGCCGCCGAAACTGTCGCCGCCACCCACACGATCTACAATGTGCATATGGTATTTGCGGCTAAAATAATAGTCATTGCCATCATAGAGCATAGCAGACCAGTCATTATCATTGGCCGAGATCGATTCCCGCAGAGTGATGGCAACCAAAGAAAATTGAAATCGCTGTTGTAATTGCCGTGCGACATCCTTATAACCTTCGCGATTGACAGTTCCTGTGGTGACATCTGTATTTGCGGCATGGATGCCAAACACATCAGAAGCGTCCTCCTCATTGGCAATACATACATCTACATATTGACAGAGATTTTCCATCACTTTGCCAGCTTTTTCTTTGCTCCACAATTTATTGCGGTAGTTCAGATCGCAGGAGACAGTTACTCCAGCTTCCTTTGCCGCTTTGCAGGCCATCAGACACAGATCCGCAAGTGTATCATTTAAAGCGGGGGTGATTCCGGTGAAATGAAACCAGTCTGCATCCGCAAAGATTTCTTGCCAGCAGAAATCTTCTGAGGAAGCGGCAGCGAGTGCAGAATCGGCACGGTCATATATGACTTTGGAAGGTCTCTGTGAAGCTCCTTTTTCCAAATAATAAATACCAACTCTGTTCCCCCCGCGCGCAATATAAGAGGTGTCTACGCCATACCTGCGCAGAGCATTAACGCCGGCCTGTCCGATTTCATGAGAAGGAAGGCGTGATACAAATATGGAGTGGAAGCCATAATTTGCCAGAGATACGCATACATTTGCCTCTCCACCGCCATAGGTAGCGCCCAGCGTATCAGCTTGTACAAATCGTTGGTAGCCTTGTGGGGCAAGACGCAGCATCAATTCCCCAAAAGTAATTATTTTTTTTGCATTCATACTTCTACTCCTTTCAGGCGCGGACGGTGCGCACGGCTTCTTCTGTCAGACGTTGAATCTCTTCAAAATTACCAGAATCTATCAAGTCTTCTTTTACCATCCAGGTTCCACCACAGGCGACAATGCGATCATTGGCGAGATAGGTGTGCAGATTTTGTAAATTGATTCCACCAGTAGGCATATAACGAATCTGAGGATAAGGGGCAGAGAGCGCCTTAATCATTTCCAGTCCTCCAGAGGCCTCGGCAGGAAAAAATTTTAATAGCGTCAGTCCAAAAGTGAGGGCGATTTCAATACCTGTGGGATTGTTAATACCTGGGATAATCGGGTATTTCTTTTTGACACAGTGTTTTACCACAGTTGGATTGAGACCAGGGCTGACAATAAAACTGGCTCCTGCTTTGATCGCCTGGTCCGCTTGTTCTGGAGTGAGGACCGTTCCAGCGCCAATCAGCATATCAGGAAATTCCTTGGACATGATACGGATAGAGTCAACAGCAGCGTCTGTGCGGAATGTGATTTCTGCACAGGGCAGACCGCCATGATAGAGTGCCTGTGCCAAGGGTTTTGCGTGTTCTGAGTTGTGAATAGCCACAACTGGCACGATGCGGGTTAATTTTAATTGTTCAGATATTTTATGCATTGTATGTCTCCTTATGCCCAATGGGAAGTGGAAGTTTCTTGACTGCGGTTTTTAAGCAGCACAGGCGGCGTCACCGGAATATCAAGAATGCTGCTGTCGGAAGGATCTTGACCGTTTCGGCCGGAATCATCGTCCTTGTCGTCGCCAATGCGGTTTTGTGTTGGCGGCAGACTGGTATCTTGGGGTAAATCAATCTCAGGGATATTTCCATCATCATAGATATTTTTTTCATATTTATAGTTCATAGATAAGTCTCCTTTCTGAAAATGCTTTTCGGTTATTATGTGCGTTAGCGGAGGAATTATACTAGACGCAAACAATGTCAATTTTATAAATGATAAATTGTAACTATTCAGAACCCCAAGCCACAGACATGCCAGCAAAGCTGTCGTTCGCCTCTCACGAGGCTTCTGTCTGTGGCTTGGGGGATGATCACCTCCCTGGAAATAGCAATTCATCCCTTTTCAAATAAATTTGAACGTTCTGAATTGTTATTTCCAGGGGGTTCTGAATAGTTACACAATATTTAAGATTTTTTTAAGAAATTCATTGAGTTTTATTTTTGAAATCCTTATTATAATGGCAGAGTAAAAAGCAGTAAGGAGAAAATGAAAATGGAACAACAGACAATTCTGGTGGTGGATGACAACAAAGAGATTGTGTTTTCGCTGGGAAAACTGCTGGAGTATGAGGGATATCAAGTGTTAAAAGCATATGATGGCCTGGAGGCATTAGAGACATTAAAAGATCATACCGTGGATTTGATTTTATTGGATGTGATGATGCCGAAGCTCAATGGCCTATCTGCACTGATGAAAATTCGGGAGAACAATCAGATCCCAGTTATTATCCTCTCAGCCAAGACACAGGAGAGTGATAAAGTGTCAGGTCTGGTGATGGGAGCGGATGATTATGTGGAAAAACCTTACAATCCGGCAGAACTGACTGCAAGAGTGGCGGCACAACTAAGACGTTATCATACTTGGGGCGGCAGTGCGCCAAAGGCGGAGGAGGAGCAGCTTGTCAATGGCGGCGTTGTATTGGATAAACGAACCAAGAAGGCGATTGTGGATGGGGAAGAGGTGAAGCTGACAGCCACAGAATATAAGATCTTAGAGCTTCTGATGGAGAATCCTGGACAAGTATTTTCTGCGGAGAAGATTTATGAGCGTGTCTGGAGAGAAATGGCCACAGGAACAGTGGAAAATACGGTGATGGTACATATTCGTCACATACGGGAAAAGATTGAAATTGATACTAAGAATCCAAAATATGTAAAGGTGGTGTGGGGCATTGGCTACAAAATGGAAAAATACTGAATTAAGTAAGGATATTTGGGAGTTGATTTTGAGGGGGATTAAGCGGGATGAATTTCGGCTGCTGCCGGGGGTGATCTGTGCAGTTCTGGCAGCATTTTGCTTTTCAGATCTACTTCATGGCAGATTTTATGTTACAGAGGAGACATTGACGGAAGGCTTTTTTATGAATCTAAGCCTTGGAGTTGGAGTATGGGGACTTTTGGGATTTCTGGTTCGTTACCGCAATCGGAAGTGGAAGCCCAGCCACGGGGAATTTTACCATGAATGGAAGGAAAAATTAAAAAAACAGCAGATTTTTTTTGGATTGTTGTTTTTGGTATTATTAGGAGCAGCGGTAAAACATTTTCATTATGTTTATACGCATGCTTGGAAGTATGCCAATTATAGTACAGGTTATGTATTGGTAGGGACAGTTATTTTGCAATGGGTTTTGTGTGAAATGGTTTTGCTGTCTTATATGAAACGAAAGCTTGAGGAGTATATGGCGGCAATGGAGCAGATTAATCAGCAGAATCTGGAGGCGGCGCTGCGCAGTGAGCAGATGAAAGTGGATCTGATCTCCAATGTGTCCCATGATCTGAAAACGCCGCTCACCTCTATGGTTGGCTACTTGGAGTTGATGAAGAAGGAAGAACTCAGTGATGTACTAGAGGACTATGTGGAAGTGATTTTTCGGAAGGCACAAAAATTAAAGGAAATGATTGACAGCCTCTTTGATCTGGCAAAAACCAGCAGCGGCAATGTGGAACTGAAAATGGAATCTATGGAGATGAATCGCCTGATTGAGCAGGTATATGCAGATATGGAGGATCGCATTCAGAAAAGCGGCAGGGAGTTAGTAGTATCGCTGACAAAGGAAAATAATAGTTTTATTGCGGACAGCAGTTATATGTACCGAATCTGTCAGAATCTTTTGGAGAATGCGTTAAAATATTCCCAGGAATATACCAGAATCTTTCTAAAAACGTCTGTCATTGCAGGGGAAGAGGATGCGAAAAAGGTTCGTTTTGAGATTACTAATACAGCAGGTTATCGCATGGAATTTACCAAGGAGCAGGTGGTAGAACGTTTTGTGCGGGGAGATGAATCCAGAACCACGGAAGGCAATGGATTGGGACTGGCGATTGTCAACACCTATACGACTGCTCTGGGGGGCAGTTTTGAGGTAAATATTGACTGTGATCAGTTTAAGGCAACCATAGAATTTTTGAAATAATGCTTTGCATATGAAAAAAAATATGTTATACTATGCCTGATGTTTAATTAGATATAGAAAGGATGTACTATTATGAAGCATGTAAAAACATTAAATACAAAGAAATTACAGAACACAGTGAAAAAGGGCGGCTGTGGAGAATGCCAGACTTCCTGCCAGTCTGCATGCAAGACAAGCTGCACTGTGGGAAATCAGAGCTGTGAGAACAAATAATTATTGTAAGATGAGAATATCAAATAGAGGCTTTCGTGCATTGCAGGTATGCCTCAATATAAGGATGCCAGAGGCATCCTTAATGATACATGGACCGTTCGCCCCAGACGAGCGGTCATTTGTGCGTTATGTCAGATGGCGCAGTCTGTGTCAGAACAAAATTGGAAAGAGAGGGGCCTGCAATGGTTCACCAATATAAGAATAATGGCTATAACATTGTTTTGGATGTAAACAGTGGGGCAGTACATGTGGTGGATGATGTTGCCTATGATGTGATTCCCCTGTTTGAGACAAGCACCAAAGAAGAAATCATTGACAGCCTTAAGGAGAGATACCTTCAGGCAGAGATTACAGAGAGTTATGAGGAAGTCAAGGAACTTGCAGAGCAAGGCAGCCTGTTTACCAAAGATCAGTATCAGGGTTATATGGAGCAGTTTCAGGACAGGCCCACGGTGGTTAAGGCTTTGTGTCTACATATTGCCCATGACTGTAATTTGGCCTGTCGTTATTGTTTTGCAGAGGAAGGGGAGTATCACGGCAGAAGAGCGCTGATGTCCTTTGAGGTGGGGAAGGCAGCTTTGGATTTTCTGATTGCCAACTCTGGCAGCCGCCGTAATCTGGAGGTAGATTTTTTTGGCGGTGAGCCGCTTTTAAATTTTGATGTGGTAAAGAGATTGGTAGCATATGGCAGGGAACAGGAGAAGCTGCATGATAAAAAATTCCGTTTTACACTTACCACTAACGGGGTGCTCTTGGATGATGAAGTGATGGAATTTGCCAATCAAGAAATGGCGAATGTGGTTTTAAGCATTGATGGCAGAAAAGAAGTTCATGACAAGATGCGTCCGTTTCGTAAAGGGGCGGGCAGTTATGAGTTGATTGTGCCAAAATTCCAGAAGCTTGCAGAGAGCAGGAATCAGGATAGATATTATGTCAGAGGAACCTTTACCCATCACAATCTGGATTTCTCCAAGGATGTGCTCCATCTTGCGGATTTGGGTTTTAGGCAGATCTCTGTGGAGCCTGTAGTGGCGCAGCCAGAGGATGATTATGCTTTACAGGAAGCGGATGTTCCCAAACTGTTGGAAGAATATGATACTCTGGCAGCAGAGATGCTCAAGCGTCACAGGGAAGGAAAGGATTTTAATTTCTTTCATTTTATGATTGATCTGGAGGGCGGCCCTTGTGTGGCAAAACGTCTTTCAGGATGTGGTTCTGGTACAGAGTACCTTGCGGTGACGCCCTGGGGTGATTTTTACCCTTGTCATCAGTTTGTCGGGGATGAAGCATTTCTAATGGGAAATGTCACAGATGGGCTCCAAAATAAACAACTGCAAAATCAGTTTAAACGCTGTAATGTTTACGCGAAGGAAAAATGCCGCGAATGTTTTGCAAGATTTTACTGCAGCGGCGGCTGTGCGGCAAATTCTTATCATTTCCACGGCAGTATTACAGATGCCTATGATATTGGCTGTGAGTTACAGAAAAAGAGAATTGAATGTGCCATTATGCTCAAGGCAGCGTTGGCAGAGGAAGAATGAGTGGGTTTGTGAAACTTTCGGGTATCATTTAGGCTGCCCGATAAGATAAAAGACAAGAGAGGATAAAAGAGCGGAAGGACTCGTCAGCTCTTTCGCTAACTATCTCTTTGTGCTGAAACATGCACAGAATGGAGGAGATCATGAAAAAAGGCAAAGCTTTAGGGATTTTGGTTTTGATTTTGGCAATTATGGCAGGAATGTCCTGGTATGCCGCAACCATTATCTCAACGGTTGGCGTAGGAGAAAACCGTAACATTAAGCTGGGACTTGACCTTGCAGGCGGTGTCAGCATCACCTACAGAGCGGTGGAGGATAATCCATCCGAGGAAGATATGAAAGATACTGTCTACAAGCTGCAAAAGCGTGTGGAAGGCTACAGTACAGAGGCATCTGTGTATCAGGAGGGCAATGACCGAATCAATATTGAGATTCCAGGTGTTTCCGATGCCAATGCAATTTTGGAAGAACTCGGCAAGCCAGGTTCATTGGAATTTCAGAATGAAGATGGTGAGACACTTTTAAGTGGTACAGATATTAAAAATGCGCAGGCAGCCACAACCAGCAGTGAGATGGGTCAAAAAGAATTTGTGGTGGAGCTGACACTGACTGATGAAGGTGCAGTAAAGTTCGAGGAGGCAACCTCAGCAAATGTCGGCAAGCGTATGCCAATTGTCTATGACGGTGAGATCATCAGCAGCCCGCAGGTAAAATCTGCCATCAGCGGCGGAAGTGCGCAGATCGACGGTATGGAGAGTTTTGAGGAGGCAAACAATCTGGCAACTACAATCCGTATCGGTTCCTTGTCCTTGGAGCTTGAAGAATTAAATTCCAAGGTAGTAGGAGCACAGCTTGGTGAGGAAGCGATTTCCACTAGTTTGAAGGCTGCTGCCATTGGTCTAATTCTGGTTATGATTTTTATGATGATCGTTTATCTGTTTCCAGGATTTACAGCAAGTTTGGCGTTGGTTTTATATTCTGCATTGACCGTATTTGCATTGTGGCTCTTTGATATTACACTTACCTTGCCTGGTATTGCAGGTATTATCTTGTCAATCGGTATGGCGGTGGATGCCAATGTCATTATCTTCGCCCGTATTCGGGAAGAGATTGCTGCTGGAAAGACAGTCAACTCAGCGATCAAGCTTGGTTATGAGAAAGCGTTGTCCGCGATTGTCGACGGTAATATCACAACATTGATTGCAGCAATTGTCTTGGGAATGCGCGGTTCTGGTTCTGTCAAAGGTTTTGCTTATACTTTGGGAATTGGTATTGTATTGTCCATGTTTACCGCTTTGGTAGTGACTCGGTGGTTGATGAAGTGTTTCTATGCGTTGGGTGTACAGGATGCAAAATTCTATGGTGCAGCCAAGGAACTTAAGACCGTCAATTTCTTAGGAAAGAAAGCGATTTGTTTTGCAGTCTCAATTGTACTGATTGTAGTTGGATTTGTGGCAATGGGCATCAATGGCTCTAAGGACGGCAATATCCTCAATTACAGTCTTGATTTTGTGGGAGGTACTTCCACTACCGTTACTTTTAATGAGGATTACAGTATTGCAGAGATTGATCAGAAGATTGTCCCTGTGGTAGAGAAAGTAACGAATGACCCCAATGTGCAGACACAGAAGATTGAGGGTGGTAATCAGGTGGTAATCAAGACACGTTCTCTGGAATTATCAGAACGTGAAGCTTTGAATCAGGCGTTGATTGATGAATTTGGCGTGGATGAAAAAGGAATTACCGCTGAAAATATTAGTTCAACAATCAGCTCTGAGATGCGCTCCGATGCAGTTTGGGCAGTGATTATTGCAACAATCTGTATGTTGATCTATATCTGGTTCCGTTTTAAGGATATCCGCTTTGCGGGAAGTGCAGTAATTGCCTTGCTCCATGATGTTTTGGTGGTGCTGGCATTCTATGCGGTGGTTAAGATATCCGTGGGAAATACCTTTATTGCATGTATGCTGACAATTGTAGGTTATTCCATCAACGCCACGATTGTCATCTTTGACCGTATTCGTGAGAATATGGGAGGACTTAAGAAGAAAAGCCCAGAGGACTTGCAGGAAGTTGCCAATAGAAGTATCACCCAGACCTTGACTAGAAGTATCAATACTTCATTGACTACATTTATTATGGTGTTTGTGCTCTTCATTCTCGGTGTCAGTTCAATTCGGGAATTTGCACTGCCATTGATGGCAGGTATTATCTGCGGTGGTTATTCCTCCGTATGTATTACAGGAGCACTGTGGTATGTATTTAAAGTAAAATTTGCTAAGAAATAACGGTATTATTGTTTTGGCGGAGTAATAGGATCCTTGGAAACCAAAATCATATGTAGTATGGTTTGGTTTCTGGGGATTTTTATCTATGATTCAAGAACGCCGAGGTGTTCTTGAATGCCATTTAGAAAGCAGGTGTATTTATGACAGATGAAATGATAAAGACGATTATTGAAGATAAATTAAAAGAGGTGGAAAAGCAGGAGAATGTCCGTATTATCGCTGCTGTGGAATCTGGTAGCCGCTCATGGGGCTTTGCGTCGCCTGACAGTGATTATGATGTAAGGTTTCTCTATGTCAGAGACAGGCAGAGTTATCTGAGGCTGGATGAAGTCAGAGATGTGATTGAATGGCAGTTGGATGAGGTTCTTGATATCAATGGATGGGATATCAAAAAAGCACTGCAATTGCTTTATAAATCAAATCCAACTGTTTTTGAATGGTGTTCCTCTCCTGTTTTATATCGCACTTCTCCAGAGTTTGAGGAACTCAAAAAGCTGCTTCCAATGTATTTTTCAAAGAAAAAAGGCTTATATCACTATTGGCATATGGCGGAATCAAATTACCGCACTTATCTGCACACAGATCAAGTCAGAGCTAAGAAGTACTTTTATGTACTGCGTCCGTTATTGGCAGCAAAATGGATTTTAGATAAAGAATGCCCGCCGCCAATGCTTTTTTCAGAGCTAGTAGAAGCAGAATTAGAAGATTGTTTGAAACCAGAATTGGAACGGTTACTAGAAATGAAAAAAGAATTGCCAGAAATGGGATTGGTGCCAAGAATTGATAAGTTAAATAAATATATGGAAGATTCTATGGTTATGGTAAAGGGATGGGCAGATCAAATGCTGGGCAGCTCCCAGACGTGGGATTGTCTGAATCAATATTTTTGGAAGCTGCTGGCATAAAAAATTTACTTGTAAATGACTACCCGATCACCTGACTGGATGATTGTGCTGCCCTGGGGAATAATATTTTTATCTCCCCGTTTAATGAGAGCGATCAAAAGGTTTTTAGGAAGTTTTAATTCAGCAATGGTGCAGTCACACCAATTATGGGCCGAATCAATGAGAATTTCCTTTAATTTATTATCGTTTTCACTGCGGTATGCAGGTACGCTTAAGATAATCGTATCTTCCGCGAGAATCGTAGTGTTTCCACGGGGAATCAGTGTGTCATTGTCCCGTTTCACCATCAGGGCAAGGGAGCCCGTCGGAAAACTTACATCTTCAATTTTGCGGTTTTCCCAGTTATGTCCATGAGGAATAAACATGCGCATCAGAGTTAGTTCTGAATCGTCCTGATAGTCATTGAAGGTTTTGCGGATGTCGGAGCTGTTGTCAACCATGCGAAGCTTTCGGGCGGCCATTGGCAGCAGAGAACCTTGGATGGCAACAGACAATAGAGAGATAAAAAATACTATATGAAATAGATCATGCTTTAATTCTGTGCCGCCTGCAATTACCATAATGGCAAATACGATGGAAGCTGCGCCGCGCAGTCCTGACCAAGCGACAAGAAGGCATTGCCGTATGGAGGAGCGGAAAGGAAGCAGAATTAGAAATACGGCTGCTGGACGGGCTACAAAGGTTAAAAACAGAGCAATCAGCAGCGCAGGGGCTAATAATCCAGGAAGCAAATGAGGGAAAGACAAGAGTCCCAACAAGAAAAAGATCAGGATCTGGGCCAGTCCAGTGATGCCGTCGAAAAAATGAACGAGCGTGACTTTGTTATTGATGGGGCTGTTTCCGAGGATAATGCCTGTGAGATAGACACTCAGATAGCCATTGCCGCCGATTAATGTGGGCAGTGCGTAGGAGAGCAGCACAAGGGCAATCACAAAAACGGTGTCCATGCCCTCAGCAATCAATTCTCCTTTGCGCAGCGCAAAGATTCCTAAATAGGCGCTGGCAATTCCGATGGTGATTCCAAAACCAATCTGAGTGAGCATCATCAGTGGAACAGATGTGCTGTTGTCACCAGAAAGCATGGCCAGGGCAACCATCGTCAGCATATAGGCCATAGGGTCATTGCTGCCGCTCTCGATTTCCAAAAGTGGAGCTGTGGAGTGTTTTAAATTCAGATTTTTTGAGCGCAGAATGGAAAATACGGAGGCTGCGTCGGTAGAACTTAAAACGGCGCCAATCAGAAAACTTTCAGAAAAAGAAAGATGTAAAATCTGATAACAGAAGAAACAAGTCAGAAGAGCTGTGATGATTACGCCTAAAGTGGAGAGAAGCACAGCTTTCAGAGCCACTGGACGCGCAGTCTGCCATTTGGTGCCAAAACCACCATAAAACATAATAAAAATCAATGCAATGGTACAAAGCTGTTCGGTTATTATATAATTGTTGAAGGAAATTTTAAAGAGTCCGTCAGAGCCGAATATCATACCAAGAGCCATGAAGCACAGAAGTGCAGGCATTCCAAATTTACTGGAAAAACGATTTGCTATGATACAGGAGAGGATGACGGCACAGCATAATAGAAGTATAATTGCCATATCGTTACGTCCTTTCTGTATAAGTAAAAATAGACGGTATTTTTGTGATGGTGCGAATTGCTTATGTAGTATTTATAAATATGTGCGCCTGCCGTCTGATAGATAAGGGGCTGTTGCAAAATGAAGCTTATATACAATATATGGATAAGAATCTTGCGTTCTAAATGCCATATTTTGCATATACCAACTATTTTGCAACAGCCCCTTCTTTTAGTTGCGGATATTTTCAAGAGCCTGTTTGATGACACCTTTTGGATCTTTCAATAACACAAGAATGAGCCAGAGAAGTAAGCCAAATACAACTGCACAGATGCCTAGAAAGAAATCATTTAGCAGATCTGCTGGCGATGGCTTAAAATATTCAGTCTGAAGTTGCACGTATTCAAAGACAGCATCTGTCAACCACATCAGTGAAGCACCCCAATATATTAAGCTGAGTGTTCCGGTTTTCATCTCATTTCTACTGTCTTTTTGATACCATATGATCGTGGTGATAATTGCCGCCAGGACAGCCGTCAGTAAGGTCATTGATTCCTCCCTCTGTGAGCCTTAACCTTTACTGCCTGTTGGGGGCGCTTTTCAATTACATTTGAGGCAGTGGTTATTCCCACCCAAACAGCAGAAACCAATAGAGCCATTGCCACACCGACCGTCGACATTTCTTGGAGCATTTCAGATCTGGCAATTGGATTTTCGGCTGCGGTTAAAAAAGGAAACCACGGCACAACCTCACCATGCCAAATATGCTCAAAAGCAAGAAGCGCAGAACCTCCCCAAAGCATATTGTTGAGCCATTTCAGTTTATGGGAAAAAGGAATTTTTATCTGTGTATCAATTGCAGCATTGATGCTGTCAGAGGCAGACATCTCTTTTTCTTCTTTTGATTTTACAATTTTGGTTATTATTGTTGTCGCCACTGCCTCTCCAGCGGGTACTAAAAAACATGCCATATAAATGTCTCCTTTCATACTTAAGTCAGTGTCTTATTTTGTTATGTAGGATATTATTGTATCATAATGATTTCGTAGGAGCAATAGCAGCGGAGAGCTTTCTGAATAAATCTCCTTATGCTTTCCCGTCCACAAAAAGTCCCCATTTCCCTCAAGGTAAGGGAGATGGGGACTCACCCAGTGTTATGTTCTTAAGCAAGATGCAGGATTAGGCTTGTGTCTTTACGCCAGCCCACTCATCGAATTTATCCATAACCGCGTCATAAGTTCTCTGAGAGATATCCGGGAGTTTGGAACCCCAGGATTTGGTAGCTGCCTTAAAGCCTTTTTCAAAAGCGGCGCGCATTTTCTCAGCTTTCTCTGGATCATCTCCTACCAATGCTTTGGCGAAGTCAATGATACGGTCAGAGGTCTGTTTAACACCCCAGTAGCCATCCTCTGCAATGTCTTTCTGAGCTTGAGCCTTGACGTCTGCACTGACAGTGAAATTACCTTTTGCGAGGAATTTCCACATATTGTCTGCCTGTCCGATTCTGGTTCCCTGGTTGCCCATCATCTGCTGTACCAGGCTCTTAAGCTGATTCGTTCTCTCCTCTGCATCTTTCTTTAAACGAGCAACGACATCTTCTTTGGCATAGATGCCTTTTGCAGAAGCGTAAGCACCGCCCTTTTCATATGTTACACCTTTATTTTTTGAAGATTCTTTTTCAGCAGCCTTGGTGTTTGTATCCTCATTCTTATAAGTATTCTGCTGAATAGTTGAGGTATAAGCTGCTGTATTGGTAGTATTAATACTGTTTACACTCATATTATGCCCCTCCTTGGCAAAAATTGGTTATCCATAACCGTTTTAATTAGTTAATAGTTCTTACTAACTATATCGGAGTTAAAAGGAAATAATTAACACTGATGATTGACATTTTGATTAAAAAATGTTTAACTAATATCAGAAAATGTATACAAAATACAGGAGAAATACAATGTACGAAATGAGGTTAAAAGCGCTTGCTAAAATTAATCTGGGACTGGATGTATTAAGGCGCCGGGAAGACGGATATCACGAGGTTTGTATGGTGATGCAGACCCTAAGTTTATATGACAGAATTATTATCAAGAAATTAGAAAAGCAAGAAATACAGGTTAAGACCAACTTATTTTATGTGCCAGAAAATGAAAATAATCTGGTCTATCAGGCTGCACAGATTCTAATGGATGAATGTGATCTCAAGCAGGGTATTTATATTGATCTACAAAAATTTATCCCCGTGGCAGCAGGAATGGCGGGGGGGAGTTCTGATGCAGCGGCAGTGCTCTATGGTATGAATCGTATGTTTCGCTTGAATCTTTCACAGCAGCAGCTGATGGAGATTGGGCTTAAGATTGGGGCGGATGTGCCCTATTGTGTGATGCGGGGAACAGCTCTCGCGGAGGGGATTGGAGAGAAACTTACACCACTTGCGCCAATGCCTATTTGCAAAGTGCTGGTGGCTAAGCCTCCGATCTGTGTTTCCACAAAGTTTGTCTATGAAAATTTAACATTGGACAAGGATACAGAGCATCCTAGAATTGATCTTCTTATTGAGGGACTGCGTGAGGGAAATTTAAAGAAAATTGCCGCTCATATGGGAAATGTTTTGGAGAGTGTCACCATCCCTCATTATCCGGTGATTGCACAGATACGAGAGGAGATGCTTCATTATGGCGCCATAAATGCCATGATGAGTGGCAGCGGCCCCACAGTTTTTGGATTGTTTGAAGAGGAGGCGCAGGCGCAGAAGGCATATCAGAGCCTGCGGGAAGGGTCACTGGCCAAACAGGTGTATCTGACTGATATTTATAATATTCGCAGATAAAGTAATGAAGCAGGAGGAGAGGGATGACAGATAAACTGGAATTAAATATGAATGCATATCTTCCACTGCGGGACGTAGTATTTCATACCCTGCGGGAAGCGATTTTAAAAGGGGAATTGAAACCAGGGGAAAGACTGATGGAGTTGCAGCTTGCCTCTAAATTGGGCGTGAGCCGTACGCCGATCCGAGAGGCCATTCGTATGCTTGAGCTGGAGGGATTGGCGGTGACAGTGCCCAGGAAAGGGGCTGAGGTTGCCAAGATGACAGAAAAAGATATGGAGGATGTGCTGCAGATTCGACGCGCTTTGGATGAGCTTGCGGTCAGTCTAGCCTGTGACAATATGACAGAGGAAAAATTACAACAGCTTTATAAAGCGATGATTCGTTTTGAGGAGAGTACCCAAAGTGGAGATGTGAAACAAACAGCTCAGACAGATGTGGAATTTCATGAGGTCATTTACCAGGCTGCAGATAATCCCAAACTGGTAAATATGCTTAATAATCTGCGGGAACAAATGTATCGTTATCGGGTTGAATATTTAAAAAATGATGATGTATATCCAAGACTGATTGAAGAGCACAAGAAGATCTATGAGGGACTGAAACAGAAGGATAAGGGTACAGTGATAGAGATTGTGGGCTATCATGTGGTAAATCAGGAGATTATGGTAAAAAATATTATTCATAAACAGGAATAAAAAGGAAAATTTGGGAAAATATAATAGTAATGTAAGAAAAAGGATAGGCAGACTGCTTATTCTTTTTTTATCTTATCGGAAATTCCTTTGGATTTAATGAATAAGAAAATTATGCGCACTTGCTCGCTTTGTTCTAGAAGAAAATTAGAAAATAGAGAAAGGAAAATGTACAAATTATGCCAATTCAGATCACTGCTGATTTGCGGGAAAATATTAGAAATTTTGAGGAACTTTTTTCGGATTGTGCAGATATTAAAAAACGCAATATTAAAGTTGGAAAAAATTTGCAAGAGGAATGTTATATCGCCTATATTGAGGTGGCGCTAAGCAGTGTGGATTGGAAAGATTCCGCTGTGGGAAAATTCTTAGGAAAACTGCGCTCTTTGCCAGAAGAAGAGCTTGCAGCTTACGTGAGGGATAATGTGGAGGATATCTCAGATTCTCAGCCCTTTTTAACCATAGAAGATGCGGCGCAGGCAATGCTTACTGGGGATGTATTGTTTTTTCTTAATGGTTACAACAAAGCTCTAAAGATTCCTGATAAGGGCTATCCTAGCAGGGGGGTCTATGAGACAGAATCGGAAAAAGTAATCCGTGGTTCCAATGAGGGATTTTCTGAGTCTGTAAAGTTGAATACAGCACTAATCCGCAAACGTCTGCGCAGTCCCCATGTCAAGGTGAAAGAGAGCTTTGCCGGCCGGCGCACACATACCAATGTAGATCTGGTTTATATGAAAGATTTAATCCATCCGGGGATGCTTGAGGAGATTGAAAAACGTCTCGGAGAATTTGAGATTGATGGAACCTTAGACAGCGGAATTATTGAACAGCTTACCGAGAAACGAAAGTATTCACCATTTCCACAGTTTCAGACTACACAGCGGCCAGATCGGGCGGCGATGGCTATCTTGGAGGGAAGAATTGTATTGTTATCAGACAATTCACCGGTGGCTCTGATTCTTCCGGCAACTTACAATACTTATATTCAGACCAGTGACGATTATTACAGTCGTTGGGAGATCGCTTCTTTTACTCGGGCGCTGCGCTATCTGGCCTCTTTTATGGCGATGGTTTTTCCAGGATTGTATCTGGCAATGACCAATTTCCATACTCAGATTGTGCCCACAGCGCTGCTGCTCTCTCTGGCAGCAGCCAGACAAGGCGTGCCGTTTCCAGCTATGGTGGAAGTAATTCTAATGGAGATTGCCTTTGAGCTGCTGCGGGAGGCCGGAGTGCGCCTGCCGGGAGCCAATGGAAACACGATAGGAATTGTTGGTGGTTTGATTATTGGGCAGGCGGCTGTGGATGCCAATATAGTCAGTCCGATTGTGGTAATTGTGGTGGCGTTGACAGCGTTGTGTTCCTTTGCAGTGCCCAATGAGGAATTTGCCACTGCCTTCCGAATTTTAAAATTTATGTTTATTTTTCTCTGTGGCAGTCTGGGATTGTTTGGATTTTTGACAGGGTTGTTGGTGGTATTGATTCATTTATCTCATCTGGAGAGTTTTGGCATTCCTTATCTGGCTCCGTTTGTGGGCGCTGATTTAAACGGTTATCAGGATGAGCGAGACACTTTTTTGCGGCTGCCCCTAAACTTTTTAAAAAAGCGTCCAGTATATACCAGGGAGGGCGCCCGTACCAAATTGAAATTTAATCAGCAAAAAGAGAAGCAAAAGAAGTAGTACAGGAAATGAAAAAGGAGAGGTATCATGTTTGCAGATAATTGGAAAATATCATTACGACAGATAAAAAGGCTGTTTATCTTAGATATTTTTGGCATTAGCAGCCTGATTCTTCCAGGTATTTTTTCAACGTTGACGGGAGCAGATGGCATGCTGTGCTTAATATTGGGAACAGTGGGCGGAATAGTGTTATTATGGCTGATCGGTGCAAACCTGAAGTATATGGAAACAGATTATTATAATTATATAAAAGATACAGCAGGACAGCTTTTGGGCGATGTTATTATGGTGTTTTATTTTTTGTACTTTGTAACACTTTGCGGATTTGTATTGAATCAGGCCACGATGTTGGTCTTGACCTGGCTGTTGCCAGATGGCTCCTGGCTGGGAGTTTGCATTTTACTTATACTGTTAGCAGTTTATGGCAGTATGCGTGGCATAGAGGGCAGAGCGAGGGTATATGAAATTATATTTTGGTTTTTGGGGATCCCCTTGTTGATTATGCTGTTTTTGGCGGTTCAAGAGGTAGATACAGCGCGCTGGACGCCGATTGTCAGTTCTGGCGGCGCACAAATTTTGGGGGGAACTTTGGCGGTGCTGATCTTTACACTACCATTGACAGCCCTGCTGTTTTTAAAACCATTTTGCACAAAACCGCAGCAGCTTGCCTCCTGCGGCAGAAGGGCATTGTTTACCGTGATGGTATTGAATGCTCTCATTTATCTCATTCTTGTCGGAGTGTTTGGGCAAAATACAATGGGAATTTTGAAACGGCCAATTATAACCTTGATGGGCATGGTGAATCTTCCAGGAGGATTTTTTACTAGGCAGGATGTATTGATGACGGCTGTATGGTTTTTTGCCCTGTTTGCGCTTATGAATACAGGGATCTTTCAAGGGACCTTGATTTTAAAACAGTTATGTCAACAGTGCAAAGGATCTTGGACATTGTGGATCACTGCGGTTTTGTCATTTTTTATTGCGAAAGGATTTTTTGAGTATAATTTTTTGACGGAAGTATTTGAAATTTATCAAAGCCATGTCGCATTGCCAGGAATGTTTTTGATTTTGCTGATTCTATTGTTCCTGCATTGGGTGAAGGAAGGAAAAACAGCCAAACAAGGAGGGAATCACTGATGTGGAAAAGAAGAGCCGTATATTTGGCATGTTTGGGGATGTTTATGCTCTGTGGATGTGAGTCTGTGGAGTTGGAGCAGCGCAGTTTTCCCCTGGCAGTGGGAATTGATTTGCAAAAGACAGAGGCAGGAGAGGAAAAGAAAAATCAAAATGCAGAACTAGAGGAAAGATCTTTGATTGTAAGCTTTGATTTTCCCGATTTGGCGCAAATTTCAGAAAAAGGAAAGACTACAGATACAGCAATGGGCTTGTCCTTAGAAGGAATGGATATGTACCATGTGGAAAAATCATATGAGAATAATACCAATCGGGTACTGGATTACAATCACATGAAGGCCATTGTGTTGGGACAAAATATGTTTGAAGACCAAAGGCAGCTTCGCAGTCTGCTTTTGTCCTGGGAACAGCGGGAAGCCTCCGCTAGAAACACCAGCCTTCTAATTGGCAGTGAATCAGCAGCAAAGATTCTTTCGCTAACGGATGAGACTGAAGGTTCGATGGGAAAATATTTGGAAGAAATGTTGGAGAGTCAGAAAGATTTCAAGCAAAATAAAATTGCCACGATTGGGGATTTAATGAACCAATGGCATAATCAGGATGAATTGTTGTTGATTCCAGTACTCACGGAACAGGGCAATCGTCCCGTGATCACCAAATATGCAGCAGTACTCAATTTTAGTTATCGGGGAATGATTACCGTGGAGGAGGCAATGGAAGTATTTTTCTGTCAGGGGCTTTTAAAGAAATTTACTGTTGAGCCAGTCAAGAATGAGGTGGTGGAGATTTCTGGTATTCAGGTCAGTCTTGATATTAAAAAACAGAAAGATACGCCGACAGTAACTGTTTCTATTTCGGGCAAAGGAAAGCTTAAGACGGGACAAGTTTCTTCAACGCAGCAGCAGTATCAATTGGAACAGAAAATAGAACGGCATCTTATTGCTAATTTGCAGGATACTGCAAAGAAATTGAAAGAGAAATTTGGCATGGATATGACAAACAGTTATCTCTCACTGGGCGGATTCGACCGAGAACTTTATCAAGTATATGAAAATCTTCCTGATATGTACAATGAGAAGGTAGAGCAGATTTTTGAGGTCGATATTAATTTGATGGATTGGGAATAAAAATTGTATAAAGCAGTTGTTTTTGGCAATACTTTCCTTAGCCGGCAATAGAAAAGACAAGGATGGTATTAGTTATGAAACGATGGATTAAAATTGTGATGGTATGTGCAGTGGCAGCGCTGCTGTTTGGTGGAATGTATCAATATAGACAGCAGCGCCTGACAGAAGAAATTGCCGGAAAAATTATCCGTTTCCATGTGCGGGCAAACAGTGATACAAAGGCAGATCAGGAATTAAAGCTGAAGGTGCGGGATGCAATAGGGACTTATATGCAGCCCAAACTTTCCGGTATTACAGATATTAACACCAGCCGCAAAGTAGTAGAGCAAAACTTAAAGCAGGTTGAGAATACGGCCTCTGGTGTCATTGCAGCAGAGGGATATACATATGATGTCAAAGCTTCTCTGACGGTCACAGATTTTCCAGAAAAAACCTATGGCCCTTATACATTTCCGGCGGGAAAATATGAGGCATTGGAGGTAGTGATTGGAAAAGGAGGCGGGCATAACTGGTGGTGCGTGATGTACCCCAATCTCTGTTTTTTTAACAGTACGTATGAAGTGGTAGATCAAGAAGCGGAAAAATCCCTACATCAGGTATTGACACAGGAGGAGTATCAAAGTTTAATGGAGCAGAAAAATTATCAAGTAAAATTTGCACTTGTGGAGCGAATCCAGAAATTCTTTGAAAATCTGTAATGGCGGTTGTAAAATCCAGAAAGCATGTTATAATTTTATTGACCTGAAAAGATTCTCTAAGTGGTAATTGATCAGGTGTTATTCGTAAATTATAGTGTGACAAGGAGTTGGAGGGAAGTGTTCAAGATAGCAATTTGTGATGATGAGGACACACTTATTTGTCAGTTAAAAGATCATTTGAATCAGTATGCAGACGAGACAAACAAAGAGTTTTGTTTTTTTACCTTTCATGATGGCAGTGAGCTGCTGCAGGAATATAGTCCTGATTTTGACTTAATTTTTTTGGATATAAAAATGGCACAAATCAACGGTTTAAAAACTGCTGAAGCAATTCGAAAAATGGACAGCACAGTGGGAATTATTTTTTTGACGTCTTTAAAACAGTATGTATGGAAAGGCTATCAGTATCGTGCCGTCAATTACTTACTAAAACCTGTAAAATATGGAGTTCTGAAAATGGAACTGGAACGTTATTTTGACCATTACCAAGGTAAGGATGAGCCATATTTCAGTTTTTCAAATGATAGGGGAAAATATAAGGTTCTGTATAAGAATCTTTGTTATGCACATACAGAGAAACGCAATGTAATGCTGCATTTTGAGGGGCACAAACAAGTTATTTATAAGAACATGAAAGAAGTGTCTGCTCTGCTTTGTCAACAACCACAATTTGTTCGCTGCCATCAGAGTTTTGTGGTAAATATGTCTTATATAAAAGGGATGGAAGGGATGGAAATTATTCTTATTACAGGAGAACATATTCCAATCAGCCAGCCAAAGCGAAAAGAATTTATGATGAAGTTGACAGATTATTGGGGGGATATACTGTGATTTCATGTTTACATTTTATTACTTTTATGGTTGTTCTAGGTTATCAGTTTTTGTTTTATTGGATCTTACATACTTTTATTCCGCTAAAGGCTAATGTGATAATGCGTGTGGCTGCATTTTTTCTCTCACTATTTATTGCAGATACGATTATTTATCAGAATGATTTCGATAACATTGTACTTTCCTTCTGTGCGCTGACAATCTATCTTTTGGTCTTTCATCAGGGTGGAATTATTGAAAAAATGACGGCAGTCTTTATTTTTTATCCGATTATGATTTCCATAAACTTTTTATTGATGGATATTTTCAGTAAAATTTTCTTTGCTGTGGCAGGAAGGACAGAACCAGGTGCTGGAGGGTGGCCAGAGGGAATCCTTGTGGCAGAAGCGCTCATAAGCATGGGGCAGAATGTTGTGCGCTTGTTATTCTGGGCGGCAATCTGGAAGTTTTTAAGAGAACCACTTCAACGAATCCGTTTAAATCTAACCACAAAAATGTGGCTGATTGTCGACTCCATTATTATGGTATCAGGAATTGCCTGCTTTACCACGATTTATTTTATCACAAACCAATCAGTGATTATCTATCCTCTGTGTATCGCCGCGGTATTTTCTTCCCTGGGCTGTGTCTGTCTGGTTGCATATATGAGTAATTCTATGCAAAATATGTATGATGTACAAAAACTACAGATACAACAGAAGTACTATCGGGATAAGTTAAAAGAAGAAGAGAAGGTTCGTTCTATTTACCATGATATGAAAAATCATCTGCTTGTATTGGAGGGCAGTCAGGGGTCGGAGGTTGTACAACAGATGGTGAAAGATTTGCGTTCTCAGATTGCAGAGTATGAGTATTATGTTCATACAGAAAACGAGTTTTTGGATATTATTATCAGAGATAAGGCAGAATATGCCCGTGAAAAACAAATTGAGTTCTCGGCAGTGGTAGATTTTAGCGGCGTCAATTTTATTGCACCTTTGGATATCAGCACATTGTTTGGCAATGGGCTTGACAATGCCATTGAAGCCAGTGAAAAACTTCCAGAAGAGCAGAGAATCATTCTTCTCAAAGCAGGAAAAGTGCAGAATTTTGTTTCGATTCTGATAGAAAATCATTGTGCGCAGAATAAGGATCTAAAAGAAAAAGATACATCAAAAAAAGATCATTTTCTGCATGGTTTTGGTATTTCTAATATGGAGAAAGCCGCCAGAAAATATGGAGGACATTTGACAATTAAAAATGAAAATGGAACATTTGTTTTAAAGATTTTAATTCCTATGCCAATTTTATCATAAACTACACGAAGCCTGTTGTCTTTTATAGATGACAGGTTTTTATATTGGGAAATTTTTATTCACTTTCCGATTTGCTGTCTGTTCCTGCGCGCAGAATTTTGCAATGTAAGAGTCTGGATTGTAAAATTTGCGGCCTCAGTATTAGAATTTGCGTCTTCTATTGTATATCTTTTTAAATTGCGTATGATGGGTTTAAGCAGAAAATGATAGATGAAGCAGGAGGAAATAGTGATTATGGCAATATTAAAAGCATCTCATTTAAAAAAATATTATGGAAAAGAAGAAAGCCTTGTAAAAGCATTGGACGATGTGAACGTATCTGTGGGGGAAGGGCAATTTGTAGCGATTATTGGTACTTCAGGCAGCGGAAAATCCACACTGTTACATATGCTTGGCGGCCTAGACAGACCAACTTCAGGCAGTGTGCAGGTGGAAAATAAAAGTATGGAGACAATGACTGAAGAGCAGCTTACCATATTTCGCAGACGGCGAATTGGCTTTATCTTTCAGAACTATAATCTAATTCCCTATCTCACAGCATATGAAAATATTGTGCTGCCGGTTCGCTTGGACGGCAAGAGGGAAGACAAAAAATTTTTGGAGGAGATCATTCATTTTCTGGAATTGGATGGGAAACTCTACAATTATCCCAGCCATCTTTCCGGCGGACAGCAGCAGCGGGTGGCAATTGCCCGGGCATTGGTGTCAAAACCAGCTATTATTTTGGCGGATGAGCCGACAGGAAATCTTGATACCCGCACCAGTGATAAGGTGATCAGTCTTTTAAAAATGACCAGTGAAAAATTTCAGCAGACCATTGTGATGATTACCCATAATCCAGAAATTGCCCAAAAAGCAGATCTGAAGATTCGCATAGAAGATGGAAAAATTTACGCATAGGAGGCAGGAAAATGAGAGATAGAAAAGTGACGACAAAAATGATTTCTCTGATGTCAAAAGAGAGTTTAAAAGCCAGCCGTATGCGAAATATTTTTGTGATGATTACTATTGTCTTGGCATCTGCCCTGCTGACAGCTATTTTAATGTTTGCTGTGGGGCAAAGCCAGCGGACAAAAAATGCGCTCTCTCACAGACAGCAGGTAAGTTATTATAACTTAACGGATGAACAAGTGGAGGCGCTGAAAAAGGATGATCGCATTGCCTATCAGATCCAAATAAAAACAGGGATTCTCTCTGAAATGGATGGATTTGATATCATGCCTTATTATGTGAGTGAAATGACAGATCAGATTCTGGTCGCAGAATTGGAGAGCGGCACACTGCCAGCAGAAAAAGATCAGATTGCACTGCAGGCAGCAGTATTAAAAAAGTTGGGCGTTACGCCGGCAGTTGGAAGTAAAGTGACATTTACTTTCTATAATAAAATTACAGAGACCTTTACAGTATCAGGCATTTTAAAAGGCGGCGATACCGCAAAACAGTTTTCCGTTTTCTTTTCTAAGGATTATGCCGAGAATGGCAGTCAGTTAAAAGATATGCCATATGAGGTTCATGCAAAATTATATCATGCCGCCAATATGTACCCTGAGGAGTGCAAAGAAGCCATGTATGTGATTGGCAGTGATGCAGGAATAGAAAGAAAATATATTAATCCCTCAAAGTCTTTTCTAGACTCGCTTTCCATAGATATGCAGTCGGTGATGATTTATGGATTGGTGGGTATGGTAATTTTACTTGCCTGTATTCTTGTAATCTATGGTGTATTTTATCTGTCGGTAGTCGGAAGAATCCATCAGTTTGGACAGTTACGAACCATTGGCATGACAAGAAAACAGATGAAAAAATTAGTTTCCCGTGAGGGCGGCATGTTGTTTTGGCGTTCTGCACCAATTGGAATTGTGATTGGCGGCATTGCTGGATATTTTATGATTTCAGATGGATTCACTATCCTAAATACATTGTGGATTATTGCGCTTGTATTTATTATTATATATAGCATTACCATGATTTCTGTCCATAAGCCTGCGCGCTTTGCAGCAGCGGTTTCCCCAATGGAAGCGCTTCGCTATGTGCCGCAGGACACCATGAAAAAAGCAGCCAACAGAAAAATGTGCCGCAGCTTGACGCCGATTGGTTTGGGTGCGATGAATTTTTCAAAGAACAGAAAAAAAGCGGTTATCACCATGCTCTCCTTGGGGTTAGGAGGTATTTTGTTTATGACGGCGGCTACTTATATGTCTTCTTTTGACAAGGCCAATTATGCGAGGCAGGGTTATTTTACAGATGCAGAATTTGATATTCAATATGCTGTGTCAGCAATTGAGCTAAATGAAAATGGCATAAGTGGTCTGCAGGCGCAGGCTCCATTAGACGATGATATGATAGCGAAAATCTTAGCGTTGGATGGGGTAAAAAATGTATATGAAGTAAAAGGGCTTGGTGTGAAATTTGATTGTCCGAAGCATGAGGAATTTAACACTGAGGACAGAATAAATTCAATCGCAGAAAAAGGAGGAGAAGAGCTTGAAAAATATTTAGAAGAAGGAGAGGCAGATTTTGCTAAACTGCTCAGTGGTGATTATGTTCTTATATCAGGAAATAGCACTGTCCAAGAAATTTATGGATGGAAGTTTGCAGTGGGCGATGCGGTCACATTCCATTATTATGACGGCGTAAAACGGGCAGAGAAGCAGGTGACGATCTTAGGCATTTTAAATCAACAATATGAGATAGATCATAAAAATACAGAAGGATGGTTTTTAATGCCAGAGCAGGCTATTTCAAATTTGGTATCGCATAATAGTTTAAATACGAATTTGATTGTGTCAACAGAAGCAGAGAAAGAAAGCGCAGTAGGAGAAAGTCTTACAAGAATGATTGAAAAAAGACCAGAGTTAAGTATGGAAACACTTGAGGAACGCAGAATCTCTTATGAACAAGCGGCAAATCAGATGTTCGGAGCCATCAGTGGTTTGGCAATTTTTATTATGATGTTTAGTATTTTAAGTATGATGAATACACTGATTACTAATATTGTTACCCGCAAACAGGAACTTGCAATGTTAGAATCCATAGGTATGGACAAAAGACAAATTCAAAAAATGATTTTAGGTGAGAGTTTGCTTTTGGTATTTGTCGCTGTGGGAGTTACCATGACAATCGGCACGTTTTGTGGATATCTTTTGAGTAATGCTCTTTATCAAATTGGAGCATTTTATATGGCATTTCGCTTTCCAGCGCTTTTTGCCTGTGCCTATGCAGGCGTATTGATTGTTGTGCCTCTTGCCATCACTTTTTTGTCATTGCACAGCTTTTCAAAAGAATCCTTAGTAGAGCGGTTAAGAGGGGCTGAGAATTGATTTATGAATATAAAATTAAAATTGTCTGTGAGAGTGATATGATTGTAATTTCTCCCAAGATCATTGCATCGACAATAGAAAAAGTAAGAAATGCTGATAGTAAAGAAATAAAAATTCCTGTGGAGGAGCTTTTTCCACAGGAATATGTAAAATATCTTGTCTGTGTGCTCAGAGCCAATATGCAAATAGAACCACAAAAGATAAGTTTGCTGGAGATTTATGGATTGCTTGCTGAACAGATCGAAGCTTTGCAAATCAACTATCAGAGATGTTTTGATAACGTATACTTATGCAGATATCAATGCAATATCCAATTGGATTTATCTGTCAGTGAAATGTTTTATATGCTGATAAAAGAAAAGATGTCAAAATTTTTTTATATTTACAAGGATTTAGAGGGAAATGAGATTAAGACTGCCGTAACAAATACGGGAAATATTTGAAAATCTGTGTTCACACTTGCATTTTTAAAGCAAAACGAGTAATATACATGTGTATGATCTATTTTGTGGAGAAAATGAGATGAATCAACCATATGAGAATAAGAAATATGCTCCAATCGGAGTATTTGATTCTGGCGTCGGAGGATTGACAGTAGCACGTGAGATTATGCGTCAGCTTCCAGGAGAGCGGATCATTTATTTCGGAGATACGGCACGGGTGCCTTATGGCAGTAAATCCAGAGAGACGATTACCCGTTATTCCAGGCAGATTATTCGTTTCCTGGAATCTAAAGGGGTGAAGGCCATTGTGGTAGCGTGTAACACGGCCAGTGCATTTGCACTAGAGAAGATTCGCCCAGAAATGAAGATGCCCATTATCGGCGTGGTGAAACCGGGAGCGAAAGTGGCGGCAGAGCTTACAAAAAATGGACACATTGGTGTGATTGGAACGGAAGGAACAGTGGGGAGCCAAATTTATACAGAAATGATTCACAGACATAATCCGCAGGCAGTGGTGCTGGGAAAGGCCTGTCCTCTGTTTGTTCCTTTGGTGGAGGAAGGCTGGCTTAAGGATTCTGTGACAGTGGAAGTGGCAAAACGATATTTGGCTTCTTTTCAGGAGTCGGATATTGATACTCTGATTCTTGGATGTACACACTATCCTTTGCTGCGTTCTATGATTCAGGAGATTATGGGGGGCAAGGTCAGTTTGGTCAATCCCGCTTATGAGACAGCACAAGGATTAAAGCGGTTGTTAGAGCAGCACCAGCTTTCCAATGACGGCGGACAGACTAGGGAACCTATGTATCAATTTTATGTCAGTGATGCGGCTGAGAAGTTTAAAAATTTTGCCAATTCTATTTTGCCGTGTGAAATAGAAGAGGCCCAATTAATACATATTGAGGAGTAAATATGACGAAAGATGTACTTTTATCTATCAGCGGACTGCAGTTTGCGGCAAAGGATGAAGAAGATATAGAGCCGGTAGAGATGATTACTGCGGGGGACTATTACAAGAAAAACGGAAAGCATTATATTTTGTATGATGAGGTTATGGAAGGTTTTGACGGCAATACCAAAAATATTATTAAGCTCACAGAGGATTCTTTGGATATCACCAAGAAGGGGATCTCCAATGTCCATATGGTATTTGAGAAAAATAAGAAAAATGTATCTTATTACAATACGCCTTTTGGAAGTCTTTTGATTGGCATTGACGCCAAGAGCGTTGATATTGCGGAGACAGAATCCCATATTGATGTCAAGATAAAATATAATTTGGAAGTAAATTATGAACATTTGGCAGACTGTTCTATTACAATGAGTATTCAGTCAAAGGAATCGGGAGACTTTACACTTTCCTGATCAAAGAATGTGTGACAAGTCAGCTAAAGGAGAATAAAAAATGATGAATGTCAGAAAAGCAATTATTCCGGCGGCGGGATTGGGGACAAGATTTCTGCCCGCAACGAAGGCACAGCCCAAGGAAATGCTGCCAATTGTGGATAAACCTACGATTCAGTATATTATTGAGGAGGCTGTGGAGGCCGGGATTCAGGATATTATTGTTGTCACTGGACGTAATAAGCGTTCTATTGAAGACCATTTTGACCGTTCCATTGAACTGGAGCTGGAGTTGGAAAAGAGCGGTAAACAGGAAATTCTGGATATGGTGAGAGAGATATCTGAGATGGCTAATATTCACTATATCCGCCAGAAAGAACCAAGAGGATTGGGACATGCAATTCTTGCAGCACAGCATTTTATTGGGGACGAGCCATTTGCAGTTTTGCTGGGGGATGATGTTGTGGTTTCCAAACAGCCTTGTCTTGGACAGATGCTGGATGTCTTTCGAGAGTATCAAACTTCTATTTTGGGTGTACAGACGGTAGCGCATGAAGTGGTTGACAAGTATGGGATTATTGCTGGAAAACAGGTGGATGAACGTGTATACAAGGTAAATGATATGGTGGAAAAGCCTTCTTTGGAGGAGGCGCCTTCCAATGTGGCCGTGTTAGGGCGTTACATTATCACACCGGAAATCTTTCGTTTTCTGGAGACGCAAGATGCCGGAAAGGGAGGAGAAATCCAGTTGACCGATGCCCTAAGACGACTTGCGAAGGAGCAGGCGATGTATGCCTATGATTTTAAGGGACGCCGATATGATGTGGGCAGTAAAACGGGATTTATTCAAGCAAATATTGAGTTTGCACTGCGCAGAGAAGAATTGCGTGAAGATATGAAAGAATATTTACAGAGACTGCATGATAACATGGATGAAATGCTGCAGTATGATTAAGCGCAATCGTTGGTTTGATATTTTTTTGATGTTTGATTGCCAGAATAATATTATGGAATTAGGTAAAAAATACCCTCAATGGATAAGTATAATATCCGCTGAGGGTATTTTTTCATCTTGTAGAAATTCATTCAGATTTCCTAATAATATGAAAAACAATGATCGCAGGGTCTTTCTTCACTTCGATTTGCTGGATTCTTTGTTCTACATAGGAGATTATTCCAGAATTATTTAGACTCGCGTTCTTTTTTTAGTTTCCAGAATTTATCCCAGAATTTTGATTTTTTGGGGGTTGGCTCATTGGAACCACGGATTCCTTTGACACTAGTAATATAAAGGCCGCTGACAACAGCTTTCACTTCTCTTTTGGTAGGGATGCTGTCAAAGATGGAACCCTCACAGATAAAAGTCATGATCTTTGGTCCAACTTTTGCCTTGACAATCGGCATTTTAGAGCGTCGCAATAATTTAGGGGTCTGCTCTAAAACAGCAGCAGGAAGGCCGGCGTCTTTTAATTTCATTTGCTTTTTATCAATAATCAGCATTGAGATGGTCTGTGCAGACGCAGCAATCTGTGCATCTTGTTCTTCTTTTTTCTTTTGTGATTTTTTGCCCAGTATGTAAAGTGCAATGATCGCTGCTAAAAGAATAACAGCAATAACGATCAATACGATTTGCCATGTTGCCACAAAAAAACCTCCTTTTAATTAATTCTTGGCATCCTGCAAATGTACATAATACCTGTCCCATTATATCATTGCTCTGAATAAAAATCAATGGTATAATATGTTTTGAGTTTCCCCATTTTGTAATCCATAGTCCCAAAAGGTTTCCATCATAAAATGATGGAAACACTTTGCACATGTTAAAGTGTTTAGAGGGATATTTTGTCATTATATTTTTATATGGGAAATCAACAGGAGGGGCATGGATGAAAAGAAATATAAGAGTGACAATGATTTCATTGGCTGTGGTGCTGTTGGTGGGAATAGGGCTTTATTTCTGGGTGTATGATTCAGGGCAAAGAGAGAATGATTTTATAGAATATGAAGAGGCCATGCCACAGTCTGCACAGGGTCAGAAAATATATACAGTTTCAGATGCAAAGAGTATAGAATTGACTGAAAATCAGATAGAGACAGAAGAACCAGCAGAAGAACAGAACACAAATATGATGACTGAAGAACAGGAACCAGAGGAAGTGACGCTTATTTTTGCAGGGGATATCTATTTAAGTTCCTATGTACTGAATAATTATAACAGCAGCGGCATTTATGGTGTGGTATCAGAGCCGCTTCTGACAGAAATGCAGCAGGGGGATATCACAATTGCCAATCAGGAGTTTCCATTTTCTTTAGGAGGAACCAAAGCGCCAGATAAACAGTTTAATTTTCGTGTTGATCCAATGTATACCAAAATATTTTCAGAGATGGGGATTGACCTTGTAGGGCTTGCCAATAATCATGCTTTGGACTATGGTACAGAGGCTTTGACAGATACATTCACTGCGCTTAAAACAGCAGGGATTGCCTATGTTGGAGCAGGGGATGACCTGGCACATGCGATGCAGCCCAGTATTATTCAGGCAGGTCAGCGCAGTTTTGGATTTCTGGCGGCATCCAGAATAATTCCAGAGATTAGCTGGAATGTGGAAAATCAACAGCCAGGTATGTTGTGCACTTATGACAGCGCACTATTGCGCCAGGCTATCCAGGAGACGAAGCAGCAGTGTGATTTTTTGACGGTGTATGTGCATTGGGGAATTGAGAAATCCAGCACGCCAGAAGAATACCAAAAACAGCTTGCCTATCAATATATTGATGCAGGCGCAGACTTGGTAATCGGCTCTCATCCGCATGTTTTGCAGGGAATTGAGTATTATAATGGCAAGCCTATTGTATATAGCCTTGGAAATTATATCTTTAATCAGGCAATTAGTTCTACCGTATTACTGAAAGTGCGAGTGACATTGCAGAATGAGGCTGTTTTGAAGCTTATTCCGGCTTATGCCTCTGGTGCCAAGACACAGTGGATGGACAGTGAGGCAGAGGCAGAATTATATCAGCAGATGGAAGAAATTTCTTTTGGTGTGATGATTGACGCAGACGGCACAGTGAGGATAAGATGAAACGGACGCTTTTTTTGCAAGTCGTTTTTTGTCGATAAGGATAATTAGAACATATAAAATGATAGGGTTTGTATTGACGGTTTCCAGTTTCAATGTTACAATGTAATCACAGCTCGAGCAAATCAGCTTTTTCCCCTAATTTGAGTTGATTTGCGTTCCGCCCCAGTGTTTGGCTTCACTGGGGCGGTTTTCATATTTCATTAAATATCTGTGCATACCCGCAGGGTACGTCGTGTAGGTTTGATAATTGCTTGTAAAAATAAATAATATGGTCTTTTGTAGGAGGTTTAAAAATATTTATAGATTATCTTCATCATCAGCCATCCGGTAGCCTACGCCTACTTCTGTGTAAATATAGACGGGTTCGGCTGGATTTGTTTCCAGCTTTCGGCGTATATTGGCCATATTTACACGAAGAATTTTGTTATCTGATTCGGCATAGGGGCCCCAGACATTATTCATAACAGCCGAATATGTCATTACTTTGCCTGAATTTTGGGCGAGAAAGGCGACAATTTTATATTCAATTGGAGTCAGATGCACGGGTTCTCCTTTTATGGTGATGGTACGTTTGAAAAAATCAATTTTGAGATCTTTTGCCCGATAAGGATGCATTGGCAGGCCGTGATCATTGTTGAGACGGTTACTATGGCGCAGAGAAGCGCGAATGCGTGCCATTAGTTCTGAAGTGCCAAAAGGTTTGGTGAGATAATCGTCAGCGCCGGCGTCCAGAGCGCGTACTTTGTCGGTTTCCTGGGTGCGGGCGGAAACTACAATGATCGGGCAGCCAGACCAGCGGCGGATTTGATAGATAACTTCCATGCCGTCCATATCCGGCAGTCCAAGGTCCAGTAAAAAAATGTCTGGACAGAGGGAAGAGGCCAGGGAGAGTGCTTCTTTTCCAGTGGTAGCACAGTTTACTCGATAGCCGTGGGAGGTCAGCGTTTTCGAAATAAAGTCACAGATATTTTTTTCGTCTTCAATGATTAAGATGCTAAATTTATTCATGGGTATCCTCCTTTGGTAAGGTAAATAAAAATTCTGTCCCTTCGCTGTGGTTTCTTGCCAGGATAGTACCGTGGTGCGCCATGATAATGCTGTGGCAGATTGATAGTCCAATACCAAATCCTTTGTGGACGTCAGAGGAAGCAGCGGCAGAGTAGGTTCCATCAAAAATATGCTCTTGATAGTTTTCGTCTAATCCGATACCATAATCAATGACGCGGAAGTAAACATTTTGTGTCTGGTCTTCGACAATTAACTCCACTGGACGTTTGCTGTGTGAGTGTAGAAAGGCGTTTTCCATCAAATTGATTAAAACCTGTTCGATCAGCATAGCATCCATAGGGATCATAAGAATTTCTGTAGGCAATGTCACATGGATTTCAGCGTCTGGGAGACGTTTTTTGAGACGGGTCACAGATTCGGCAACCACTTCATCTACAATTTCTGGAGTTGTATTTAGGTTAGAATCCTCAGCCTGAATATGGGTGATGGAGAGAAGATTTTCCACCATATTTAACAGCCAGCTTGCATCATCATGGATGTTATGGAGCAGTTTATTGCGTTCGCTGGCTTTATAATTTCCCCAGTGTTCTTCCATAGCGGCGCTGGCTCCTAAAATACTGGTCAGAGGAGTGCGCAGATCATGGGAAATTGCACGTAAAAGGTTGGCTCGCATTTTTTCTTTCTCTGCCTCTAAAAGTTGTTTTTCATGGGCAGCGAGAGCCTGTGTCTGGCGTTTCATCTGGGAGGTGGTGGTGCTAGTGATTAGAGATAGTGTCAGCATACACAGAAAACGAAATGGATAATCTGAGAGCGAAAAGTTTATATTAAAATAGGGATAAGTGAAAAAACAGTTGATACAGAGAACACCGATAACGGAAGCAAAAATGCCGAAAAAATATCCGTTGGTGTATCTGGCAACAGTGATGATGCCAACAATATAAAACAATGCAATATTGGTAAGATTATCAGAAATATGGTGGAACAGGAGGAAAGTAAGTCCAGTGGTCAATGCCAGCAGTCCGGCTGTGACAAATGAATCGTGTAATAGTTGTTTCATGGTATCTTTTTTCATTTAAGTACCTCAATCGTTGTCTCTTTTGTGAAAGCAGGCAGAACAGAAGTGCTCTGTGTTTTAGGTATCGTTATTAGTCAGATTAAATCGTACCATGAAGAAAGAGGCGATTCAAGGAAGAATAAGAATTTTAACATTATTTTAGCGTAACTACTCAGAACCAGATAATTTGAACGGTCTGACTTTAGTTACATTTTAGCAAAGAAAAATATAGGAGGAAATTGATATGGCAGTAGTAAAAGTTACCGCGGATAATTTTGAAACAGAAGTAATGAATAGTGAGGTACCAGTTCTGGTTGATTTTTGGGCGGAATGGTGCGTTCCATGTCAAATGCAAGGTCCAGTAATTGACCAGGCGGCACAAGAATTTTCGGGGAAGATCAAGGTTGGAAAGCTGAATGTAGATCAGGAGGGAGCGTTAGCACAGAAATACGGAGTAATGAGTATTCCTATGCTGGTTTTATTTAAGGATGGCAAGGCGGTGAAGAAAGAAGTTGGATTCCATTCATTAGAACAGATTCGTGCAATCATAGCTTGACGGAATTATTTGTAGACTTTATAATAAAGAGCAGTTACTGATCTGTAACTGTTCTTTTTTCATTTCCAGCAGGATATACATTGTCGGCAGGATCAGGAATCTTAAGAGAATGTATGTTTAAAATGCAGTATAAAATTTCCACAAAATAGTTGACAATCATGTAAAAGTGTATTACTATATTAAATACACGAACATAAGTTCTTAAAAGGAGAAAGAGTATGGCAAAAGAAGATAAATCAAAAGTATTACAGATTCCGGGGAGCAGAGAGGAAAAATTAAAAGCATTGGATGCTGCAATCTCTAAGATTGAGAAGGATTATGGCAAGGGTTCCGTAATGAAGCTGGGAGAATCTGCTAAGAACATGAATGTAGAGGCAGTCCCGACTGGATGCCTTAGTTTGGATTTGGCGCTTGGGGTAGGAGGAGTGCCTAAGGGAAGAATTATTGAAGTCTATGGACCAGAATCCAGTGGTAAGACTACAGTGGCGTTACATATCGTGGCAGAGGTGCAAAAGAACGGTGGGATTGCTGGATTTATTGATGCAGAACATGCCCTAGATCCAGTCTATGCCAAGAATATAGGGGTAGATATTGATAATCTTTATATTTCTCAGCCAGATAATGGAGAGCAGGCTTTGGAGATTACTGAGACAATGGTGCGTTCCGGTGCGGTGGATATTGTGATTGTCGATTCTGTGGCTGCTCTGGTTCCGAAATCAGAGATTGATGGTGATATGGGGGATTCCCATGTGGGACTGCAGGCACGTTTGATGTCTCAGGCTTTGCGGAAGCTGACTGCAGTTGTCAGTAAGACAAATTGTATTGTACTTTTTATCAATCAGCTCCGTGAGAAAGTCGGCGTTATGTTCGGCAACCCTGAGACCACCACAGGCGGACGGGCGCTGAAATTTTATTCTTCTGTGCGTCTGGATGTGAGAAGAGTTGAGACATTAAAACAGGCAGGAGAATTTATCGGCAATCGTACTAAGGTCAAGGTGGTTAAGAATAAGGTGGCTCCTCCATTTAAAGAAGCAGAATTTGACATTATGTTTGGGCAGGGGATTTCCAGAGAAGGAGATATTCTAGATCTGGCGGTAGATTTTAACATAATCAATAAATCAGGAGCATGGTTTGCTTACAACAATGTTAAGATTGGCCAGGGAAGAGAAAATGCCAAGCAGTATCTGCGTGAGAATGATGATGTCTGCCAGGAGGTAGCGCAGAAAGTTCGGGCACAGGTATTAGAGAAGGAAAACGATGAGCAGGAGAAGGAAGAATCTGTAGAGGCTTTCAAGAAAAAGGCAGAATCTGCAGATACTTCAAAAAAGAAGGACAAAGAAGAGGCTGTAAAGTCAGAGAAGGAAACGATAGTTTCTCAGACAGCAAAGACAGACGCGCCGCAAAAAGCGGATGAAACATAACGGATGGAAGGGTAAAGGAAGGAAAGCAGAATGCAGATCGTGCGAATTTCTGAGTTAGATAAGAAACGTGTTAAAATTATACTGGAGGATAGAACTTATTTTCCGCTGTATAAGGCGGAGCAGAGGCGGTATGATCTGGCAGAGGGGGAGGAACTTTCCAGTGAACAGTTTCAGGAGATCAGAACAGAAATTCTTATTAAGCGGGCACGGAAAAGAACCATGCATTTATTGGAGCGGATGGATAGAACAGAGGCTCAATTAAGAGATAAGCTGAGACAGGGATATTATCCAGATGATGTAATTGAGGATGCCATAGCTTATGTGAAGAGTTATCATTATGTAGATGATTTGCGATATGCGCAGAATTATGTGAGATCTCACATGGAACAAAAAAGTCAGAGAAAATTACAGATGGAGCTTTTGTCTAAGGGAGTTCCCAAACAGATGATAACGGAGGCATTGGAAGAAGAATATCAGCAGGAGAACGAGCGGGAGCTGATTCTAAAATGGATTGAGAAAAAGCAGTATTGTGCCCAGGAAGCAGATATAAAAGAAAAACGCAGGATGTATCAGTTTCTGTTGCGCAAGGGGTTCCAGTCAGATGATATTTTGCATGTACTAGACTACTTGACATAAAGCGGAAAAAAGTATAAAATCAGTATGTTGCTATTCATGTCCTTAGATAGAAGGTTATGTGTGCAATTTATTGTATATGACATATTAGAAATGAAAATGTTCTGCTATATGTACAATGAAAACTAAATAAGGAGGTGCTCCTGTGCCAGGAATTATAATCGCTGTAGTAGTCACGTTAATTATTTTCGTACCTATTACTTACTTTGCCACGAATGAACATTGTAAGCGCGCTGCAGATTCCAAAATTGGAAGCGCAGAGGAAAAGGCAAGAAAAATAATAGATGAAGCTGTTAAGACTGCTGAGACCAAGAAGCGGGAATCCATGCTGGAGATCAAAGAAGAGTCCATTCGCAGTAAGAATGAACTTGACAAAGAAATCAAAGAACGCCGGAATGAGATTCAGCGCAACGAGCGGCGCATTATTCAGAAGGAAGAAAATCTGGACCGAAAATTAGAGTCGATCGAGAAGAAGGAAGCAGGTTTTGCGGCGAAGGAAGAAGAAATTAACAGGCAAAAAAAAGAAGTTTCAAAACTACACGAGGAACGCGTACAGGAACTAGAAAGAATCTCAGGATTAACCTCTGAACAGGCAAAAGATTATCTTTTAAAAATGATTGAAGATGATGTAAAGCTTGACACTGCAAAATTGATCAAAGAAATGGAAATCAAAGCAAAAGAAGAAGCTGGGAAGAAGGCAAGAGAATATATTGTCACTGCTATCCAAAAATGTGCTGCAGATCATGTGGCAGAAACTACAATTTCAGTAGTACAGCTTCCCAATGACGAGATGAAAGGAAGAATTATCGGAAGAGAAGGGAGAAATATCCGTACATTGGAAACAATGACGGGTGTAGATCTGATTATCGATGATACACCAGAGGCAGTAATACTCTCTGGATTTGACCCGGTTCGTCGGGAAGTAGCAAGAATTGCTTTGGAAAAATTAATCGTGGATGGGCGTATCCATCCAGCGAGAATCGAAGAGATGGTAGAGAAAGCTCAAAAAGAAGTGGAGACCATGATTCGGGAAGAGGGAGAATCGGCAACTCTGGAAGTGGGTGTACATGGAATTCATCCAGAACTTGTTCGTCTGCTGGGCAAGATGAAATTTAGGACAAGCTATGGACAGAATGCACTGAAGCATTCCATAGAAGTGGCACAACTTTCCGGTTTGTTGGCGGCAGAAATTGGTGTGGATGTGAGAATGGCAAAGCGTGCTGGTCTTCTCCATGATATTGGAAAGTCTGTTGACCACGAATTACAAGGCTCCCATATTCAAATTGGTGTGGACTTATGTAGAAAATATAAGGAAAGCTCCACAATAATTAATGCAGTTGAAGCACATCATGGAGATGTAGAACCACAATCTCTGATTGCATGTTTGGTGCAAGCGGCAGATGCAATTTCAGCAGCCAGACCAGGAGCAAGAAGAGAAACATTAGAAACATATTCAAACAGATTGAAGCAATTGGAAGACATAGCCAATAATTTCAAGGGTGTTGATAAGTCATTTGCCATTCAAGCAGGTAGAGAAATTCGGATTATGGTAGTTCCTGAACAGATTAGCGATGCGGATATGGTTTTGTTAGCGCGTGATGTGTCAAAACAGATTGAAAATGATTTGGAATATCCAGGACAAATCAAGGTCAATGTAATTCGTGAATCTCGTGTAACTGATTATGCTAAGTAAAGGATGACACAATTCGGGTCTGTAGTTTGCCTATGAGATTAGTATGTTCTGTATAAGTTAGGCAATAAGACCGTCAACATAAGAAAGTTGACGGTCTTTTTTAATTAGATGGGAGACAACTTCTGCTTATACTTATCATTGATACAGACATATGAAATATGTCGCTAAAGCGACTGCGCTCGGCGCGTCAAAGTGCGCAATCCCCTCATGAATGAGGGGCAGGGGAGCTGATGTGGGATTGCCCACTTTGTTCTTATAAATTTGTAGGAGGAAGTAAAATGAAACAGCCATTGTTAAGGAGAAAAGAACGGGTTTTAGAGCATCAGGGTTCCATTTTGGATTTCTATTCTGATTATATGGAATTGCCAGATGGAAAAGTAGAAAAATGGGATTATGTGGAACATCGCAAAGGAGCGGCAGCAGTGATCCCCGTATTGCCAAATGGTAAAATTTTAATGGTGCGTCAATATCGAAATGCTTTAAACCGTTTTACTTTGGAGATCCCGGCAGGTTCAAGGGATTCTGTAACGGAGCCTATCATTGAATGTGCTTCCAGAGAATTGGAGGAAGAGACAGGATATCGTTGTGAAAATCTGGAGTTTTTATTATCTCTTCGCACTACCGTCGCGTTTTGCAATGAAATGATTGACGTATATGTGGCAAGAGATTTAATCCCTTCCAAGCAGCATCTGGACGAGGGAGAATATATTGAGTTGGAGGAGCATGAATTGTCAGAATTGTGTGAGCTGGTTTATCAGGGCGTGATTCAGGATGGCAAGACAGTGGCGGCAATTTTGGCATACAAGAATAAGTATTGCTAATCGTTACGCTAATTTTAAAAATATCAGCAGTGATAATTTTTTGTACGAGACCTGCATAAGATAGAAAAAAAGACTGGAAAGCGTATGAAAAAATTACTGAGCAGGCATTGGAGACAGAGAGAAAGGATTCCAAAGAATGGACCCGTTTGGGCGCAGGTTATGAAGGGAGGACTTTTAGGGGCTTTTGTTGCGGGAATTTTCATGGCAAATATTATGGGAAGAGAAGCCGTTTCCAATGCAGGGATTTTAAATGATTATTTTGTGGAAAAATTCCAATATACAGAGATTAATGGGGAAAATTTATTTTTTTATATTTTTGGAGAACGTGTGCCGCTGCTGTTATTATTGCTTTTATTGGCATTTACCGCTTTTGGGATTATAGGCGGGATTCTAATGATTGGATGGCAGGGATTTTCCATAGGGTTTATGCTTTCATCCGCGATTGCCAAATATGGAATGAAGGGAATATTGTTAGTTTTGGGGGGATTATTTCCACAGTATCTGTTTTATTTGCCAGTGTATCTGTTATATTGTTATCTCACCGTTTATTTGCGGCAAAGGCTGTATATGGATGGCCGAGGACAGATTCTTGACCGCGGCTATATCTTTGCGGCGGGATTATTGGCAGGTGCGGGATTATTGTTTTTATTTGCCGCAGGAATTTTTCTGGAAAGTTATATTAATCCAGCAATTCTCAAACAGATCTTGAAAATTATGTAGTGATTATGAGTGATTGTAAACGTCAGATGAGGAAATTGATTTATGACAAAAGAGATTCAAGAATTTACCCAATATTTGAAAGAGGTACGAAGAACATCAGAGAATACAACGATTTCTTATGAGAGAGATTTAAAAAAGATGGATCAATACTTTGCGGGACAAGGAATTGAGAAGGCAGAGCAAATTACTTTAGCAGGATTAAATGCTTATATTTTATTTTTAGAAAGACAGGGGAAAAAACCGGCAACAATTTCTAGAAATATTGCTTCCCTAAAAGCCTTTTTTTATTACTTGCAAAAAGAGGGAAGCCTAAAACGCAATATTGCAGAGGAAATAAAGGCGCCCAGAGTGGAGAAAAAAGCTTTGTCCATCTTGTCAAAGGAAGAGACATTACGTTTGTTGGAACAGGCAAATGGACATTCTCCCAAGGAACTACGTGATAGGGCAATGATGGAATTGTTGTATGTAACTGGAATACGGGTATCTGAGTTGATTTCTTTAAAGATGTCAGATGTTAATTTGCAGATGGAATATCTTACTTGTAAAGATAACAACAAGGAACGAGTGATCCCAATAGGGGGGGCTGCCAAGCGGGCATTGGAGGCATATCTTTTAGAAGGACGCTATATTTTGCTCTCAGGCAAAGAAAGTGATTACCTGTTTACGAATTGTTCTGGGCAGGTAATGAGCCGCCAGGGATTTTGGAAATTGATCAAGACTTATGGCAGAAAGGCGGGAATAACTGGAGAATTGACGCCACATGTTCTGCGCCGATCTTTTGCAATACATCTTCTTAGCAGTGGCATATCTCTGCGGTCTTGAGAATGTAATGATTTAAAACAACATTAGCGTTTGTACGGCGGCGCGTGGGCTGCATTTGTGACATCTGCAAATCCGCGCGCCTGCCATTTGCCGCTATTGATTCATTTCTGCAATCTGATAAATTAATTGTTCTGATTCTTCCCAGCCAAGGCAGGGATCTGTAATAGATTTTCCATAGACATGTTCGCCGACTTTCTGACAGCCGGGTTCAATGTAACTCTCAATCATCACACCTTTTACCACGTTTCGAATTTCTGGGGAAATTTTTCGATTGTGCATTACTTCTTTGACAATACGGATTTGCTGTTCATATTGTTTGTTGGAGTTCGCGTGGTTAGCGTCAATGATAGCTGCCGGATTTTTAAGATCCATCTTATCATACATCTGAATTAAGCGTTCCAGATCTTCATAGTGATAATTGGGAATGCAGACCCCGCGTTTATTGACAGCGCCCCTTAATACTACATGGGTGAGGGGATTTCCGGTAGTTCCCACTTCATAGCCGCGGAATACAAAGTGATGTGGATGCTGCCCCGCATAAACGGAGTTAAGCATAACAGAATAATCTCCGCTGGTAGGGTTTTTCATTCCGGCTGGAACGTCAAAGCCGCTGACGGTCAGGCGGTGGTGCTGATCTTCTACGGAACGGGCGCCGATGGCCACATAGGAGAGTAAGTCCTCCACATAAGGCCAGTTTTCAGGATAAAGCATTTCATCTGCCGAGGAAAGGCCGCTTTCTTCCAAGGCACGGATATGCATTTTACGCATGGCAATCAGTCCGGCAAGCATATCTGGACGTTTTTCAGGATCAGGCTGATGTGCAATTCCTTTGTAACCTTCCCCAGTGGTTCTTGGTTTGTTGGTATAAATGCGGGGTACAATGACCAACTGATCGACCACTTTTTCCTGTACGCGGCTGAGACGGCTGATATAATCGCAGACAGAATCTTCATTATCAGCAGAGCATGGGCCAATAATTACCATAAATTTGTCGGATGTACCTGTGATAATATCACGAATCATTTGATCTCGTGTCTGTTTTGCCTGGATAGCTGTTTTAGATAATCCATATTGCTGTTTGATTTCTTCTGGACTTGGAAGTTGTTTATAAAATTTAAAACTCATAATGGTTTTCTCCTTCATATGAAATGAATATTTGACGGTTAATTGGAAAAATATTTTTGCTTGATCAGATCAACCGGCATTTCCTGGCCAGTCCAACAAGTAAATGCGGCAGCTCCCTGGTAGAGCAGCATATACAGACCGTTAAAATAACGGCAGCCTTGTGCTTTGGCCTGGCTTAGAAGCAGGGTTTCTCTGGGATTGTAGATAATATCTGACACAATCAATCGCTGATGCAGCAGGGTCTGGTCACAGATCGGGCTTAGAGCGGTATCTGGCGCCATACCGACATTGGTTGCATTGGTCAAAATGGTGCTTTCGGAAATACTCTCAGCGAGAAGATTTGTATTGTTGATATCTAAAAGTCGGATATGGCATCCAGTTTCAGAGGCAACACGTTCACAGAAAGCCGCTGCTTTGTCCCAGGAACTGTTTTGGCGTTTAAACATATCGATGGCAGAAACACCGTCCAGGGCAGCCTGTACACAGATTGCAGTGGCAGCGCCGCCAGCGCCAAGCAGAGTCATTTTTTTTCCGATAATATCATATCCGGCATCAGCAACAGAACGCATATAACCTGTACCATCGGTCGTGTGGCCAATCAGGCGGCCGTCTCTTACCATCACTGTATTTACAGCTCCTGCCAGTCTTGCGGCTTTCGTTAATTCATCCAGCAGAGGCAGAATATGTACTTTTAAGGGCATTGTCAGATTGAATCCACAGATGCCAGCCGCCTTTAATCCGATTATTGCATCTTTTAGCGTATCAGGTGTTATATCAAAGGCCAGATAGACATAATCCAGTCCAAGTTCACGAAATGCTTCATTGTGCATTTGAGGAGAAATACTGTGGGAGACAGGGCTGCCTAAAAGGGCAGTAAGTTTCGTTTTTCCTGTGATTTCATAGCTCATATATAAATCCGCCTTTCTGAAAGGGATTAGTAAGTGATGGGTGTTTTTTGATTGATTCTGAAAAATTTGTTCAAAAGTTATCTTAATGGATAATAAAAAATATGTCAATGAATTGTTTGTTTTGAGTTTCTTCGTTTTATAATTATGATATCTCCAAGGAAAAAAGCATTGCTTTCTTTGTTAATTTTGGTATAATAAGCGAGAAGTAAGGCAAGATTACAGATGATTATCAGATATAAATATTAAAACATCATTTAATATTATAGAAATCAATAGTTATTATGCAAGGAAAAGTAGGTCGAAAGATATGGAAAAAGGGATAAAAATTAAACAATATACGATTGGGACAGGCAGGCCATTGATCTGTGTTCCCATAGTGGAGACCAGTAAAGAGCAAATTTATGAGGCAGCGAGGCAAGCCGTGCAGCAGGGGGCAGAGGCTTTGGAATGGCGTATGGATTGGTTTGGCCAGATTGAGCAGTGGTGTGAGGTAGAGAAGATATTATGCGATTTAGCAAAGATCTGTCAAGAAACTGTTTTACTTTGCACATTTCGCAGCAAATCTCAGGGCGGAGAGCAGCAGTTGCCAGAGGCAGAATACATACAACTACTGCAGAATGTTGCAGAGAGTGGATATGCGGATTTGCTAGACTTAGAGGTGTTAGCGTGCGGCAAGGCGCCTGCTGTGATTCAGCAATTGCATCAAGCAGGGCAGAAAATTATTGGTTCTCAGCATTATTTTTCTCATACACCGGAAATGGTGCAGATGCAGCAGGAATTACAGCAGATACAAGAGGCAGGGGCAGATATTGGCAAACTTGCAGTAATGCCTAGCAATGCAAGGGATGTGCTGCATTTACTGGAAGCCACTGTACAGTTAAAAGAAAGTTGTCCAGGTTATCCACTGGTAACTATGGCAATGGGAGGATTGGGAACGGTGTCACGGATTAGCGGGCAGGTATTTGGTTCTTGTATGACATTTGCAAGTATTGGTAAAACGTCAGCGCCAGGGCAGCTTGCGTTCCATGATGTTATGTTGATATTAGATAAAATTTCGGAGAGTATGTAGAGATGAAAAAGACGAATATATATTTAATTGGATTTATGGGAACAGGTAAAAGTACCGTGTCTAGATGTCTGGCAGAACAGCTGGGATATGAAGAGATAGAGACAGATCAGTGGATTGTTCAGCGCTATCATCAGAGCATTACAGAAATATTTGAGACCCAGGGAGAACAAAGATTTCGGGATATGGAGACAGAATTATTACAAGAGCTTTGTAAAGAAACAGATAAGATCATCTCCTGTGGAGGGGGAATGGCGCTGCGCAAAGAGAATGTAGCTTTGATGCGTCAAAATGGAGTGGTAGTGCTTCTGACAGCAGAGCCAGAGACAATTTTAGCTAGAGTGCAAAATGATGATGGACGTCCTATTTTAAATGGAAATATGAGTGTGGAATATATTCGAGAGCTTTTGGGACAGAGATTGCCCTATTATAAAGAAGCAGGGGAGATCGTAGTAGCCACGGATCAGCGTGTGCCAGAAGAGATTGCAAAGGAAGTGAAAAACTATGTGATGAAGCAATAAAGCTGGTGATTTTTTCCGACAAGATTAACAAAAAAAGTGGATGATAAGGTTAAATTGTAAATAAAATGCAAAAAATAAAAAATTCTTTTGCTTTTTAAAATAAAGTGTGATACAATGATCTAGCTCGAAAAAATAATCAGAAGGCACCCATAGTTTAACGGATAAAATACCAGATTCCGGTTCTGGGGCTGGGGGTTCGATTCCCTCTGGGTGCATTGGAACTTGTAAGCATATCTCCTTCACGCAAAACGCGGTAGGGGATTTTATATCAAATGGGAGAATTCTCTCGTTTTTATAGTTGATGAAAGTATAGATTATATCAATGGCAGGGATAATTTTTCTATATTGATATAATTTTTGGCGACAACAGAAATGTGAATAGTAAATTTGTTTCATAACAGTAATTTGGAAGAGTTTTTAACATAGATGTGTGTTGTCTTCGCTTGGAAGAAGCACGGTTTGGATTGTATAAAGGAGAATATATGAATAATTTAGGAAGATCTGAGTCCAGTATTGATAGAATAGTAAATTTTTGTAAGAAGAATGCAACCTATATGTCCAGAGGTTTTTTGACCGCTGCGCTTGTTGTGGCGCTTGCCGTTACGGTGACAGGCTGTAAAGGCGGGGATGATCAGAAATCGAAAAAACCGCAGACAGAGCAGGATGGACAGCAGTCAGATGACAAAAATGCTGGCGATGGAGAAGATAAATCAGAAGATCAGGCTGAGGATTCACAATCTGCAGATGCAAAGATTCAGGAGTTATTTTCCACATATTATAACTCGTATGCCGCTGGGGATGTGGACAAGCTTTCTAATGTGACAAAATATCTCTCCGATATGGAAAAAGATTATATTCAAATGATGCATAAAAATGTAGATAGCTATGATAACGTGTCTTGTACTGTGGAAGAAGGTAATAAAAAAGGCAGTTATATGGTGTCTGTGGTATACGATATGAAATTTTCTGGAGCCAAGGAAGCGCTTCCTGGTTTGAATGTCTTCTATGTACAGACTGATAAAGAGGGACAGCTTTATATCAATAACCGCTATAGTTCTTTCAATCGTGAGCTGAAAGAGCAGAAGATGAATAAAAAGATTCTCAAATTGATTAAGGAGTTTGAAGGCGGAGATAAAATTCAGGCTCTCAATGATGAAGTGCAGGATAAGTATGATAAAATTATTGAGGATGATAACAAATTAAAGAAAAAGGTAGCCAAAGTTGCAAAGGCAATTACGAAATGGAAAGATTCTTATGTAGCAAAAGCAGAAGAGGAAGAGCCAAAGAACAAAGAGCCAAAGAACGAAGAGCAGCCAGAAGAAAGTACACAGCAGGAGACACCAGAGGATAATCAGCCAGAACAGACACCAGAAGAACCACAGCAAGACGAGAATACCAATGACAATGCTTCCGATGATAGTTCTTCCGATGAGGGTGAATCCGGCGGAATTAACTATGTACCAGAAGGAACGGTATTGACTGCAAATAATGTCTATAATGTGCGTACATCTATGAGTGTGACCTCAGAGATTATGGGTTCTACAGCAGTTGGTGATAGTATCAAGGTTGTTCTCAGCTATGCAGAAGGCTGGACAAAAGTAGAATGGAATGGAAAGACTGGATATATCAGAACGGATTTGCTGCTGCAAAATTAAGTGAAATATCCATGATGAGAGGAGAAGGGAGAATTGCCTTGGATAAGGCAGTTCTTCTTTTTATACACAGTGGCGCGTCTAGTACCACAAATACTACCCCGTCATTTTTCGTCCCTGTATAGGAACTTTAGCAGGTATAAAATAAGAAAAATGTTTCAACCTAATGGTAAAACCATTAGGAGGAATTTATGCGTAATTATGAAGAGATCCATGTTCTAAAAGAAACGAGAAAAAATGCATCTATGGCAGTGCAGGCAATTGATGCATTGATGGGGAAAATTTATAATCAGGAATTTGCTTATGAGCTGACAGCACAGCGGAATCGTTTTCGGGATTTTGAACGCAAGGCGGAGGCTGGTCTGTGGGAGTATGGATTGCTGCCCAAAGATTCTGGAATTCAAAAGGCGATGCTGTGGGGCTCTATACAGGCCAATACGATGTTGAATATCAGTACAGATCATGTGGCAGATATGGTGATTCGAGGAAATACCAAAGGAATTACAGAGCTTTTAAAGGTCAAACATAACAACAAAAATATGGGAAGCTATGCCAATGAGCTTGCGGAGGAATTGATGGATTTTGAGGAAGAGAATATTGAACGGTTGAAGAGATTTTTATAGAAGTGAAACATGTACAAAGAATCGTGCAGGACGAAAATCGTTCTGTGATAAGAATGCCTCTGGCATTCTGATAGGGGGCAAAGTAATGTCAGAAGCAATTAGAATTAATAAATATCTCAGTGAAGCAGGAGTTTGTTCCCGTAGGGAGGCAGACCGACAGATTGAGGCAGGACAGGTCACGATCAATGGCAGGGTTGCTGTGATGGGAGATAAAGTGTCTCCAACTGATCAGGTAAGGTATGGAAACAGACTGGTATCAAAAGAGGAAGAGACGATTTTAATTGCTGTAAATAAACCGATGGGGATTGTATGTACAGCAGAGAAGCGCGAGAAGGATAATATTGTTGATTATGTAAATTATCCTAAACGTATCTATCCAATTGGCAGACTGGATAAAAATTCCCACGGTTTGATTTTAATGACCAATCAGGGGGAGTTGGTTAATAAAATGATGCGCAGCAGAAACTTTCACGAGAAAGAGTATATTGTCAGGGTTAATCGGGAAGTGACCGAAGCATTTATTCAGGGAATGGCAAAAGGCGTGTATTTAGAACAGTTGGGTGTTTCAACCAGACCATGCCAGGTCGAGAAAGTGGGAAGATATACATTTCGCATTATCCTAACGCAGGGTCTCAATCGTCAGATTCGCAGGATGTGTGAGACATTTCAATATCGTGTGGTAAATTTGAAGCGGGTGCGGATTATGAATATCAAACTGGGCAATTTAAAAGAAGGCGCTTACCGCAAGATTACCCCAGAAGAATGGACAGAACTAAGAGCACAGCTTATGGAATCCACAAATGCTGGAAATCGGGAAGGAAAGGATGGAAAATGGCATGGATAAAGAGCAGGCAGAACAGAGAATAAAAGCACTGCGCGGCGAGCTGGAATATCACAGTGACCGATACTACAATCAGGATAATCCTGAGATCAGTGATTATGAATATGATCAAAAAATGCAGGAACTCAAAAAGCTGGAACGAGAATTTCCAGAGATGGTGACAAAGGATTCTCCCACTCAGAAAGTAGGCGGCACTGCAAAGAGGGAAGCAGGTGTGTTAGTCGCTCACAATGTTCCCATGTTGAGTCTGCAGGATGTATTTTCCAGAGAAGAAGTGGAAGAATTTGTGGAAGATATGTATAAACAGTTGGAACAACCAGAGTTTGTGGTGGAGTATAAGATTGACGGACTATCGATGGCACTCAGGTATGAGCAAGGGGATTTGCAGCTGGCATTGACTAGAGGGGATGGTGTTAATTTCGGTGAGGATGTGACAGCAAATGCAAAAGTGATTTCAGACGTCAAAAAGAAATTAAAAGAGCCAGTTGATTATCTGGAAGTCCGTGGGGAAGTCTATATGACAAATGAAGATTTTGAGCGTGTAAATGAGATGCAGGAACTTAACGGGAAAAACCCATTTGCCAATCCCAGAAATTGTGCAGCAGGCACTTTGCGCCAATTGGACAGTAAGATCACCAAACAGCGCGGGCTCTCGATGTTTGTTTTTAATATCCAGGAAATCCGAGGCATGGACATCAAAACCCATACACAGGGATATGAATATCTAAAACGCAATCAAATACCAGTGATTGATGATTATCGGCTTTGTCGGACCAAGGAGGAAGTCTGGGAGGCGATCTGTGCCATTGGAGAACATCGGGGCGTTTTGGGATATGACATTGATGGGGCGGTGGTAAAGGTTAATTCTTTTGCGGACAGAGCCAAACTGGGCGCCACTTCCAAAGTTCCCAGGTGGGCGGTAGCCTATAAATATCCGCCAGAAGAGAAAGAGACAACATTGCTTGACATAGAACTGTCCGTGGGACGTACTGGCAGGATTACGCCTACCGCGATCTTTGAGCCAGTAAGATTGTGCGGTACTAATGTCTCTCGTGCAACGCTGCACAACCAGGATTTTATTGATGAGCTAGACATTCGCATTGGGGACCGCATACAGGTCTATAAATCAGGAGAAATTATTCCAAAGGTGCGCAGAGTGTTAAAGGAGAAACGGCCGCAGGATGCAGTGCCCTATCATCTGCCTGAGGTCTGTCCGGCGTGCGGCGCCAAGACTCAGCGGGAGAAAGATACAGCAGATATCAGATGTACGTCTCCCAATTGTCCGGCACAGTTGGAGCGCAATATTATAAATTTTGTGGGCCGAGACGCTATGGATATCAAAGGATTTGGAACCGTGTATGTGGAAGAATTGGTGCGTCGAGGTTATCTAAAAGATGCGGCAGATATATATTTACTGCATGAGAGCAGGGAAGAGCTGATTGAACAGGGAATCATCGGCAAGGAAAAAAATACCGATAAATTGTTAGCCGCTATTGAGAAATCAAAAGAAAATGATGCCTACCAGCTTTTGACTGGTTTTGGGATTCCCAATGTCGGAAAAGCTGCAGCGAAAGCGATTTTAAGAGAATTTCAGAGTATTGACGCACTTCAAAAAGCAGATGCGCAGGCCCTGCAGGAGGTCAATGATATTGGAGAGGTCAGCGCCAATTGTATTGTGGAATTTTTCAGTAGAGAAGAAAATCGTTTGATGGTTGAGCGCATGAGAAGTTATGGAGTAAATATGAACTCCAAAGAACGGCAGGCAAGCGGTAAATTTGACGGGATGACATTTGTGGTCACAGGGACACTGCCAAGTCTTGGCCGTAAGGAAGCGGCAGCCTTGATTGAGGCGCAAGGTGGGAAAGTATCTGGTTCTGTCTCTAAGAAAACGACAATGCTGCTCGCCGGAGAAAATGCCGGCAGTAAGCTGACCAAGGCACATCAGTTGGGCGTGCAGGTGATCTCGGAAGAAGAACTGCTTGCGATGTTGCATACAGAATCATAATTATCACACAGAAAGAGGGAAGATCAGATGCCAATCAAAGTTCAGAGCGGATTACCAGCAAGAGAGACGTTGGAGCGGGAAAATGTATTTACAATGGATGAAAATAGGGCTATGCATCAGGATATCCGCCCCATTGAAGTGGGAATCTTGAATCTCATGCCTTTAAAGGAAGAAACAGAGCTGCAGATATTGCGGGAGTTGTCCAATACACCACTGCAGGTGGATGTAACTTTTGTGAAGACCGGCAGCCATGAATCCCGCAATACCTCCAGCAGCCATCTAAATAAATTTTATCATACCTTTACAGAGATCAAAGAGCGCAAATTTGACGGTTTTATCATTACTGGAGCGCCAGTCGAGCAGATGGAGTATGAGGAAGTGGATTATTGGACAGAGTTTCAGGAGTTCTGTGAATGGACCAAAACGAATGTCACTTCCACCATGCATCTGTGTTGGGGGGCACAGGCAGGACTTTATTATCACTATGGTATTCCCAAACATCCATTAGATCAAAAGATGTTTGGATTGTTTGAGCATAAGGTTAGTAATCGTAAAATTCCGTTGGTACGCGGATTTGATGATTATTTTCTGGCGCCCCATTCCAGACACACAGAGGTGCGCAAAGCAGATATCGAAAAAATACCAGAGTTGACCATTCTGGCTGAATCGAAAGAGGCAGGGGTATTTTTGATCATGGATACCAGCGGCAAGAAAATTTTTGTGATGGGACATCCAGAATATGATCGTGTAACGTTACATACCGAATATATGCGGGATAAGGAAAAAGGGTTGGATATTCAGATCCCAAGAAATTATTACCAGGATGACGACTGTACGATCCGTCCCCATTTACAGTGGCGTGCTCATGCCAATACCCTTTACACCAATTGGCTCAATTATTATGTCTATCAGGCGACTCCATATGAATATACGGCTGTGCCGCCAAAAAAGGGAAGTCATGGAATATAGATATGAGATACCAGACAGCTTCTATAGCCTGTTCCGATCACCAAATCGGGACACGTATATAGAAGCCTTGTTAATTATAAATGAAGAATATCAATATCAGAGTTATTTTCTGAGCCGTGAGGCGTGTGTGCGAATCTTGAGTGAGTATTTTTCACAGAAAAAACTTCAGATACAGCGGGAGGAAAATGAGACAGAGCTTGATTTGCTGGAAACTCCGGCGAACCGTATTCTCAACTGGCTGTTAAAGAGCCGATGGCTCAAAAAACTGGAGGATTATTATGCGCAGGTGACAAATATTATGATTCCCGATTATGCAGCGGTTTTTATAGAAGCTTTTGAAAAACTCACCAGTCAGGAGATGGATGATACTGAAGTTTACATACAAAACGTGTATGCCATTTTATTTTCTCTGCGTCAGGATCCCAATGCCAATATCGGCCTTTTAAAGACTGCGCTCTATAATACCAGAAGACTGAATAAATCTTTGCAGGATATGTTACACAATATGGATCGTTTTTTTGACAGCTTATTGCAACAGCAATTTTATGGAGATTTGCTCAAGGATCATCTGGAAGGTTATGTAGAAGAGATTATTCACAGAAAATATCATATTTTAAAGACCAGTGATAATTTTTATATCTATAAGAGTGATATTAAACAGTGGATTCGACAGATGCAGCAGGATTATGACTGGATGATGGGACTTGCCCAGAGAGAAGGACAGGCAAGAGCGGATCGTCAGAAAGAGACAGATATTCAGGAGATTTTGGACATTTTAGAGCGCATTGACCGTGGATTTGATGATATTGAGCGGCGGATTGCCAATATGGACCGAGAGCATATGAAATATGTCAAGGCAACCGTGGCGCGTCTCAATTACTTGTTGAATCAGGAAGGAAGTATGCAGGGGATGGTGGTGCAGATTTTAAATCAGATTTCCAGAAGAGAACAACCGGAAGAGGATCTCAAAAAGGTAGCAGAGCAGATCAATCTTTCTGGATTTCAGACACTCAATGAAAAATCCCTGTATCGCAGGCGCGCGCCCAAGAAAAACTTTATTGAAAATTTACAGCCGCAGGCAGAACAGAAAGAGCTTTCTAGGGAGGATATTTTAAGGCTCAATCAGATCCATCACAGATACAGCAGACAGCAGGTGGAGGAATTTCTGGAATTGCATGCGGATCCACAGGGAACTATTCAGATTACAGAAGATACCGTCAAGAGTGATGAGGATTTTGAAAAGCTGATTCTTGCCTATGATTATGCAGGTAAGAAAAACAGCAAGTATCGGCTGCTGCCAAATCAAGGGGAAAAGGAACCCAAGACAGCAGACAATGGCAGATACTGTTATCCCAGGCTGACATTTATCTCAATCTCTGATTGAGATAAAAGCTATCGGCGTTCTTGAGTCGAAAGGAATACCAATGATTGCTTATTTTGAAACTTTATCAGAGGGGGAGCAGCTTCAATTGACACAGGTAATCCAGGGATTATTACGACAGACCTTTTTCCTGGAACGAAAATATGAGAAAAGTACAGGGAGATTTGTACTCAATCGGGAGTATCGAATACTGAGTAAACATTTTGATTTTTTAAAAGAATATTTTCAGGTGGCGGGCATTGAGCTTCACGAAAATATTCAAAGTGGTGTGATTTATATTACAGGGGAACAGGTGATGGCCGAGCGGCTTACCAAGTTGTCCACCATCTATCTTCTGATTTTAAAATTGATTTATGATGAGCAGATGGCCTCCGCTTCCACAAGTGTCAATATTTACACGACCTTGGGGGAAGTAAACAGTAAGCTTGGCAGTTTTCAGATTTTGAAGGACAGGCCGTCGCCCACGGAACTTCGGCGCACGCTTGCCCTGTTAAAACGCTATCAGATCCTGGAAGTGCTTGATCCTGTGGAGGAGACACAGGCAGAGACAAGATTGATCATTTATCCTTGTATCAATATGGCGTTGATGGGAGAACATGCAAGGAGCTTGCTGGAGAGTTTTACAGAGGAGGAACAGAATGCAGAAAAAGAAGCATAGAGAGCATTTTGAAATATTGTCGCGGATGTGCCTCAACAACTGGCATTATATTGATCGTAAAATTCTGTCCTTCCATAAGGAAATCAATTTTTTTACAGGGCATTCTGGCAGTGGAAAATCCACGATTATTGACGCTTTGCAGGTGGTGTTATACGCCAATACAGACGGCAGAGGGTTTTTCAACAAGGCGGCGGCGGATGATTCCGACCGCAGTCTGATTGAATATCTGCGCGGTATGGTCAATATGGAGGACAATAATGCCAGCCAGTATCTTAGAAACCAGGATTTTTCCACAACCATTGTATTAGAATTTACACGCAGTGACACAGGGGAACAACAGTGCGTCGGTGTGGTTTTTGATGTGGAGACAGCGGCAAACGATTATTCTAAGCGCTATTTTTTCTGGCATCAAGGAGGACTGTTTGAAAACAGCTATCGTATAGAACAGCGAGTCATGTCTGCGGAGGAGGTTCGCGAATTTCTAAGCCGTAGATTTGAAAAAGGCGCTTGGTTTGCGACCTCACGCAATGAGACTTTTCGCAGAAAATTGTACGACGAGTATCTGGGCGGGCTGGATATGGAGAAATTTCCCATGTTGTTTAAACGGGCGATCCCGTTTAAGATGAACAGCCGTATTGAGGAGTTTGTAAAGGAATATATCTGTATGGAACAGGATATCCATATTGAGGATATGCAGGAAAGTGTCATTCAGTATGGCAGAATGCAGCAAAAGATTATGGATATTCGCAGAGAGGTGGATAGCCTTAAGGCGATTCAAGAAGCGTTTGCAAAGGTTACACAACAGAAAGAAGAGGTCTTAAAATATCAGTATTTCGTAGAAAAGTGTTCTGTTCTGGCAAAACAGCAGAAAATTCAAGAACTGCAGGATAAGATCCAATTTCACAAAATAGATCTGCAGCAAGGCAGACAAAATCTGACAGAATTAGAACAAAAAAAGCAGGAATATAATATTAGAAAAGAAGAGTTCATCCGCCTGATTTCAGAAACCGGATATCAAGCAGCGCAAGATCAACTGAGAAATGTCAATGAATTGTTAGAGCGACTGGAACGCAGTAAGCTGGAGTGGGATGATACGGCAAAGAATTTGAAGGCCTGGGCAGACAGTGAGATGGCCGCGAACACCATTTTATGGAATGTAAAAAAGTTTAATAACTATTCCATCCAGGAATCGGAGTTAGAAGATCTAAAGGAAGCAATTACACAGCTTCGCGAGCAGATTTCTGAGGAGAAGGATGACCTGCAGGCTCAGGTAAAAGAAGTGCGCAGAGCACGCAAGGAGACAGAACGGGAGTTATCCGAGCTTCACAAGGGCAGTAAGGCATATCCCCGAGAATTGATCGAAGCCAGACAGTATTTATATCAGAAGCTGTCGGAACAGAACGGTAGAGCAGTAAAGGTCAGTATTTTGGCTGATCTTTTGGATATCAGCCAAGAGCGCTGGCGCAATGCGGTGGAAGGGTATCTGGGTAATAACAAGCTGCTGTTAGTTGTGGAACCCAAATATGCAAAGCAGGCGGTTGCCTTGTATCAAGAGATGGATCATCGGAAATTTTTCCGTGTTTCCGTGTTAGATACCGAAAAGGTGACAGAACGAAAGCATCATGTACAGGAACATGCGCTTGCAAAAGCGGTAAAGACCAGAGAAGAATATGTGCGAAGTTTTATTGATTTTCTCCTCGGAAATGTGGTTCAATGTGAGTCTGTGGAACAGATGCGCCAGTTTTCTGTGGCAGTGACAGAGGATTGTATGTTGTATCAGGGCTACCGGCTGCAGCATATCAATCCTGATAATTACATAAAATATGCCTATATTGGTGCGGAAAGTCTTAAGCGGCGCATGTCGATGCTCAAAAAAAGACGGGATGAATTGGAGAAAAAATGGCAGCCGTTGTGGGAAGAACTTGAGAGTTTGAATGAATTACTGGCTATGGAATCGTTATCTAGAGATGCAGGCCAATATCTAGAATGGCTGTCAGATATCAGACGAATCCCAAAACAGAAAAAAGAGAAAGAACGCTTAAGTACACGGATTGTGGAATTGCAGCAAAAAGATGTCAGCCGCTTAAAATTGCAAAAGCAGGAGTTGGAAACTTCGCTTGGGGAACTTGAGGCGCAGATACTACATCTTTCTAATCAGCTCTATGAAAGGCAGAGACAGATTGACAGAGAAGAGCAAGAGCATCTTAGGCTTAGTCAGGAGTTGGCTGATCAAGAACGGCAATTTGTCTCGCAGCCGCATCTAGAAGAACAATGGGCGGCGCAGATGGAGCAGACTAAGAAAGGTGCAGAAGATTTGCAGAAACGTTACCTCACTCGTGAGCAAGCTGCAAGGGCAGATCAGGAGGAATTATTTCGGCTGCTTGCTGAGCTTCGCAGTGCCTATCTGAGAGAACATCCCAACCGCAGCTTTGGAGCCTTTGAGGAGACCAATCTAAGTTACGATGGTCTTTTGGAAGAATTACAATGTAAAGATTTGGAGCGTTTTCAGGAATTGGCCAGAGAGCAGGCCAAGTCAGCTCTGGAGCATTTTAAAGATGATTTTATTTATAAGATTCGCAGTGCAATCGAAGACGCCATACGCAGAAAGGATGAGTTGAATAGAGTGATCGCCAAGTTGGACTTTGGAAAAGATCAATATCAGTTTATTTTTCAGCGTAATTCTGGGGAGGACGGAAAATATTATGATATGTTTATGGATCGGGATCTAGATATCAACCCCAGCCAGCTATCCAACCAGATGGCAAATCAGATGGATCTGTTTCGCATGGAACATGAAAATAAATATGGGGAGCAGATGAACGAGCTTTTAAATATTTTTATTCCTCCTGCAGATGCCTCTGCCCAAGAACAGGAGGAGGCAAAGCGCAGTATGGACAAGTATGCGGATTACCGTACCTATCTCTCTTTTGATATGCAGCAGATTATCCGCGGTGAGGATGGGCAGCCAATCAAACTAAAACTCAGCAAAATGCTGAAGAAAAATTCTGGCGGTGAGGGACAAAATCCCTTGTATGTGGCATTGTTGGCCAGCTTTGCACAGACCTACCGGATTGCGATGGATGGCAGAACATATCGGGCGCCGACCATTCGTCTGGTGGTGTTGGATGAAGCTTTTTCCAAGATGGACGCTGAGAAAGTGGCTAGCTGTATCAGCCTGATTCGCAAACTTGGCTTTCAGGTGATTATCAGCGCCACGAATGATAAGATTCAAAATTACTTGGAAAATGTGGATAAGACGTTTGTGTTTGCCAATCCCAATAAGAAAAGTATCTCCATCCAGGAATTTGAGAAACGGGAATTTAAACAACTGCAGGTGGAAGAGTAACGCCATATGACAGGCATTGTGATTCTATGATTTCAGAATGCAAACTGCATATGTCTGTCCGCAAAATTCTTATTTTTCAAGAATTTTGTTCTAACCTCGATATAGTAAATAGAAAAGTGGGGCTGCCGCACTAACATAAATTACAATTTATAGATTCGTTCAAAAGGTTTACATTGCAGAGCAATGCAAACAATATGCACAAAAATCATTCTGGGAAGCTAGCTTCCCAAGATAATTTTTGTGCATTCTGTCTTTGACGCTTTAGCGGCAAGACCTTTTGAACGAACGAAGATATTACTGCGACAACCCCTATTGCACAAAAGAGGTTAAGGGATATGGCAAATTATACGGTGGGCGCTTTGATCCGTGATGCCAGGGAACGGCAAAAATATTCCCAGGAGGAGTTGAGTTATGGGATTTGTACGCCTTCCACCTTGTCAAGGATTGAAAATGGGATGCAGATACCGGGAAAAAAGATTTTGGAAGGCCTGCTTCAGAGATTGGGGATTGTGGATCAAATTCATAATGTTTGTCTTAGCAAGGCAGAAATGCAGCAGTATGAAATGGAACAGCATTTGGTGCGTTGTCTTGGGAAGAAAGAATATGACAAGGCAAAACAGTTAGTGGCAATGCTAGAAGAAATGCTGCAGAAAAAACAACGAAGTGGTTACAGCAGAAATATGGAAGAGCAATACTTGCGTTTTGCTAAAGTATTGATTCACAAAAATCAGGGGGAAAGCGCCCAGAAAATATTAGAACAATTTTTGGAAGTGATTCGAATTACAATACCTGAATTTGATGGTCTGCATCTTAAGACTAGACTTTTAACTTATCAGGAAATTAGTATTCTCAATAATATTGGATGTAGTTACCATGCAGTCGGCAATAACTGGGATGCATTCCATTTGTTGTTTGAACTGAAAGAATACATCGAAAAGCATCCTTTTCATGGACAAGAATTATCTGTAAAATATCCAATGATTTTACAGAATCTTTCTTCTTGGCTGGGGCAGGAAGGTTATTATCAAGACGCCCTGGCACTCTGCCAGAAAGGAATAGATTTTTGTATTGAATATGGAAAAATGCATACCTTTCCCATGCTGTTGTGTAACAAAGCATGTGCCCTGGCAGAGTTAGGACAGATTGAAATGTCGAAAGAATTTTTTGATTTGAGTACTGCCGTATTTCAGGCAGTAGGTCAGCGCGAACGCGCGGAACAAGTGAAAAAATATGCGCAAAATTATGGTATAATTTCATAAAATGACGTCTTATTAAAAGGTTTCTTCCACATCATCCAGAAAGAAAAAAAGAATCATTTTTCTAGAAATGCTCATAACAACACCTCCCCTCTATGTATTCAGTATAGAGGAGAGGTGATTTTTATACCATGCTATCCTGTGCAAAGAATTAGTTGCATGAAACGATATATTACTCTAAAAGCTAAATTCAAATTTGTTTTATTAGGTGTCTTGTTATTCTGCATGATTTGCGCAAAAATGTGTAGAATAAGTTATTGCAAAAATCACCTGGCATGATAAAATGAAAGAAAAAAGGCAAGGGCGGGGTGGTATTATCAAACATTATTTAAAAATCCAATGGAAAAAAAGCATTATAGTTTTTGTTGTAGTAGTTTTTATATGTAGTTTTATGGACATGTTTTTGCCACAAGGAATTCAGGCGGCGGACAAGCGCAATGTAAAAGTAGCCTTTTTTCCGATGGATGGCTATCATATAAAAGAAAATGGTGGAAATTATGATGGTATGGATGTTCAATACTTGGATGTATTGTGCGAGTATGCGGACTGGAGAGTGGAGTATGTTGAGTGTGAAAGCTGGGATGAAGCACTGAAATTGTTGGCAGACCAGAACGTTGATTTGGTAGGTTCGGCACAATTTTCTGAGGAGCGCGCCAAGATTTATCAGTATGCTTCCCTGCCAAGCGGATATACCTTTGGGGCGATTGCAGCCAAAGGGGATAGTCTGTTAGCGTATGAAGATTTTGAGGCCATGCAGAAAATTACCTTTGGCATGGTAAAGACCTATGTGCGCAAAAATGAATTTCTGCAGTATATGAAAGATCATGGCATAGTAAATCCGAAACTTAAAATGTATGACAGTACGGCTGATCTATTGCAGGCATTGGAGGAAGGGCAGATTGATGCCTATATTCATACATTTACAGAAGTAAGACAGGGGCATCGGCTCTTGGGTCGCTTTGCGCCGATGCCGTTTTATTATATTACATATCAGGGAAATGATGATGTGCTGCGAGAGTTAAATCAGGCAATTGCAGATTTAAAAATCAGCCGCCCGGAACTGGAAACAGAATTAATGAACCGATTTTACCAGAGTCGGTTAGATAAGACGGTAGTATTTACCACAGAAGAGAAGGATTATATTGTAGATCAGAAGGAAATTGTTGTCGGTTATCTGGACGGGCATTATCCATTTTGTTATCAGGTAGAAAGAGAATGCCAGGGAATTGCCAGAGAGATGTTTGACGCCAAGTTAAGTGATGCGGGACTAAATGTTAAATATAAGAAATATGATCAGGCACAGCAGGCCAGGGAGGCTCTTCGTGCCGGGGAAGTGGATCTGCTTTCTTATTGTACTGATACCAAGGAAGAACTCAGTGAATATGGATTTCAAATGATTAAGGAATATATACAGATTCCCCTTGTGATTGCAATGAAGGAAGAGCAAACGCTCGCAGATGCGCAGGTACTTGCGACGGTATCTTATCTGCAAGAAGAGGCAGTAGCTGCCTTTGATCAAGGAGAAGTCAGCCTTGAAATTCTTAATACCCAACAGGAATGTCTGGACGCGGTGGCAAAGGGAGAAGCGGATGCGGTGCTTTGCGACGGTTATCTGTCAGAATTTTTGATGGGGACAGATTTTTCCTATAGTAAGATGAAGATCAAAAGTGTTTTAAATAGGGAACATGGAATCTCTATCGCAGTCAGAGCAAATGATGTGCATCTGGCTGGAATATTGGGCAAAATCGTAGAGGTCGTAGACGCCAAGACAGTGAATGAATATTTACTTAAAAATAATGTCTATTCACAGATCAGTCTGGAACGTTTTTTGCGCAACCACAGTATAGAGATTATTGTTCTGTTGATGGTAATTATAGTGGCTGTTATTTTGGCGGCATATCATATGATCAAGGATAGCAGGAAAATTCAAAAGCTGATGTATAAAGATACAGGGATGGATATTTGGAATCTCAATTATCTAATTTACCAAGGGGAGACAAAATTGCTGCCAGAGCGAAAAACAAGGCAGTGTGCAGTTGTTTGTGTAAATATATCACAGTTTCGCCGTTATAATGTGATCTATGGATGGAATGCAGGACAGAGACTTTTAGAGACTGTTGCCAGAAATTTACAAGATTGTATCAGTGCCAAAGATGAGATCTGTGCCAGGAATCAGGGGGATCGCTTTGTGCTCCTGCTCAATTGCCAGTCAGAAGAAGCGTTGATGGAAAGGCTGAGGTTGATGGAACAGGAGATAGAGCAGGAGATATATCGAAATACAGAAAATCATATGACACTTCAGATGGGAGTTTATCTGATTCCCCCCGACAATTCCGATATGCGTGTGGCTGTCAATTATGCAACCCAGGCAGTGGAATATATCAAAGACAGCCGTCTCAATGATGTAATGGTTTATGATAAACTCTTAGAACAGACCTTAAAACAGCGTCATGAGCGGGAAAAGCTGCTGGAGTCTGTGAAGATCGAAGATCATTTTGTGACATATTATCAGGCGAAAGTGGATATCCGCAGTGAAAAAGTGGTTGGTGCAGAGGCGCTGGTGAGATTTTTAGATCCCACGGCAGATGGTAAGGTAAGATCGCCAGGGTTTTTTATTCCCTATTATGAACAGACCGGGAGGGTGACAGAGATTGATTTCTTTGTCCTGGAATGTGTCTGTCGGATGATTCATCGAAGGATGATGGAGGGAAAACCAGTGGTCACTGTTTCCTGTAATTTTTCCAGAATGCATTTTATTAAACCAGATTTTCCAGAGCGTTTCGAGGAAGTTTTGGAACGCTATCAAGTGCCAAAAGAGCTGATTGAGGTGGAGATGACAGAGACCATTGTTGTGGAGGAACTACAGCAGCAGATGGTAAGGCAAACCATTGAAATGCTGCGCAGTAAAGGGGTGCGCCTTTCCATTGACGATTTTGGTTCAGGGTATTCTTCCCTTGGTATTTTTGAGCAGATTCCGGCCTCTGTCATTAAGTTAGATCGTTCTTTTCTGTTGAATCGGCAGGATCGGGGCCGTCAGGTAACAATTATGAAAGGCATTGTCAATCTGGCGGCAGAGCTGGAAGCACAGATTGTATGTGAAGGCGTGGAGACGGACAATGATGTAGAATTGATGCGGGAGATCGGCGCTTATGTGGCGCAGGGCTATCGTTATGCCAAGCCAGTGCCGGAAGATGTATTTGAGGAGAGACTGGATGAAGATGTAAAAATAAAGCCTTTGTAAGGGCTAAAATTGTCAGAATGTGAATCGGATTGGAGAAAATTGCATCAAATCATATGGTACATCGTATAAGAAAATGCTAAAATGTATACTACGTAGTCGGTCAAAAATATGCAGACACATTTATTCAATTTACTCAGTAACAGATATCCGGCATGTGCTTAGCACATGCCGGATTGTCAGTCTAGATTTACTTTGCGCCTGACCAGTAGGCAGGAGGCAAAGTAAAAGGCAGCGCTGAGGATTATTTGAGAAATAATGCTCGCTGGAAATAAATTTCGATAGAATATGTTCATAAAATATACAGAAGTGTCGTTGTCCATAGCGTTTACCAGAGCGTTTGAGTTGGGTAGGAGAATAGCAATGGAAGTGACCATCTGCATAAAAAAATAAATTACGATAAAAAATCCAATAGAAGCAGCCAACTTATGTTTTTCCATTAATTGTCCCAGCAGAATACTCAGATAACCCATTATGATTGAGACAAGGCAGCCAGTCAACAGCAGCAACAAGATCAAAATTAAAAATGTTGCTGGAGGATAGCCAAACATTTCTGAAAAAGAAAATGTTTGATTCCGGTTATTTACGATAGGATCGTCCAGAAAAAAACGCGATATGTGATCAATATTTTCCTCTTTTGCAACAGCGACGATAGCTGAAAAACCCAAAGCTGCAGTGGAAAACAAAGTTAGCAGACAATTAAAGGCGCTCCAGGAAAATCCTACAATTAGTTTGGAATGAAATAACTGAATTGGTGTTACTGGAAGGGTGTGCATTAAATATCCTTCTGCGGTAAACAAGTTCTTGTAAAAGCGTACATAAATGTAGATAAGTGTAATGGAAGCGAAGGTCATTAAGGAAAGTACATAAAAAATCAACAGGAACAACGCTATGGGCCAAGATTCTTCTGTGTCGAATATGTCGGTATTAAGCACTGTGCAGCCAACAATAGTGATAAGGATAATACACAGATTTACTGGGAGCAATACTTTGTTTACCGATTTCCATTCGTGTTTCAGCAGTTTTCTTAACATTTGAATACCTCCCGAAATATGGTGTCGATTGATTTGTGTTCCTTCTGGCGAAGATCATCCACAGAAGCATGTGTGTGAAGATTGCCATTCTGGATAAAAATAACTTCATCGAGAATATTTTCAATATCTGAGATCAGATGGGTGGAAATCAAGATGGAAGCATTTTCATCATAGTTGGAGAGGATAGTATTTAAGATAAAATCCCGAGCGGCAGGATCTACGCCAGCAATTGGTTCGTCTAAAATATAGAGATTCGCCCGACGGCTCATTACTAGGATTAATTGTACCTTTTCCTGTGTTCCTTTGGAGAGTGTTTTCAACTTGTGGTTGGGATTGATCGCTAATTGTGCCAGCATCTCATAGGCGCGCATGGAGTCAAAGTTCTGATAAAAATCTTCAAAAAAGTCCATCGCATCTCTCACACGCATATTTCGATCTAAATAGGTGTGGTCGGGCAGATAGGAGATCAGGCTTTTGCTGGCGGCGCCCACCGGTTCGCCGTTGATGGAGATTGTTCCAGAGCTGGGCTGTAGAAGACCGGTAATCAACTTCAGTAAGGTAGTTTTGCCGCTGCCGTTGGGCCCTAAGAGACCAATGATGTGCCCAGACTCAATTTGGAGATCAAGATTGGAGAGGGCAGTGAAATTACCATATTTTTTGGTGAGGGCGTTACATTCAATCAGTGTCATGGTGTTCGTCTCCTTTGATGGTTTCTGATATTATAGATAGCGCTTCTTCTTGGGGGATTCCCAATTTTTGCATATTTTCCAGGAACTGTGTTACCAGTTCCTGGGCAAGTTCAGATTTTAAGTTGTTAATCATGGCAGTATCCTCCGTAATAAATCTTCCGCTGGTTCTCTGGGAGTAGACAAGCCCTGTTCGTTCTAGTTCAGATAGGGCCTTTTGCATTGTATTTGGGTTTACAGATGCTTCCTGAGCGAGTTCTCGAACAGAGGGAAGCTTATCCCCTGGTTTATAGAGTCCAGAAATAATATCCACCTGGATCCGTTCAATAATCTGAATAAAAATAGGTCTGTCAGAATCCAAATTCCATGGCATCAAATCACCTCGTTTTCCTTATGTATTATTGTACTATATGAGTAATACAATAAAGGTTTTTTGCGAAAAAGTCAATAGATTTGTAGGAAAATTGAAATTTTTTTGGAAAAGTGTCATGTTTTGAGGTCGTGGATTGCTACTTTATTGTATGATACAGGCAGCATAGCTTGAAAAGAGATGCTGTCAACAGAAAAAATCATAAGTCGCTGTATCTGCCCATATTTGCGGGTCAGCGGCAATACAAAAGAAAAGGTAGGTTAAGGTATGGAAAATGTAGATCATATGAGGGAATTGGAAGAGTTATTAAGAGAAGTGTTGGCGGAGATGATCAAACAGGAGTATGAAAATCGTCCCAAACATATCAAAAGGCATTTTTTCTCGTTGCGGTTTCGGCGGAGAATGCGCCGCATGGCAAAAGAAGTGAGAGCGAAACGGCAAACAGAAGAGAATGCTAGTCCTATTACAGATCTTTATCGTCCAATTCGTTCTAAGAGAAGATGGTTGATTTTGTTGGCGTTATTGATGGTCTTGGTAGGAGGAACAGTGACAGGTGCAGAGCCAGTGATTTGCTGGTTGTTTGAATATTGTATGGAACAGCATGGCAATTTTGTGGAGATGGAATCAAGAGAAGATAACAGTAAAATGGCAACAGATGCCTTCGCAAAGTATGAATTTGCAGAAGTGCCAGAGGGTTATGAATTGGTAGAGGAAGAGTTTAAGAGTGAATTTGGAGTTTATCAGATTTCATATGTGAATGCAGAAGGATATGCTTTAATGTTAAGACAAAGTATTCTTGAAAATGGAAATCTGGGAAATACTACTTCTATCTGGGAAAAACCAGAAGAAGTAAAGATTAATGATTTTCATGGTTATTTTATGGAAGATTCAAATGTTCAAAGTTTGATTTTATCAGATGGTACTTATATGATTGAATTAAGTGGAGCATTTTCAAAAGAGGAAATGTTATCCTTGGCAGAGAGTCTAAGACATGCTGAATAATGGAAAAAGGCCATGTTCTAGATAGATTTCCAAACAAAATATTGAAATTAGAGTCAAATGCTCTTCTCAAATATATGGTGACAGAAGTAGAGCAGTTTACCAAGAAATCTATGTGCTGTGGCAAAGGTAAAATTTAAAAAAGTTGGAAAAAAGTGTCATACTTTTTATTAGTTGATTGTTACTATCTTGTTGTTTTTACAAAAGAAGGGCGTAGTCTGCCCAGAGATACAAAGAGAGGAGAAAAATATGAAGAGAAAGTTACAGATGGCGCTTGTACTTGCCTTTGCCTGCTGTATGGCGACCGGCGCTTCTGGCGTCAGTTATGCGGCCGCTCCAGGGGTGCGTGAGATCCATGCCGAGGATAAAGTGCAGCCTCGGTATATAAATACCATAAATATTGCAGCGGATATGAATCTCAAAGGCAGTACCGCTTATTGTTATTCTAGTGTTACTGCCAAGCGTGTCTGCCATATCAGTGTCAATATGGAGCTGCAGCGCAAGGATGGCGATAGCTGGAAGATGAAGGCATCCTGGCGCGATTCTGTGGATGGCATAACATTAAGCATGTCTAAGTCATTTGGCTTGACAGAGCGGGGTACGTATCGTGTAAAGGCCTATTTCAATGTGGCAGGAGAAGAGCTTTCCTACACCAGTGTTAAATATACCTATTAGAGATGAAAGAGTTTTTGAAGGGGAGTTTTATTCTGATCGCCTTATTTCTGGCGATTGTGATATCTAATTTTCTATTGCAAATCTTTATTTCATAGGGGCGTTATGCCGAATCATTAGGCCGGATAGAGGTGTTCCGAGAGGGGCATCTCTATTTTTGTTTTAAGGACATAATGATTTAATGTGGGGGATGTTTTGGAAGATTAGTATACAGTCGGTTTATCAATGCGGTGTATCTACAAACAAGTGTCATTAACTGTTTAAAAAAAGTAGAATCTAAATAAATATATCAGCCATAATCCCATTCTGTAATCAGGAGATAAGAAAATTTTCCGTGAAGCGTGTGTTATAAAATTTTCAAAAGAATTTCATTCGGGGCAAGCACAGAAATTTCAAAGCCTTCAAAGTCTCTTTTGTTTCGGGTAGCAATATAATCGCAATGTATAGATTTGGCACAAGTAGCAACAAGACAATCCTCAAAATTCTTTGCCTTTTTCTGAAATGCAATAAGAATATCATTGTTTTTAACGCTGCACACCTTGACAATTTCCAAAAGTTTTCCGACTGCCTTATATGCCAGTTCTGTGCTATGAGTGTATTTTCTCACAAGATAGAAGATATTGGTAACAGAAGATACTGATACAAAACCGTCTATTTTATGTTCTTCACAAAGCTCCAAAATCTTGTAAGAATCCTCTGCAAAAGGTTCCCTTTCCAATAATACGTCAAGGATTACGTTCGTATCACACATTATTTTCATATTTTAACAGACGCTCCTCTCGTAAAGAATCCCTATCAATATCAGAGGAAATACCGCCAAGCATTCCGCGCAGGGAATCCACAGCAGAAACTTGTGGATTTACAACTTTAGCAACCGTTTTTCCATTACGAGTAATAAAGATATCTTCCTTAGTAATTAATTCAAGATACTTTCCGAAATTAGCTTTAAATTCTGTTGCGGTAACAACCATGACTAAATCCTTCTTTTCTTTGAGTTATTTTTATTATATGCGATTTTATGGATAAAATCATGCGAAACATGAAAAAGTATTATTAAAATTCGTACGATATAAAAGAAAAAATTTTTTATATTTTTATCTCTATCTGGTTTCACCTATATCTGATACAATTCGCAAAAAAGCAGCCGTGATTTCGGCAATGAGATAAACTCTGTTTGTGGGGAAGCACATGACAGGGATATCAATGCTGAAGTGAAAGATGACCGCACCTCTATGCGTAAAGTTATAATCCAAACAGACACGAGATCAGTCTATCATTCATTTGCGGCTGCATAAAACAGAAACGGATATATTTATTGTCCAGGAATGGGAAGGTAGAGCAGTCGCGGATCATCATTTTTTCACGAATCGCACAATCGAACAATTCACCCGATGTTCGGTTGTCCAAAAGGCGCACTAACATAAAATTAGCATTGGGCGGATAGGTTTTGCAACGGCTGTCTTTGGATAGCAATTGATAGATACGGGAACGCTCCTGGGAGATCAACTCTCTGGTTTGGGCGATATAAGAAGAATCTTGGAACATGATTTCTCCGGCAATTACGGCAAGAGAATTGATGGTCCAAGGATTTTTTCTGGTATGGATGGATTTCAGTAAGTCTCGATTGCCTGTGACGGCATAGCCCAGACGCAGCCCAGGGGCAGCAAAAAATTTAGAAGTTCCCCGAAGGATAAAGATATTGTTGTAGTAGGCGGTCAGCGGGATGGAGGTGATTTCCTGGTAGTTGTCCGCAAACTCTACATAAGTCTCATCCACCATCACATTAATATTATTTTGTTTGCAGGCGTCAAGGATTTTTCGCATGGTTCGCCGTGAAATAGCGCCAGAGGTTGGGTTGTTCGGATTGCAGATCACAACCAGATCAATACTCTCATTGAGCTGAGCAATAAAATTGGTGATATCCAGGGCAAAATTTTGTTCTTCCTGCAATGGATAGTACAAACTGGCGCCGCCGCCCAGAGCAATTTCGCGCTCATATTCGGAATAGGTAGGACCGATAATCAGGGCTTTTTTAGGGTGTTGGATCTGGATAAATAGAGAGATTAACTCTGTGGAGCCATTGCCCATAAGGATATTTTCTGGATCCGTATCGATATAAGATGCAATGCATTTTCTGAGAGCGGTGTATTCTCTGTCTGGATAAGTGGTGATAGCGTCAATATGATTTGCTAAAGTCTCTCGCAGCAGAGGGGAGACGCCCAGGGGATTAACATTGGCGCTGAAGCTCGTGATTTCTTCTTTTTTTATGCCATAAATTTGTTCGATTTTTTCTAAATCACTGCCATGAAAATGATCTTTATGCTGCAGCATGTGTACCTCCAAATCTGCCTTTACACAGGCGTTTAAATCGTTTATAATGTACAATAACTGTATCTATTATAACCAAAATTGATAAAAAAGCAAGCAGGTGACGAATTGCAGAGAAAATTAGAGGAATTGGCAGCAGGAGTTTGCGCCAGTCAATCTTCCATCCTTCAGTTTTCCCCGGAAAAGCTGGAATTTGAAGTGTTGGAAGGAAGCGTTTATACCGGGGAGTTTTCGATCAGAAGTACCGACGGCGCGCCCGTGTCAGGGATCGTTTATTCCACCAGTCCCAGGTTGGTATGCCAGGAAACCGGATTTCAGGGGACAGATGTGACACAGCGGTTTGAATTTCGCAGTGAAGGCTTAAGCGAGGGAGAATCCCAGAAGGGGAATCTACATATTATCAGTGATCAGGGCGAGTATGTTTTACCATTTATGATGACTGTCTCCAAGAAATATCCAGAAAGTTCTTTTGGCAAAATTAAGAGCATATTTGAATTTGCTAATCTTGCACGTGAATCTTATAGTGAGGCGGTCAGAGTTTTTGGAAGACAGGAATTTCTAAATGTTTTTAAACCACAGGAGACAAACGAACGTCTAATTTATCAGGGACTAATGCGCAGACCTTGCACGCGGGCGCAGGTGGAGGAGTTTCTGATTGCCGCACGTAAGAAGAAAAGAGTGTTGTTTGAGGTCACAGAAGCAGAACGGGAATTTATCGGCATATCAGAGCAGCAGCAGAAACAAGTGATCTTAAAAAAAGAGGAGTGGGGACATTTTGCGCTTGAAGTGATTTCAGAGGAAGGCTGGATCAAGCCATTAAAGCAGCGTCTCACCGATGAAGATTTTGTGGGCAGCCGTGGGATGGTAGAATATATGATTTTGCCAGAGAAGATGCATGCGGGGAAAAATTACGGCAGATTGATTTTGCAGACACCATTCCAGAAGGAGGAGATTGAGCTGTGTGCAGTTCGAAGCACAGAGAATCGGGAATTGGTGTTACGGTCAATCCATAAAAAGCATGTATCTCTTGCCCGTGAGTATCTCAATTTTGGAATGCATAAAATTGTCACAGGAGTATGGGCCAAGCGGGCCTGCAAAGATTTGGAGGAGTTGCAGGAATTGGTGCCGGACAGCCTTTGGTATCTGTTGGCAAAAGCACAAGTGTTTTTGGCGAATCGGCAGCGTCAGGAAGCGGAATGGCTGCTGGATTCTTTTCCGCGCAATAAAGTTGACAAAGAGACGCCGCTGTATGCATATTATTTGTATCTGTGTACGCTGCGGGAGCCAGAGCCTTCCTATGTGAATAAGTGTACAAGCCAAATTCGCAAAATCTTTCACAAACATCAAGATCATCCGATATTATTATGGATCTTATTGTTTTTGGATGATAATCTCAATTACAGCAAAGGCAGAAAATTGGAAGTGATTGCCAAACATATAAGAATCGGCAGAGAGAATATATTACTCTATCTGGAGGCTTGGCGGATCTTAGCCAAAGAGCCGTTTTTAATGGGTAGGGCGAATGCGTTTGAGCGTAAAATTTTGTATTTTGCAGTCAAGCACCAAGTATTGACGAAAGGAATGGCAGAACAGGTTGCTAGGATGGCGCCGGAAATTCCCGTCAATGACCGAATCTGGTATCGGATTTTGGTGGCTGCTTATCGCGCGGCGCCAGAAAGAGAGCTGCTGCAAGCAGTTTGCAGTTATTGTATCAGGAGTCGGTTTTATGGTAAGAAATATTGGAAATGGTATCAATTAGGGATTGCCGAAGAACTGCGAATTACTGGATTGTATGAGGCATGGGTGCTCTCTGCGGATGAAAAAAAGCTTAAGAGACTGCCAAAGCCCATTGCCCTGTATTTTCAGTCCTACAGCAATCTTGCCAGTCATCCCCAGGCCATGCTCTATGCAGCGGTGATTGAGGGAAAGTCACAGTGGAAGGCGCTATGGCCTCATTATCGTAAAAATATGGAGCAGTTTGTCTTACGACAGCTTAAGGGGGGCAAAATTGACCGCACATTAGCCGCAGTATACAAGGAGGTACTGACGCCGGAACTATTGACAGAGGAACATGCAGAGGATATTGCAAGAGTGCTGTTTACCTGCGAGGTGACAGGAGCTGCATCTGGTGCATGTAGTTTGGTAGTATGTCAGCATCCTCTGAAAAATGAACAAGTAGTCCCTCTTATTCATGGCAAGGGATATATCAATCTTTACAGTAGTAACTGGCAGATTCTATTGGAGGATTCGCGCGGCAGACGTTTTTTGCCGGATGGGGAGCTTAAGGTTACGCCTCTATTGGAGAGTGAGGAGTATTTGGAACAAGGCATTGCCTGTGCAAAAAATAAGATTCCTTATTTATTAAAATATTTTGATAAAAAAGTGATTTGGCAGACTTATGAACCAGAAGATTTGCCGCATCTGCAGATGCTGCTGGAATCTGCAGTGGTCAGCGAAGCATACCAGGCGGAGCTGCGTCCGCAGATGGTGGCATATTTCTACGACAATTATACAGGAGATATGTTGGATGATTTTTTGCAAAATTTATCGTTTGAGGGAATCGGAAAACAGGCAAGAGAAAAGATTATGGAGCTTCTGGTGGCCAGGCGTCATTATGGCCGCGCCTATGAATTATTATTGGGATATGGCTGTGAACATATTTCACCTACGAAACTGGTGTATGTGCTCTGTGACCGGCTCCAAGAACAGCAGGAGGAAGGAGAAGATGATTTTCTATTGGGATTTTGCAGAAATGTCTTTCTTCGAGGAAAATACAATGAACAAATTTTAAAATATATGTGCCAATATTTTTATGGCAGCCTCAATGAGATGATTAAGCTTTGGGAGGCAGCCCGTAATTTTGAGCTGGACACTTATGAATTAGAAGAACGCTGTCTGAAACGATTTTTGTATACTGGAGATTTTTTGCCCAGCCTGGAACAAGTATTTGAGTGTTATGGAAAAACGCAGGGAAAAGATTTGGTGATTCAGGCGTATCTGACAAAAATGTGTCATCAATATATTGTGCGGGATGCAGTGATATCTGATTATCTCTTTCAAAAGCTGTCAGCATTGCTAAGAGAGAAGCAAGCGCTAAATCATGTTTGCAGGCTGGGATTTTTAAAATGGTCTGCTTCAGGAGCTGAACTTACAGAGGAAGAGTTGGCATTAGCGGATAAAATCTTAAAGGATTTGTTGATGGAGGGAAGGTACTTTGCGTTTTATCAGTCTTTGCCAGAGACTTTGAGAAAAAAATATTTGCTTCATGACCATGTAATCTTGCAGTATTGCACGGACTCTGACGTTAAGGTATTGATTAATTACCAGCCTTTGGGCGATACAGAGTATATAGAATGCGAAATGCCCCAAATGTATGAAGGGATTTTTGCCAAAGAATTTTTAATATTTTATGGAGAGAGTCTCCCATATTATATCAAAGAACAACGAGACCAGGAATGTAAAGTTACAGAGAGTGGACAGATACAGAGATTGCAGCTTGACAATAACGGAGAAGAAAGCCGTTTTGATCTGATTAATGACATGATGGCCGGATGGCAGATGAAAGATGAAGCAGCACTGTTAGAGTGGATGAAAATATATGGGCATTTGGATGAGATGGTAATGAGAGAATTTACTATGTTATAACGTACGATATGATAATTGTCACAGTTCTGCGGCTGTCAGCAGGGCTTTGATGTAAGGCAGGTGGAACAATGAGACCGAAAAGAGAGGAATGGTATATCGGCATAGAGACAGGCAGAAAATGGACGCAGATTAGCTGTTACCATGCCGGACAGACAGAACCAGAGACGAAAAGTACAATAGTAGGAACGGAAGTTTATCAGATTCCTACTGCACTCTGTAAGCATAAACAGACAGGGCAGTGGTATTTTGGAGAAGAAGGCAGAAGGCTTGCAGAAACTGGGGAAGGTTATTATGCGGCAGATCTTTTGTATCGTGCGTGGAATAATGAGACAATCGCGCTTGATCAGGAGTATCAGACGCAAGACTTATTGGTAATCTTTTTCCGAAAAGTACTTCGATTGGCGCTTCCAGCTCAGGGGAGTGAGGCAGTGACAAAATGTATTTTTTCTGTGGAGAAGGTGACAGAGGAAATTGTTGTTTTTTTTCGAGCTTTGGCGCTGAAGCTGGGGTTTATGGAAGAACAAATTCAAATTCAAGATCATCGGGAAAGCTTCTATGCCTATGTGGTATCTCAGGATTCCTCTCTGTGGAAACAGCAAGTATTATTATTTGAAGAGGAAGGGGATGGAGTGCTCTGCCGCCTTCTCTCCTGTGGCCGGACGGCAGTATCTCCGAAACCCGTAGAGGTAGGAGAGATTTTTCTCGGAAAGCTGCCGCAGGAGATGGAGGAACGAGATCATAAGTTTGCTGAGATGGCCGGGGAAGCCCTTGCAGGAAGGATTGTCTCAGCAGTATATTTGATTGGTTCTGGATTTGAGGGCGGCTGGATGAAGGAATCATTAAAGTTGGTATGCCGCAGCAGAAGGGCGTTTCAAGGGAAAAATCTCTATACGCGGGGAGCCTGTTATGCTGGAGTTTTACAGAGATACCAGGACAAAGCAGAGACGATCTATGTCAGTGAGTACAAGGTAAAGGAATCTATCTTCATCAAAGCTGTAAAGAGCAATCAGACCTATTTTTATCCACTGCTAATTGCAGGAGAAAATCGTTATCAGGTTAGCAGGGAGTTTCGCCTTATTCTGGAAGAAGGTGATGATTTCTTAGAGTTGTATGTACAGAAACCTGGAGAGCGTGACGCGAGGGTGGAATCTTTGGAGCTCACAGGACTACCCGTTTCAGCGCATGGACGATCCAGACTATCTGTTTTAGTGTTTACAGGGGAGGAAGGCAGGATTTTCTTGAAATTGCGTGATCTTGGCTGGGGAATGATTAAACCAGGAAGTGGGCAGGAATGGGAATATGAGATTGACAAAGAGAGCGAGCCAGAGAAAAACCTCCGGTAAATTGCAGGGATGAAATGGAGTTATGGAGGAGCAATAATGGGCAGAATATGGTTATGCGAAGACCAAATGGCGAGGCGGCCATTGATGGTAAATGCAGGTATTAGCTTGTATTCCTTTGAGGAATTGTGTTATTATCTTTATCAGAATGTAGAGTCTGTGGAAGAGAGTTTTTTCAATGAGCTTTTGTGCCAATGGTTAGCGGAGGAGCTTGACAGGCAGGAGCTCTCACAACAGCTTTTGGAAGGCTTGGAGCAGGAAAAAAGTGGCTGCTGGTGTTTGGAGCAGATTTTGAATGAAGGTGGTTTTTATAACATTGAACAGATGAACGCTGTTTTGCAGATTGCAGAATCTATGGAGAAGAAAACGCCTGTGCAGCGCGCAAAGCTGCGCGGGGATCGTTTTTTGAAATCGGCTAAGTACCAAGAGGCATTGTTAGAGTATCTAAAAGCATTGGAACAGGAGAGCGATTTATTTTTTCAGGGTCAGGTGTGGCACAATCTGGGGATCGTTTATGCCAGGCAGTTTTTATTTGCGCCTGCCGCAGAATGCTTTAAAAGGGCTTATGAGACAGGACAGCAGACAGAGAGCAGCGAGGCATATCTGCTGGCACTCGCCTATCGAGATGGTCAAGTGCCAGATCAAGGCGGGGAGAAAATGAAAAATCTGTTGGAGAAGTTACAGGAAAAGAAAGAAGCTGGGGATCGTGGCGGTTATGAGGAAAAAATCGAGGAAATGCTGCAAGAATTAAGGACAGAGTATAGGAAAAGTGAGTAGAAATGGGATTATTCAAAAAAAAGAAAAAACCTAAATATGTAGAAGAAATATTAGAATTTGAAGAGCAGGGGCAACCGCAAGAGGAGGAAAAATCCAGGGATCCAAATACTAGAAAGTCGCAAGAACCCGGGCATCCAAGGAAAAATCCAGCGATGGAATATTGCGAACAGATCTTGACAGCGGCAAAAGCCTTGGAGGAAACCAAAAGAGAATATGGGACAGTGACCGATTATCTGACCGATATCCAGACTATTGAAGATTTGCCAGAGCAGGAATATGGAGAGATTCAGGAGATAGCCCAGAGTATTTCGTCTTTGAGTGAATCCAGAGATGCTTATGTAAACAAGGCAAAGACAATTTCAGACAGTCAGTTTGCCCAGATGGAGCAGTATCAGGATCAGATTCCAGAGGTGATCAATCGTCTGAAATCGAATGAAACTTATCAGACTACAGTAAAGCGAGATATGCAGTATCTGGAAGGCGAGCGGGAAGAGTGGCGCTATTACAAAGAGACCTTAGAACAGGAAGAAGAGATGCTGCGCAAGGTACTATATATTCTGGCAGGTGCAGGTATGGCGGTAATCATCATGATTATGATTTTGGGCGTTGTATTGAAATTTGATTTTAAAATGCTTGTTTTAGTGGCTGCTGTTGTGGTTGGTGCAGCGGGGGGAATTATGGTCTGGCGTCTTCAGAATGATGAAGCAGATATTAAGAGATCCCAGGTAAACATCAATTATGCAACCACATTGTTGAATAAAATTTCATTTAAGTATGTCAATGTGACCAATGCGGTAGATTATGCATGTGAGAAATACCATGTCAAAAATTCTTATGAACTCAATTATATCTGGGAACAATATTTGGAAGCGGTGCGGGAGCGTGATAAATACCAGCGGACAAATGATGAGCTGGAGTTTCTCACAGGTAAGTTGCTGCGCAGACTTCGCAGTTATCATCTTTACGATGCCAAGATCTGGACTTATCAGGTAAAAGCTTTGCAGGATAAAAAAGAGATGGTGGAGGTGAAGCATGAATTGTTGGTGCGCCGCCAGAAACTGCGTTCCAGTATGGAAAAGCAGATAGAAAATATCCAAAAGGCAAAGCGGGAGATTGAGAAACTGGTGCAGCAATATCCTGGACATGAAAGAGAAGTAAAAGAGATTTTGGAATCCTTAGAGAAGATCTGTGGAATTGCCGCATAGCGTTTATGATTTAGATATTAGTGGGACTGCCACTTTAAGAATAACAAACAAGATGCAGTAAGATCTTATTACAAAAAATGTTTTATCCTGCCTGTTTTATTCTGAAAGTGACAGTCCTAATTTTTTTCGAAATGAGGAGTTAAAAGCTGTAAAGTTCAGTCCTTCGTAGTCGGTTATCTTGTTATGCTGCCGGATGTATGAGTTTGCAAATCAATGGAAATAATAAAAAATTGGATGATTGCAGACAGCAGAGAAGTGATAACCATAGAATCCACAAAGAAGGGTATGAAGATTTTTGATAATCCAGTGGGTGTGTTGACGAATAATCCACCATTTGAAGAGCAGTTGTTTCAATTAAATAATTATATGCATCTTTCTGCGCGAGAACCGCAAAATCATTTTTGCAATCGACTGCCGCTGCACCCATACAGCCGTGGTATGGGTGCGTTGGGACTGCCGGGTGATTTATCCTCTTCCTCTCGTTTTGTCAGGGCTGCTTTTACAAAAACGAATGCTGTCTCTGGGGATTCTGAATCAGAGAGTGTCAGTCAATTTTTTCATATTTTAGGCTCTGTAGAGCAGCAGAGGGGTTGTTGTGATTTGGGGAACGGAGCGTATGAAATCACCATTTATACATCCTGCTGCAATACAGAGAAAGGTGTTTATTATTACACAACATATGAGAATCATCAGATTACAGCAGTTGACATGCATAAGGAGAATTTGGAGAGCAATCTGCTGACACATTATCCGCTGGTTTTAGGGGAGCAGATTAACATGCAGAATGATTAGTCCATGCAGGCGCCGAAAGTTATTCAAATTGAAATAAATCCACATGCACCGTCATTTCCTGGGATAACACGAACAGCTAGAGTGGTCGCCTGCATTCCCACATATGCTTCATCATAGATACCATTTGCAATTCTGTCAGCAGCTGCCAGAAACATAAGTGTGCCCAGTAGAATGACCGGACTAAGTGACAAAGCCAAAATTTTTCCCTTTAGTTTCATAAATCATTTCCTCCAGATTTCATAGTATTTTATACATTATAAATTATTATACTATTGCATTTTAAGGCTTCACAAGTGCCGGTCCTGCGCAAAACAGACACTTTTTTACACACAAATTGAAAGCAAAAAGTATGTAGATAGTGAACGGTAATATTATAAATTTTTATTTTTGAGATAGGAACAGTCTGTTGGAATTTTTATATCAGATCTGTTATTATGTAACTATTCACCACTTTACAACTTTTATAAATGATAGGCATTTTGCTGGACAAGGCATTTCAAGACTTTCATAAGAACCGATGATTTTATCATACTTTTGCTCTTTTTCACCAAAGTGGCAAAAAATAGTTCCTTCCTTATCCGCTCGCTGAGCACAAACCGGAAATCCTGCACGCTTCCAT
>CAJTIR010000002.1 GCA_910576385.1 Lachnospiraceae bacterium
CCATTGATTGCATAATCTCATGCGTTACATACTGTTTTGCAGGCAGATACCGCTATCTGCCTTATTTCCATGCCATAAAATCCTTGTTATCCACATCCACCTCCTGTAAGTCCGGCTCAACCGGGCCTTTGCCCTATTGGAATCAAGATTTTGAACTTGTTTCGCAATTGTCTATCGGTAAATGTATAGAACAAAGTGGGCAATCCCTCGTCAGTTTCCTGCCTGCGGCGGGTCGCTTGTTAAGCAACGACCGAAACGAAGTGAAGAAAGACCCTGCGATCATTGTTTTTCATCTTATTAGGCTATAAGATAAAAAACCCTGAATCCATAAAGATTCAGGGCATATCACTCATCATATACACAAATACCATCTCTTCTCCCATCCAGACTATACTGTCGGTTTTGGATTCTCACCAAATCATGCAATTAAACTTATAAGTCTTCTGCTCACGGACTTGCCTTCTAAAACTATAAAAGTATCACCGTCGGTCGGGAATTCCATTCCATCCACTTAAGGAATGGGCACCCTGCCCTGAAGATCTCTATTCAATTATGACTTCATATTACTCTTTTCAGATACATCTGTCAACAAAAAACTATTTTCTTTCATTTATGTATTAATGTGTTCTTTATGATATTGAATAAAATCTTTTTTATCAAAATCTGGCAGATATCCATATTCACCTAAAATCAACTGAATCATTGCGACCGTTCTTGCTTGGGTATTGATACTTTTTGCTGGATTAAATTCAATATCAGTAAAATAATTATAATTTGAAATTGCGTTGATTTCATCTGTTAGAAATGATTTTTTTATAGCAGTAATATAGATGAAATCATAGAATACTGTTTTGGGAATTAAAGGAAAATCCTCATTTTGATAACGAAAGGCTCTTAAACTTCCAGAATTACGTAACCGCTCATCACGCTTGGCTTCTTTTGGCAACACATCAAGCAAATCGAGATAAGGACCACCTCTCTCAAAAACTTTAGCACTCTGAAAAACATTTTCAAGGGTATAGTTGTTTAACTTAAGATTGAACGCACTTAATTTTATTCCAATAGTTTCTTTGCTCTTAGTGCTAATCTCTAAAGGTTTCGCGCTTTTATCTGCTTTTATAATCGCATTATGTAGACTTGCTATAGATTTTTGCTTTTGAGATACCGCAAAACCAGAAAACCATTCAAACGAATATACTTCACTAACAACTTTTCCTTGACGAATAAAAAACGCTGGTCGTTCTGCCATCCTATCCTCCTACCTAAAACGTGATTTATACTTCTAATGCACTAATTATTTCCTGTATTTCAAATATGGCATCTTCTACTCGCAGTTTAACTTCTTCACTCCAAAATCTACTGCCGCCAGATAGTTCATCAATCAAATGAAAGATAGCAACTGCATCTGAAATAGATATAAATCCGCTTGATTTCCACTCGGAGAAATGATTATTGAGATAGCTCGTAATCTCTGAATATATTTGCTCATTAAAAGAATTATTACAGCGTAATTCTACCAACAATCCATTTTCCCCTACAACCATATCAGAAAAACTCATTGAAACGCTGCCTCCAAACTTTCTGATTTGTATATCCAATATAATACCATGAATTGCTTCGCAATGACATGGTACATCTATGCGCACTCCGGCGCGTATCATATCTGGCGATATTATACCATAATCGCACATTTAATTCTATCAAACTTCAATACAAATAACCAAAAGTTGAAAACCGAAAGATAAAAAGTTATAATTGTTTAAACCAAAATAATACAAATTACTTGAGGAGAACATATATGGGAAAATTAGATAAATTAAGCAAATTTCTAAGCTTGATCTTGCGTCATAAGCCAGAAGCGGCAAACCTTGAACTGGATGAACATGGATGGGCCAATGTAGAGGATCTAATACTTGGCGTCAATCAGACTGGACGAAAGATCAATCTGGAGATTTTAGAAGAAATCGTAGCTGCTGACCAAAAGCAGCGATACAGCTTTAACGCGGATAAAACACTGCTGCGCGCCAATCAAGGGCATAGTATCCCAGTAGATGTGGAATTGACCGAACAAAAACCACCAGAATTTTTATACCACGGCACAGCCGAACGGTTTCTTGGTTCCATTATGACTGAGGGTCTAAAACCGATGAGCCGGCTGTATATCCATCTGTCAAAAGATATCGAAACGGCCTGCAAAGTTGGCAAACGGCATGGTACACCTGCAGTCTTGCAAATCAACAGTAAAAAAATGCATCAGGATGGATATAAGTTCTATTTATCGGCTAATGGCGTCTGGCTTACAAAACAGATCTCACCTATATATTTCACATTGATTGAACACATAGAAAAATAAATTTATCTATACAAACACAAAAACCAGGAAAGGATGTGTTAGAATGGCAGCTTTACAGCCACAATTTGATGTAAAGTTATCCGACAAACCTCTCACCATTGTCCAACCTGATCTTTTGATTATCTGCGACAAAAATAAACTAGATGGTAAGCGATGTAATGGTGCACCCGATTTTATTATTGAAATTGTCTCTCCTGGCAATCCGGCAGATGATTATATCCGCAAATTGTATTATTACAAAAAGTATGGTGTTCGTGAATATTGGATTGTTGACCCCAGACAGAAGATTATCGTTGTAAATTATTTCGAAGGAGACATACTCAATGTACAATATGATTTCTATTCCACCATCAAAGCCAATCTATATGAGGATTTCTATATAAACTTCTCTGAACTTGTCAATTCACTGGATGTTTAAAAATTATGGCGCAGGATTTTTCACCTGCGCCGTATTGTAATTATGATTGTATACTTTACTCCATCTGATTCTAATACAATATTTCACATAATAGTTACTATATTCCTATATATCTACTTAAACAAGTTATTTCTCCCCATGTATTCTTTTCCAATATTTATATACTCGTTTCAGCTCTGTTACATCCTTCCCCTTTCTTTCTTGCCATTCAAAATATTCTTCTAATGATGTATAATCTTTTGATGCAGCTCTGTATTTGGGATAACCACCCCAATAATCTTCAAATGTTGACAATCCTAATTCAGAAAATGGTCCTTCTCCATCAATAAGATATTGCATATTTTTCGTCTTATAGGAACCAATATTTTCTGTATTTCCACTACCAGGTTTGTCACCAGCAATCTTATATTTTTCTTGAACAAATACCGCAACATCTTTGTAAGGAACTGGTAATTTTCTACAATCATTTAATGGATACATTTTTCCTTCACCAGCATTTTCATTTCTCGTATATACAAAACCAATTACATAATGCTTTTTATATTGATCATATGGAAACATTATATTTTTTGTTCCATTTCTCATAAAAGAAGCATAAGAACCAAGCGTAAAACTATATCTTTTTACCTTTTTATTTTTGTTAAATTTTCGATATGTAGTTTTTATGTCAATTGCTATTTTTTGACAATCCCCCTTACTTTTCATCAATGTAAAATCTGGATAAACTGTTTGCCGTTCAGAAGGTTGAAGAATGAAATCATTTTCATCTGCTATTTCTTGTAAAAGACTAAATGAAATCAATTCAAAAATCCTTCCAATCAGTTTAGAATCACTTCCTAATGAAAAAATTCTTCCATCTGATGCAACAAGTCCGCTTACCTCCCAGTCAATTTGCTTCTCTGCTATTTTATGGTAAAACGCATCTATAAAATCAAATTCCATCCCCTATTCCTCCATTTGTAAATTACACATGCTACCTACTTGTTTCATCCCTGGTAATACAAAAGACAATTGTTCATATTCAACTTTTTTCTGATCTTGTGCCGTGAGAGGCTCATAATTCATCAATAATGCTTCTAACATAGAACCTCGATTCTTTTCTCTTGCCCCAACATGGTAAAAATGCTCCTGATTTAGTTTATAGCAATCCTTCCACACAGAATCTATATACTCATTTTTTCTATATTTATTTTCATCCCAAGTTGATAATATAAATTTCGCACCTGAAGCATACAGTTCATCTCGCAATAAAATTTCATGTTCCTCATCCCAACTATCATAATAATCTACATGTCTGCCAATATATGGCGGATCACAGTAAATAAAATCCCTCTCTGACGCCTCTCTAATTGTTTCCTCAAATGATTGACATTTAAACTGCCAGTCATTTTGAGGGAAAATTGTTTCCAATCGTTTTACTTGATTGACAATTTTCGTCACATATGCTTTTGAAAATCTCTCAGGCTTATGTCCATAAGGCACATTGAACTTATAATTTTTGTTAAACCGAATCATTCCATTAAAACAACTTCTATTTAAAAACAAAAAATCTAAAGGATTGTGCTGCTCATTAAACCTATCTCTTATATAATAATAATGTTTCTCATCTTTCTCCTTAAGTAATCCCCCTTCCTTTTCTAAAAATTCGCGAACTATATAAGAGTTTATCTGACCGCTCTTGATTTCATTATATAATGCAATCACATAAGGATTAGCATCTGCAAAAACTGCATATTTCGGTGCTAAATTAAGTCCAACAACACCAGAACCCATAAATGGCTCATACCATACAGCTTGATCTTGCAAACTCACAGCCTGCGAAATTAACTTAACTAATTTTGTTTTTATTCCTTGTATTTTTATTGGAGGAATATATACCTTCTCAATCATAGATTTCTTCTCCATTAACTTTCTTAAATCTTAGATATAAGGTTTCTTAAAAAATCTCTCTAAATCTTCATTGTAAGCTGAATCCGTTTTTTGGCCACATCTACACTCATAACTTTGACTTCCACAATATCTCCCACGCTGACTGCCTCCAACGGATGCTTAATATAACGCTCTGTCATCTGGGAAATATGTACCAGACCATCCTGATGGACGCCGATATCCACAAACGCACCGAAATCAATCACATTGCGCACCGTACCTTTTAAGATCATCCCCGGTGTCAGATCTTTCATTTCCAATACATCAGTCCTCAAAATTGGCTTTGGCATCTCATCTCTGGGATCTCTGGCAGGCTTTTCCAATTCCTTCACAATATCCTGCAGCGTCATTTCTCCAATCTCTAACTCTCCTGCCAATTTCTTATAATCTGAAATCTTTTTGGAAATGCCGGATAATTTTCCATTAGGGATATCCTCTGGCACATATCCTAATCTATTCAGCAATTTCAAAGCGGCTTCATAACTTTCCGGGTGGACGCTTGTTCCGTCCAAAGGATTTTTACCACCACTGATTCGCATAAAACCGGCGCATTGTTCATAAGCCTTTGGGCCTAATTTTGCCACCTTTAAAAGCTGAGAACGAGTGATAAATCTGCCGTTTTCTTCCCTGTATGCGACAATATTTTTGGCAATCACTTTGCTGATACCAGAGATATATTCTAACAAAGACGCAGATGCGGTATTTAAATCCACACCTACTTTATTGACACAATCCTCCACCACGCCATTCAGCGCACCGCTTAATTTCTTTTGATTCATATCATGTTGATACTGGCCTACGCCAATGGATTTGGGATCAATCTTTACCAATTCCGCCAAAGGATCTTGCAGGCGCCTAGCGATGGAAGCGGCACTTCGCTGCCCTACATCAAAATTTGGAAATTCCTCTGTAGCAAGTTTACTCGCTGAATACACAGAAGCCCCTGCTTCATTGACAATAATATACTGTACTGGTTCTGGAATCTCCTTTAACAAATCTACAATTATCATCTCTGATTCTCTGGATGCGGTACCATTTCCCACCGAAATCAGGGAGATTCCATATTTTTGAATCAATTTTTTTAAGACTGCCTTGGACTGTTCCACTTTATTCTGTGGTGCAGTGGGATAAATAACAGTGGTATCTAATACCTTTCCAGTGGAATCCACTACCGCAAGCTTGCATCCCGTACGGAATGCCGGATCCCAGCCCAGCACTACTTTTCCAGCAATCGGCGGCTGCATCAAAAGCTGCTGCAAATTTTTTCCAAATACCTTGATCGCCCCGTCTTCGGCACGCTCGGTCAGCTCACTGCGAATTTCTCGCTCGATGGCAGGCGCAATCAAACGCTTATAACTATCTTCAACCACTGCCTGCAGCGTTTCTGTGGTATGAGGATTATCTCTTATAATCGTCTTTTTCTCCAAATACTGTAATATCTGTTCAGCGGGAGCCTCAATTTTTACTGATAAAACTTTCTCCGCTTCTCCGCGGTTTAATGCTAAAATGCGATGTCCAGCCAGTTTTGCCAGCCCTTCCTCAAATTCATAATACATTTCATAGACTGATTCTGCCTCTGGATCCTTTGCCACAGACACAATCTTACCTGTCCGCATCGTCAGGTCACGAATATATTTGCGGTAAGCCGCCTCATCTGAAATTCCCTCTGCTAATATATCCATAGCCCCTGCAATGGCATCCTGCACAGAATGAACTTCTTTTTCTGGATTTAAAAATTTCTCTGCCTCCTGTTCCAAAGGCTTGTCTGTCATCTGCAGTAAAATAATGTTTGCCAGCGGCTCTAACCCCTTTTCTTTGGCAATTGTGGCGCGGGTACGCCGTTTGGGACGATAGGGCCGATACAAATCTTCCACTGCCACCAACGTTTCTGCCGCCAAAATCTGCTGCTTCAATTCTTCTGTCAGTTTTCCCTGTTCCTCTATTGTGGAGAGCACTTGTTCCTTTTTCTCCTCCAAATTGCGAAGATAATTCAGCCGTTCAAACAGATTTCTCAATACCTCATCATTCAAAGCTCCAGTTGCTTCCTTGCGGTATCTGGAAATAAAAGGAATCGTATTCCCCTCATCAATAAGCTTTACCGCTGCCTGTACCTGTGGTACTTTAATTTGCAGTTCTTCTGCTAATTTCGCAATAATATCCATAAAATATTCTCCTTATTCCTCACAGTTTCTGTGATTTATTATAGCGGATTGTTTTTATGGTTTCAAGAAAATATATTTGTGTTTTGCTTTTTCCCATGCTACAATAATATGAGATAGGTATTGCGAAACAACTAAGTGATCAAAATTATTGAGTTTCGCAGTTACCAAAATAATATGAGAAATAAAAAGGAGGTTTTCAAATGGATTACAATGGCACAAATACTTCTTACATAGACAAACGTTCTGCAAGTATGGCAATTGCCTCGATGGTAATTGGAATTGCCGGCATGGTAATGAGCTGCTGTATCTATCCAGCCATTATTTTTGGTTCTCTGGCGCTGCTCCTTGCTATATTGTCCAGAGGTGGAGAAATGACGTTTAGCAACTACGCCAAAGCAGGAATAATCTTAGGAATTCTCGCTATTGTCTGCGGCATTCTATTTTTAACCATTTCCCTGATCACAATCTATGTTGAGTTTGGCGGATTTGAGGGTTATATGCAATATATTGAAGAGATGTTAGAAGAGATGGGTTATCCAGATTCCTATCAATCTTATGATTTTTACCGTTCACTCTAATTCAGAACCTTACAAAAATAGGAAGTCAGATTCTTTCAAATAAATTTGAAGATCCTGGCTTCCCATTTTTATGGAGTTATGAATAGTTACTATATTTTATTGTTGTTCTCGCTGCAAAGTCAGCTCTTTCTCAGAAAATTACAGTTCTTTTTTAGGCACATACTCCTGCCCATTCCAGAATACTCCAGAACCCTGCTCCTGATCAAGCTCCCCGTTTAATTCTCTGTAAAAATTCACACTGGTCTGCATCATATAAGGTGTTACCCAGAGCATTCCAATCCCACAGGAGAGCATCCCCAGCAAACTCAGACCAATAAAACTCAAATTGATGTAAAAATAGCGGCCCTTGTTGCCTTCCATCATTTCCACACTTCTGTGATACGCCTCCATCACACTCATATCACTGTGATCTACCATCAACATAAACATCTGTGACATGCGCAGGGCAATCAATACCAAAGCCGCCATACCTGCAAGATACAAAATTACTCCTATGATCGCCGCCAGCACAATTCCAGTTGTGATTCCCACGGACAAACAGATTGCTCCTGGCAGCATACAGATCACTTCTACACAAACCAAAAACAGAAACCCCAAAATATATCGTTCTGGTCTTCTAGTAAATTCTGAGAACATCATTCCTATTGATGATTCCTGATTTCTGGCAAATCCAAAATACATCCTGATAATGCCACACTGCAAAATCATGGAAACTGCTGTCACAATCACCGTAGCAATTGAATATGTTACCATCTGCACCATACCCATCCCACTGAGCACAAGTAAAAAATAAAATGGCATCAATATCGCAGATGTGAGCAATCCAACCAACAAATTTGCACCAATGGCAAGCCCCCAGCGGCCATTTAAATGTTCTCTTGACAATCGTTTTAACTCTGCTGATGTATGTCTCATCTTAAAAACGCTCCATTTCAAATTCTTCTAACGGCCTCGCCGCATAATCAATACTGCGTCCCCTCACTGCATTTTCCTTGAGTTTGCGTTGATTTTCTGCATAAGGATCCGCAGGATATTTAATTTTGGTGGATGTAGTCCCCCCAGAGACATAATTTTTACCGCATTCTGGGCAGACAGCCGTCTGAATACGGACAGAGACAGAGAGTACCTCTCCGTCTTTCTGCGCTGCCTCGGAATAGGCATTCGCCACATGTTCCTGCTCGTGGGCACGCACACGGCTTCCCGCAGATTCTGGAGATATATGGGTGGCTGCCTTAAAAGATACATTCTCATCAGAACCATCTTGATACTTTCGTTTCTCACAAGTCTCACATTTCTCTCCTGGATCCTTCTTGCCAAAACGCCCCTTTTCTTCTTTTGCTTCCTCGCTGCCCTGTACGGAATCCCCAGCCTCTTTGCTGCCTTGCGGCTCTCCGGCTGTATATGTATTCTCATATACATTGTTTAAACCAGTATAACTGGGATTGATTCCCACCATAAAGCCTGCCATGCCAAACACTCCTTCCCAACTCTCAGATATGTAACCCCCATTGCCTCTGGACAATGGGGGCTGTGTTTAAATTAGTTCGAGTATAGCATAAATTTTTCCTTTTGACAACCGAGAAAATAACCATTATACTTCATATCAGGAGGAAGCGGTTACTACTCACAAGTAAACTTGAAAACAATGACAGGGACTATATTACAAATCTTAAACAGAAACAGTAACCACGAATACCATTATGAGACAACGTGAAAAAGAAGAAACCGCATTATTTTATATTGGATGGTCGCTGCTCTTTATCGGCGGCATCTTGTGGCTAATATATCAGCTCTTTCCGATCCCTTTTTCCAAGCTGCTGCTTCCCTGCCTGGTAAACAGTACTTTCGGATTATACTGTCCAGGATGCGGCGGTACACGCGCCGTGGCCGCACTTCTACATGGAGATTTGATCACTTCCTTTCTCTGCCACCCACTTGTGCCCTATGCGGCCATCGGCGGCGGCTGGTTTTTGCTCAGTCAGTCTGTGGAACGACTTTCCAGACACCGCATGAAAATCGGGTTAAAATACCGAGACAGTTATATCTGGGCAGCCCTTGGCATCTTGATTATAAACTTTGTGATTAAAAATCTATTATTGGTCATTTGGGGCATTGATTTACTGGAAGGTATTTCACTCAACTTATAGCTTTTGCCATGCCCAATGGCATGATGTGGTGCCTTTTGTTATTGTTTACTTCTTTACTGTCACCTTACAGGTTGCCTTCTTGCCGCTTGAGGTTCTCACTGTAATCACAGCTCTGCCTTTTTTGACTGCTGTCACCTTTCCAAATTGATCGACCTTGGCAATTTTTTTGTTCGAAGTTTTCCATGTCAGCATATCCGTAGAATTTTTTGGCGACATAGTGGCTTTCAGATTCAGCGTCTTTTTCACCTTCAGGATCACAGACTTTCTGTTTAATTTCACTTTTTTAGATTTCTTAGGTTTGGAGACAACGTATACTTTTACATATCTGTTTCGTGTTTAAGGAAACCTTTGAAGATGGGACTTTCACTGTCACAGTGCAAGTATCTTTTTTATCCCCTGCCCTTGCGGTAATAATTGTTTGCCCTGCTTTCTTGGCAATGACTCTTCCATTGCTTACAGATGCCTTCTGTGGCTGGCTCCCAAATGACTGCTTCCATATTATTCTATTTTTGAATTAGATAATCAATCATCTCACAGCCCTTTGCAATATGGTTGCCAGACTGCTGCGCCTCTTTCTCATTGTATTTCCAGGTACGATCTTCGATTTTTGTACTGTCATAGAGAAGATAGGGCACATCATCACTGGTATGGGTGCGAATACTGATTGGTGTGGGATGATCTGGCATCACCAGCATACGGAAATCTTCTTCTGCTTGTTCCAATCCTGCTTTGATCGGCGCAATCACACGCTGATCAAGATACTGAATTGCCTCCACCTTACGCTCCACACTGCCCTGATGTCCCATCTCGTCCGGCGCTTCCACATGGACATAGACAAAATCATACCCTTCTTTTGTCAACACATCCACGGCCGCCTGAGCCTTGCCCTCATAATTGGTATGCAGCCCGCCATTGGCTCCCTCCACAATAATATTTTTCATAGAAGCGCCCACTGCAATTCCTTTTAATAAATCTACGGCTGACACCATAGCACCCCGCAAACCAGTTTTCTCCTGAAAAGAAGACAATGCTGGACGGGTGCCCGCTCCCCAAAACCAACAGGAATTGGCAGGATTTAAGCCTTTCTGTTTACGTTCCTTATTGATTGGATGCTCTGACAAGATTTGATAGCTCTTTTTCATCATCTCACGAAGCAAAACGTCCTGTGGAAGATACTGGCTAATGGTCTGCCCCAGCACATCATGAGGCGGCGTCAATTCCTGTACCTGCCCCTTCTCCCAGATCAACAGATGACGGTAACTGGTCCCCACATAAAATTTATATATTTCTGTCTCCAGTTCCTTTTTCACAGCTTCAATTAAAACTGCAGCGTCCTCTGTGGATATTTCGCCTGAGCTGTGGTCTAAAATCTTTTTATCTTCATATCTTTCCTCTTCCTCTGAGAGTGTCACCAGATTACAGCGCAGAGAAACATCCGTACCTTTCATATCTACGCCAATGCTAAGCGCTTCCAACGGCGACCGACCAGAATAGTAAACCTTTGGGTCATAGCCCAACACGGACAGATTTGCCGTATCACTTCCCGGTGACATCCCATCTGGGATTGTGTGTACAGTGCCAATCTCACCTGCCGCTGCCAGTTGATCCATATTTGGTGTCTTGGCATATTCCAGGGGCGTCATACCCTGTAATTCTTCCAAAGGACGATCTGCCATCCCGTCTCCTAGTACAATAATATATTTCATCTTCTTTTCCACCTTTCTAATCAATCCAAAATGGACGATCCCACGTTTTTCTATTGTAATCCTGCAAAACAGGATTTTTCGCCGCAATGCGATCATTGTTTATTATCCGATAAGATAATAAAAATCCCGCAAAGCGGGATTTTTGCTTACACTACACGGATCCTCTGTTTGATATTCTTCAATGCAGCCGCTCTCTCCTCATAGGCTTCTTCTGTCATCACCTCAGTGAGAAACCCAAGTTCTCCAGCTATTTCTGGCACTTCTACAAACTGCACTTCACCAAATACTGCTTTTACCTGCTCTTGATTCTCTGAAGTCCTCACAAAAAATCGGCTCTGTGCCTTCTTATAATCTACCAAGTCTATCTTCCCTGAGCTCCAAGAAATTAAAATATTCTTGTGCAGGTGCTTGGCAATATCCACAATATCAGCAACAACCGCGCTCGCAGTAGGGAGTTTACCGGCTCCGCTCCCATAGAACATGGCATCTCCCAGCACATTGCCATGTACAAAAATGGCGTTAAACACATCGTTGACACTGTACAAAGGATGCTGCTGAGACAGCATAAAGGGCGCTACCATCGCACAATAACCCTCCTCGGTCTTTCTGCTGGTGGCAAGAAGTTTAATCACGCTGCCCATTGCCTTGGCATATTTAATATCATCCGCCGTGATCTTCGTAATTCCTTCTGTATAAATATCCTCAAAATCTACCTGCTGCCCACAAACTAGTGATGTGAGGATTGCAATCTTTCTGCAGGCATCATATCCTTCAATATCCGCTGTCGGATCTGCCTCCGCATAGCCTCTTGACTGTGCGTCTTTTAATACATCCTCAAACTCCAAGCCCTCAAAAGTCATCTTGCTGAGCATATAATTAGTTGTCCCATTTAAAATTCCTGTGATCTCCTCAATCTCGTCTGCGGTCAGAGAAGAATTTAAGGGACGGATAATTGGAATGCCGCCGCCAACACTCGCCTCAAACAAGAAATTAATACTCTGCTGCTTGGCAATGGCAATCAATTCTGCACCGTGCTTCGCCACCAGTGCTTTGTTGGAGGTGGTCACATTTTTGCCGGCGAGCAAGGCTCTTTTTACAAAGGTATAGGCCGGTTCCACACCCCCCATCGCTTCCACCACTACCTGAATCTCTGGATCTTCTGCAATCACATTGTAATCATGGATCACTTTATCTTCCATAGGATCTCCTGGAAAATCCCGCAAATCCAAGATATATTTTACTTCAATCTCATCACCTGCACGCTTGGCAATGCTCTCTCTGTTGGTGTGTAACACTTCCACCACACCAGAACCAATTGTTCCATAACCTAAAATCGCTATCTTAATCATGATGTCACTCCCTGGCTAATATTTTTAAATAATGAATCCCTTCCTGCTGCTCTATATTTTCTACCATCTGAGACACATTTTTCGTATCGGGCAGTACATCCACACTCAAAGTAAGAGATGCAATCCCATTGACTGGTATACTCTGATGAATCGTCAGAATATTGGCGTGAAAATCTGCCACAATCTGTAATACCAGGGACAAAAGCCCTGGCTCATCATCCATCTGAATGACCATTGTAATCGTCTTTCCCTTAGCATTATCGTGAAATGGAAAAATGTCGTCCTTGTACTTATAAAAAGAACTGCGGCTGATACCCACCAAATCAGTTGCCTCCTGTACGGATTCCGCGCGGCCAGATTCCAGAAGTTTCTTGGCTTCCACCACTTTTAACAATACTTCTGGGACAGCTTTTTTCTTTAAAACAAAATATTTTGTCTTCTCCTCCATACTGCCTCCGGTTTGTTTGCCTACAAAAAACAAATGTGCTCTCTGGAAAGATATTAGCACATTTGTTTTTTTAATGCAAGCTCTTTTTCATCTAAAATCCCACACTCAGTTGCTATTTCTCCGCCCCTGAGAGATTCTTCCATTTCAGATAAGCATTGATAAACAGATCCAATTTTCCATCCATCACACTGTCCACATTTCCGGTCTCTGCATTGGTACGATGATCTTTTACCATAGTATAAGGCTGCATCACATAGGAACGGATCTGATTTCCCCAGCCAATTTCTGAAACCTCACCGCGAATATCTGCCGCCTTCTTTTCGTTTTCCTCTTGTTTGAGAAGATACAGCTTGGCCTTTAACATTTGCATAGCCTTGTCCTTGTTCATATGCTGAGAACGCTCATTTTGACACTGAACCACAATCCCTGTGGGAAGGTGAGTGATACGAATTGCCGATGAGGTTTTATTGATATGCTGTCCTCCAGCTCCGCTGGAGCGATAAGTATCAATCCGAAGCTCATCATCTTTGACTTCAATATCTAGATCTTTCTCAATATCTGGCATTACATCACAGGAGGCAAATGACGTCTGCCGTTTTCCTGCGGCATTAAATGGTGATATACGCACCAGACGATGAACCCCCTTTTCCGATTTTAAATATCCATAAGCATTCTCTCCCTGTACTTCAAAAGTAATGGATTTAATGCCTGCTTCATCGCCATCCAGAGAATCCAATACTTCCACAGTAAAGCCTTTATCCTCTGCCCAGCGCTTATACATCCGGTACAACATACTGTTCCAGTCGCAAGACTCAGTACCGCCAGCCCCTGCATGGAGAGAAACAATGGCATTTTCGCCGTCATATTCCCCTGACAACAATGTTTTTATACGGATAGATTCAAAAGTTTCCTCAAACTCCTCAAGCGCTTCTTGAATTTCGGGAATCAGGGATGCGTCATTCTCCTCATAACCCATTTCCAATAGAGTTTCGATATCTTCAAACTGCTGCGATAGATGGGCATACGTCTCCACATCATCCTTAAGGCTCTTTAGCTGTTTCATTTTGATTTGAGACGCTTCTGTGTCATCCCAAAAATCTGGCGCTTCCATTTCCCGTTCTAATTCCTGGATTCGTTGCTCTTTATTAGCCAGGTCAAAGTGAATCCCTCACTTCCACTAACGGTTCCTTGTATGTGTTCAAAGTTGTCTTGAACTGGTCTAATTCAACCATTGTGTCACCTCTTTCTATTTCAAATTCTGGCTTCCATTATAAGGGTTTCCTTCGATTGCGTCAATAATCAGTTTGCTGTTCCATATTTAGATAAATTTCTAAATACTATTTGACAACAACTTTAAACTGTTTTACAATATATTTAGATAAATTTCTAAATACCATTGGGAGGTGTCAATTATGGGGTTTGCAGAAACTTTTAAAGCCCTGTCAGACACAGCACGGCGTGATATTCTGGTTCTGTTAAAACAGGAACGATTGTCTGCAGGAGAAATTGGAAATCATTTTGATATGACAGGCGCAACCATTTCGTATCACTTGAGCATTTTGAAAAAGGCAGGGTTGGTGTACGAACAGCGGGAGAAAAATTTTATTTACTATGAACTGAATACTTCAGTGGTGGAAGAAGTTATGTTGTGGCTGTCAGATTTGAAAGGAGGACAAAAGAATGGAAAAATGGAAGAAAAATAAGCGCTTTATCATACTTACAAGTTTAATTACTTTATTGCCTATGATGGCGGGAATCTTTTTGTGGCAAAAACTACCAGACCAGATGGCCACGCACTTTGATTTTCAAAATGTGCCAAATGGATGGAGCAGCAAAACATTTGCTGTTTTTGGTCTTCCCCTGTTTATTCTTGCCGGACATCTATTTTGTACATTTTACACCTCCGCAGATCCAAAAAGACAACATATCAATGACAAATTATATCGATTGGTACTTTTGCTCTGTCCAGCCATTTCTGTGATCTGTGGCATTGCAATCTATGGATATGCATTGAATTTTAAATTTGACATGGGACTTTTTTCAAAACTGTTTATAGGCTTACTCTTTCTTGTAATCGGAAATTACCTGCCCAAATGCAAACAAAATTATACCGTTGGCATAAAACTTCCCTGGACATTGGATAATGAAGATAATTGGAATTATACACATCGGTTTGCAGGCTGGCTGTGGGTATTCACGGGATTATTTTTTATCCTAGCTTCCCTGATCAATCTAACATATACCTGGATCTTACCCGCTGCGACGATTGCGGCTGCATTCGTCCCCTGTATCGTTTCTTTTCTATATTATCAAAAGCAGAAAAAATTATGAAAAATGATGAAAAAATAAACGCATGGATTAAGACGCAATTAGAAGCGCAAAAAGAACCTAGTTTTCAGCAATTTATGGCGAAATTACTGCCCGGGATAGACAATATCCTGGGCATACGCCTGCCAACCTTAAGAAAAATCGCCAAACAGCTTGCAAAAGGAAAATGGCAGGATTACTTGCTCTTGGCCTTAGATGACAGCTATGAAGAGATTATGCTGCAAGGATTGGTTCTTGGCTATGCCCAAGGCAATCTCCAGGAAAAAGAACCATTTCTGCGCTCATATATTCCTAAAATTGACAATTGGTCTGTCTGTGACAGCACCTGCGCCACCGTAAAGCTGGCAAAAGAAGAGCCAGAGGCATTCTGGAATTTTTTACAGGAATATTTGCACAGTAACAGAGAATATGAAGTGCGTTTTGCATTAGTTCAAATGTTGGATTATTATATCAATGAAGCTTATCTAGCACACGTTTTAGAGTCAATAGATCATGTAAATTTAAAAGCATATTATGTACAAATGGCGCAGGCCTGGGCTGTTTCTATCTGCTATCGGGAATTTCCACAACAGACACTGCCCTATTTAAAAGAAAATCATTTAGACGATTTTACCCACAATAAGGCCATTCAAAAGATTATGGAATCTTTAAAAGTTCCAAAAGAAGAAAAGTTATTGCTCAAAACACTGAAAAGGATATAGACTACTATGAAATTTTTTGACTACTACAAATCTCCGCTGGGCAATATGGTGATCATGGAAGAAGATAACGCCATTATCCGGCTTAGCCTCTGTACGCAAAAATCAGAGTTCTTGGAGAGCTCATATTCCCCTGACCCTATGTCCCACGCCACAACCACGCTTATTGAGAATGCAAAAGCCCAGCTCACAGATTATTTTCAGGGAACACGGCAAATTTTTGACTTGCCGCTCAATCCTTCCGGCACGTCATTCCAGAAAAAGGTTTGGCAGGCTCTCTGTCAAATTCCCTATGGTCAAACCAGAAGTTACAAAGAGATAGCCCTTGCGATTGATAATCCAAAGGGATGCCGGGCAGTTGGCATGGCCAATAACCGCAATCCTATTATGTTAATCATTCCCTGCCATCGTGTGATTGGAAGCAATGGCACATTAGTTGGTTATGCTGGAGGATTAGATATTAAGGAATGGCTGTTAGAGCATGAGAAAGGGCATGGGTGAAAGAATTTAGATAGAAAATTGACCATTTCCAGACTGGTCTAAACAGATTTTTAAATTCAATGATATGCAGCTCCCATTTTCCACTCTCGCAGAGCAATTTAAATAAAAATATATCTGCACATGCTGTGGCTCCTTTCTTTTGTCCGTCCAAATAAGATAATACATGATTTTCTGGTGAGAGGAGAATCAAAGTATTTCCCTGTGCTGTATAGGTTAGATTTACTTCTCCTCCTTGTTTCTTCTCTTTCAGATCTGTCTGTTCTCTTTCTTTTAAAATTACATAGGTCCCCTCCCGAAACATCTGTAATTTTTCCTCTATCTGTACAGGAAACACTTTATCCCTCCTGTTCTGGTTCATAATCTTGAACCTCAGAAGTTTGCTGTAATATTTCCAGCAAGGCATCTGAAAATGTATGGATCTGAAACTGACCATTCTCTGGCATTACTCTCTCGATCACAGAATACGCTCCTTGATCTGTAAATTGATATACCGCCACATTCTGCAAATCAATCACATCTTTGTTTGACAGTTCCAATCTATCCATCAATTCTTTAGGCGCACCTATCTCTTTGAGCTGACACATATTATTGATATGCTGAATAATAATATCACTGTGGGTCGTTGTAATCATAGTCACCCCACTATTGACAAGACGTATCAATAATTTCCCCATTTCCTGCTGTAATCTGGGATGCAGACACATTTCTGGTTCCTCATAGCAAATCGTTTTCAGTTTGTACCCATACTTTAAGAGCATCAGCAATGGGGTCACCTCTGTCACCACTGCGGAGGAGGTGCGAAGCGGCAGACTGTCTGGACTACCCTCTGGCACATATCGGATTTCCTCTGCACCGGCCTCGCCGCCATACTGAACCTTTCCATTTGTCATAGATTGTTCCATCCAGTTGACGATTTCAGCATATTGCGTCTTGTTTTCTGCTGACAATTCTTCTAACATATCCAGAAAACGTATCACAGGCTTTGTAAAAGGCTGTATCTGCATTCTTCTACTCTTATCATAATATTCTGAGATATCATAAGCAATCTGTCTTCCAACTCTGTTTATGACATTCTTTGCTAAGACAAACCCTGTTCTTGCAGCAGGAAGATAGACAGTATTAAAAGAATATGCTTCATTTTCGCCCTTCAAAAACCAAAGCAATAAATTTAAAATAAGCACATTTGTCACCAACTGATAATTATCTTTTCTCACTCCATCACTGAAAGTAATTGCAAAATCTTTCTGAACAAAATAAAATTTAATGCCACGTTCTTCTCTCTGGCTTACAATTTTTACCGAAAATTCCTGGTCAATCTCCACTGCAAGTTTTCCAATGGTTACTTGGTCTGAATTAAAAATACTTGCCACAAACCTATCTTTGTTCTCTTCTAATATTTCATTCAAAATATCAACAAATATTTGCGATGATAATTCAATCTCTTGTTCTGGATTTTTATCCGCCTCTAATACAAATTTACACAATTGATCGTAAACTTCCTGTTTCTTTTTAATCTGCAATTGGGTAAAATTATGAAAAATAGCAGAAGTATCTTCTGCTGAATAAATTGCCCATAGCAATGACAACAGATAGCTCTTTCCACTGTTGTTATCCCCCACAAATAATGTCAATGGTGAAACTTGTATTTCAGCTCTCTCAATCTTTCCAAACTTTTCTATTATGAAACGGCGCTGCATTTTCTCCTCCATTATTAATTTTCAGGATTATTCAAACCTTCCGCATACTAATCCCCAAAATAAGCATCCAGCCCATCAGCCATTCCCTGTGCCAACTGCTGCTGATAACCGCCGTCTACCATATTCTGGTCCTCGGTAGGATTGGTCATAAATCCCATTTCCACAATTGTTACCGGAACGGTACACCAATTGATGCCGCTCATACTGTCTGTCTCCCAGATATACTTCTTATTGGCTCCTGTGGCATTGACCGCCCCATCCAGCACACACTCTGATAAGCTGCGGCACTCATTGTAAAGATTTCCCATATAGGGATTGGCAGAAGTAGGGCAAATGGTGAGGATGCCATGCTCGCCGCTGTCATCCGCACCATTGGCATGGACACGGATAAAAGCATCTGCCCCCGCATTGTTGGCAACTGCTGCACGTTCACTGTTGCTGATATTCACATCATGGCTGGTACGCACCATGATCACCTGATAGCCTCTCGCTTCCAGCTCTTCCTGCAGCTTCAAAGAAACTTGAAGCGTCAGCTCATACTCATTCAATCCAGTGACACAGCCTGACGTACCGCTGGCAACCTTGGCCTTTGTCTCTGAAGCGCCCGGCCCAATCGGTTCCTGCTCGCTGTTTCCCTGCGCCTGGTGTCCGGCGTCAATCACCACCAGATGACCATTGTCTGTCACCTCTGACGCCAACTGCAGATACTCTGAGGCAATAAAATATTCCTGATCGCCCACTTTTACCGCACTCCAAGTCCCATCATCTGCCGTCCTTGTAAATGAACTTCTTCTGGGTACTGCCTGATATACTTCACTGTCTGTGGAAGGGGCTTTGCGCACATTAACCGTCGCGGTCGTCACCACTTTCTCCTCTGCATAAACCACAGTATCAGGATTTAAGGCTGGTTTGGCCGCTTTTTTCTGGGCAGAATCTTTCTTCTCTTTCTCAGATTTCTTTTTACTCTTCTTGGACTTTTCCTGCTCGTTTGACGTCTCATCCTCTTTTTGCGGATCTTCCTGATCTTCCTTAGACGCATCAACTGCCGGATCTTCTTTTGACCCCTGTACAGATTCTTGTTCCTCATTTCCTGAATTGTCAGCCGTTTTCTGTCCCTGCTGTGTACCGCCAGATTCCTTGGCAGTACACCCCGCAAGCGTCAAAACGAAAAGCAGCAGCAATATAACAATAAGATGTTTTTTCATCGGTCTTTTCTCCTGTCAAGTTTAACGGTTGCAGCTAACGATACCCTCTCTGCCGTCCAAGGTCACATAGGCTCCTGTTTTCAGAATGCTAGTGGCATTCTCAGCTTCGACAATAAGCGGAAGATCAAGACTTAATCCGGCAATCACTGCATGAGAATTGGGTCCGCCTTCTTCCACAATCAAACCAGAAGCTTTGCGGATCTGCTCCATCATATCATTGTTGGTCTCTTTGGCGACAATGATATCTCCCTCTTTAAAATTGCGTCTCAAATCATCCGCATTTTTGCAGACGCAGACATTGGCAGACACACTCTTATCACTGACACTCTTTCCTGTCACAAGGATATGCCCTGCCACATGAACCTTTAAAATATTGGTGGTTCCAGAAACCCCCAGCGGCACGCCTGCTGTGATCACAGTGATATCGCCCATAGATACCAGACCTGCCTTCTCTGCCATATCTACCGCATGTTCAAACAGCTCGTCCGCATCATCTTTCTCATAGACTTCCAGAGGTGTTACTCCCCAGGAGAGATTTAACTGACGGCAAACTTTGTGATGCATACTGCCGCCAATAATATTGCAGTCTGGACGATATTTAGAAATCATGCGCGCTGTCTTTCCTGACTGTGTTACTGTGATAATCGCTGCCGCATTCAAATCAATGGCCGTGGTACAGGTAGCATGAGAAATGGCATTGGTGATATCTGGATTGCTCATCGTCTCCCGCAGCTTAAATCTGGCAGTATAATTGATATCTTGCTCGGTACGAATGGCAATCTTTACCATTGTCTTTAATGCCTCCACTGGATACATGCCCGCGGCAGTCTCACCAGAAAGCATAATCGCGCTGGTTCCGTCATAGATGGCATTGGCCACATCTGTAGACTCTGCCCTGGTCGGCCTTGGATTTTTCATCATTGAATCCAACATCTGTGTGGCGGTAATTACCTGCTTGCCCGCTTCAATTACCTTTTTGATAATCATCTTTTGGATTACTGGCACATCCTCCAGAGGAATTTCCACTCCCATATCTCCTCTGGCCACCATAATTCCATCTGACACACGAATAATCTCATCAATATGATCTACCCCTTGCATATTCTCTATCTTGGCAATAATATTGATATTGTGGCAGTTCTTCTCCTCAAAAATCTTGCGAATCTGCAAAATATCATCTGCCGTGCGCACAAAAGAAGCCGCCACAAAATCAAAATCATTTTCAATACCATAGACAATATCCTCATAATCTTTTTCACTGATATAAGGCATGGACAGTTCTACATTTGGCACATTGACCCCCTTCTTATTAGAAATCAAACCACCGTTCACCACATGACAGCAAATCTCGGTATCCGTAACTTCATCTACTGCCAACTCAATCAGTCCATCATCAATCAAAATTCTTGAACCCGCCTGGACATCATTGACTAAATCCTTGTAGGTAATGGAGACTTTATTCTCATCTCCTAAAATTTCCTCTGTGGTCAGAACAAATTTCTGTCCGGCGTTGAGCATTGCTTTGCCATCTTTTAACTCGCGCAGCCGAATCTCCGGTCCTTTGGTATCTAACAATGTGGCAATTGGCAAATGCAGCTCTTCACGCAGCTTTTGTACTTTTTTCAAGCGCTCCCCCTGTTCCTCATGGGTTCCGTGGGAGAAATTAAATCTGGCAACATTCATTCCCTCCAGCATCAGTTGCCTTAATACATCATCCTTGTCCGTGGATGGTCCTAAAGTACAAATAATTTTTGTTTTTCTCATATTCTTCATCATACACTCTCCTATTTACTTGTGAATCACAGTGCCATCAGTGCCCATGCTGTCTTCCTTGGAGACATCCAACTTCGTAATCAGAACACTGCGTACCGCAGAATTTCCAATAAACTCAATCGCTGTCTCAATCTTGGGAAGCATTGTACCAGCCTCAAATTGTCCCTCCTGCATATACTTCTTGGCCTCAGATATTGTCATCTCATCTATCTTTTGTTCATTTTCCTTACCAAAATTCAAACATACTTTCTCTACGCCTGTTAAAATGACCAGACGATCTGCATCCACCAGATCTGCCAGCTTTCCGGCTGCCGAATCTTTCTCGATCACTGCGCTGGCTCCTTTTAAATTATTGCCCTGTGCCAGCACCGGAATCCCGCCGCCGCCGCAGGCAATCACAATCTGATCTGCATCTAGCAGAGCTCGAATCGCATCAATTTCCACAACATCCACTGGCTTAGGAGCAGCCACAATTCGGCGATAGCCCTCCTTGGTCTTAACCACATGATTGCCCTTCTTTTCCTCTGCCTCCGCTTCCTCCTCGGTCATAATACGTCCGATCACTTTGGTGGGATGATAAAATGCATCATCATAGGGGTCTACTGATACCTGGGTCAAAATTGTAGAAACTGGTTTGTAAATACCACGATTTAAAAGTTCTGTGCGAATGGCATTCTGAAGGTCATAACCGATATATCCCTGGCTCATTGCCGAACAGACAGACATCGGTGTCGCCGTATACTCTGGGTAAATACGGCAAAACTCAGCCATAGCAGTATGAATCATTCCAACCTGCGGACCATTACTGTGAGAAATCACAACCTGATAATCATCTTTTATAAAATCAGCCACTGCTTTTGCCGTTCTCTTTGTTGCGCTTTTCTGTTCTGGCAGTGTGGTTCCCAACGCATCATGTCCTAAAGCAATTACGATTTTCTTCTTCCTCATAAACAATCCCTCCATATATAGGACGCCAATCCAGACATAATCCGGATTGGCGTCTCGATTTATTTCTATCCTACCATATTTCAGGGAATTTTAAAAGAAAAAATTATTTGTTCTTCCTGCCAAGTGTAACTGTTACTTTCTGCTCCTTCCACTCTCCATTTTCATTGATTTGCAATGTCACTTCCACCTCAGATCCTGCCGCATAATACTGCATAATCTCTTGCAGACTATCCATAGATTTTATCTTTCTTCCATCAAATTCTGTAATTACATCACCGTTCTTAATCCCTGCCTGTGCCGCAGCGCTGTTCTCTGTCACCATAGTAATATATAAGCCTTCTGGCATTCCAAAACTCTGTGACAATTCTCCAGTGACATCCTGACCTGCCACACCTAAAAATGCGGAATTGGACTCATCTACTACCTCTCTGGTAATCAAATCATTGATAATCGGCTCTGCTGCAGAAATAGGAATGGAATAACCCATGCCTTCCACCTGGGTATCAGAATATTTGACAGAATTGATTCCCACAACCTCGCCATTCATATTTAACAGCGCTCCACCACTATTTCCAGGATTGATTGCCGCGTCTGTCTGCAGCAAATCATTGGTAATGGAAGCCCCAGTAGTCTCATCCTGCACTGTCACCTCACGATCAACGGCACTGATCACTCCTGTAGTCACAGATTGTCCATAGCCCAAAGCATTTCCAATTGCCACTACTGACTGCCCCACCTTGATATCATCCGAATTACCAACAGTTGCAACTTTAATTTTCTTCATGGTATCGCTTGGAATATCCTTTACTTTCACCGCAAGTACAGCCAAATCTGTGCTGGCATCTGTTCCTTTGATCTCTGCTGCCACCTGCTGATCATCAATGAAATTCACGGTAAGCTGATTGGAATTGGCAACCACATGGTTATTAGTGGCAATGTAGATCTCATCATCTGTCTGCCCCATAATAATTCCGCTTCCAGCACTGGAAGTCTCCTGTTGAAACGTCCGTCCAAAGAAATCTGCTTCCATCTGTCCCATATTGGTAATAGAGACAATCGAAGGCATAACATTTTCCACAATATCAGATACATCTGTCACTGTCGTTGCTGTACTGACATTGGTCGCTGAGAGGCTTCCGCCATTTGGTACTGCTTTCTGATTGCTTCTGCTACCTTCAGACGTCAATTCTGCGGATGACTTATTCACGCCCACTGTATGCTCAAAAGCCATTCCTGTTCCATAAAATACAGTGCCAGACACCAAACCGAATACCAAAGCAAGCGCTGCACATTTTATGACCATCATCCCAAATCCATGCTGTTTCTTCATGCCAGACATTTTCTGTTTTTTCTTTTTCCCAAAAGTACCCTTTACTTGGTCAGAAGATGCATTATCAGTCCCAGTAGGATTGCTCTGATTGGTAGATTGATAAAATCTTGCCCTTCTTACATCTTCCTGATTTTCTGTATTTCCCTCTGTATAAGCCTGCTGATTCATATCTGCCTGATTGAAATTTGGCATATGGGAATTATTCTGGCCTGCCGTTTCTGCACCTGTATAACTCTGATTTTGTGTTGTGCCATAGCTCCCTGTTGTATATGTTCTTTGTGTGCTGCTCTCTTCCTCCTTCCTCTCATAATAATTAGGATTGCGCTCCTGATTATTCTGATTCATATAACTGTAGGAATAGATTGCACCGGGAGCTCCTGTACTTGTAACGGATTCTGAATTAGCACTATTAGCTGCACCAATATCATTTGAATTGCTGCTCTCTACAGCGTTACTCATATGATTGTTTTCCACAACAGTTCCCATATTACTGTTATTTTCCACAACAGTTCCCATATTGTTGTTATTCTCCATATTGTTTGTGTGATCAAAATTGTTCTCATTATTATAATCATTAAATCTATTATCCATAATCAATAACTCCTTCCGTTTATGCTTTTGTTTTATTTTCTCTTTGTTTCTAATAAGCAGTTTACGGAATATTTGTGATAAATCTGTGACTAATATTTTAAAAAACCGTGTTTTTTTCAATTACAATAAGTAATTATTTTCCCGATTTGCAATCTGTAAACCGACTAATTTATAGGTCGCATATCCGCCCACAACCAAAGGCTCTGTATTGCAAATTTCCAGCTTTCCCTCATCGTCCAATTTTCTCATATTCTCAACATGTTCTATAACTACCTGCTTTGTGACCTTATGATAGGTCTTGCTTTTCTCAATCATCATCATGTACATCAACTTTTCCATATGATATTCTCCTTTTCATTTTCCTTAAACTTAAATTTAGTGCCATATTGTATTTGGAATATAGATAGATCATCATAGACCGGATTAAAAATATTTGCAGCAGGCGATGGAGTAATCGACATGGAAATAAATCATGACGCTTTAGCATGGGTTGCTGATTATATCTTACCGTTTGGGAACAATGCCACTGTGTTGGAACCTGTAGAACTAATAGAACTTATAAAACAAAAAATACTTGAATTACATCAACATTATTGCAAATCATAACTGTAAAAACAAATTTACCCCCTGCAATTGATCGTAATCTTCTATTACAAAAAGGGCGCCGCAAAATAGCTGATATATACAAAATATGGCATTTAAAACGCAAGAATCCCATCCATATATTGTATATAAGCTGCATTTTACAACAACCCTTCTTAATGGTATACGATTTTATTATAGCAACAGGAAACATACTGTCTTTGTAATAGCTACCAATCTATCTGTTGTAGGATATTACACATTTCCAAGATCAAGCTTACTCCACAGTCACAGATTTGGCAAGATTCCTTGGTTTATCCACATCACAGCCCTTGCCAACTGACACATAATAACTAAAAAGCTGCAGCGGAATAATGGCTAAGGAATTTGTAAACCAACGATTTGTCTGCGGAATATAAATCACATAATCCGCGGCCTTCTCAATCTCTGTATTTCCAGTATTCGTGACAGCAAGCACAAAAGCGCCTCTGCTGGTAAGCTCCACAATATTACTGATTGTTTTCTTATACAAAGCTTCCTGAGTTACCACGGCTGCAACCAGTGTCCCTTCCTCAATCAGAGAAATCGTGCCATGTTTTAACTCGCCTGCCGCATATGCCTCAGAATGGATATAGGAAATCTCCTTTAACTTCAGAGAACCTTCCATTGAAATTGCATAGTCCAAGCCACGCCCCACAAAAAATACATCTTTTGCAGAGATATAGCGATTGGCAAAATGCTGAATCTTTTCCTTATTGCTCAAAAGCATCTCAATCTGTTCCGGCAATTTCTGCAAATCTTTGAGATATGAGGCAACCTCAGCATCTGTAATCTCTCCTCGAATCTGGGCAAATTTAATGGCCAGCAGATATTCTGCCACTAACTGCGCACTGTATGCCTTGGTGGTAGCCACCGCGATCTCTGGTCCCGCCCAGGTATACATCACCTTGTCAGCTTCCCTGGCAATGGAACTGCCCACCACATTGACAATTCCCAAAGTTTTAATTCCTCTGTTTTTGGCCTCCCGCAATGCGGCCAGAGAATCCGCGGTCTCTCCAGACTGGCTGATGATAATCACCAGATCATCCTGCTGCAGGATTGGATTCCGGTAACGAAACTCTGAGGCCAAATCTACCTCCACTGGAATTCTTGCCACCCCTTCAAACACATATTTGGCAGTTACTCCCGTATGGTACGCAGAACCGCAGGCAACAATATGTATCTTCTTGATCATGCAAATCTCTTCCTCAGACATGCCAAGCTCCTCAATATCTATCGCGCCATCCTTAATCCTTGGATTCAAGGTATCTCTGACTGTCTGTGGCTGCTCATACATTTCTTTTAACATGAAATGCTCATATCCACCTTTTTCTGCAGCATTGATATCCCAATCAATCGTGGTTGATTCCTTTGTAATCTCTTCGCCGTCTACATTATAGAAACCAATATTCTCCTCCGATAAAACAGCAATCTCCTCATTTTGAATAAAATATACATTGCGGGTATATTTTAAGACTGCCGGCACATCAGAGGCAATTAAGTTCCCATCTTTGCCATGACCTACAATCAAAGGACTATCCTTTCGCACCGCATACAAAATTCCTGGATGAGCTTTAAACATAATTCCCAGAGCATAAGAACCCTCCACACGGTGCATCACCCTGGTAATCGCCTCAATCGGATCTCCCTTATAATAGTAGTCCAAAAGATGCGCCACTACCTCTGTATCTGTATCTGATACAAACTGATAACCTTTTCCTTCCAGATGTTTTTTGAGCTTCAGATAATTCTCAATGATACCATTATGTACTACAGCAATGGTTTCCTCCTGATTAAAATGAGGATGGGCATTTTGATTGGATGGTGCGCCATGCGTAGCCCATCGAGTATGGCCGATTCCAGCCATACCAGTCATAGTAGCACCGTCATGAGTCTGCTCACTCAGTACTTTCAATCTCCCGATCGCCTTCTGTACCTTAATATTTTCCCCATCATAAACTGCAATTCCTGCTGAATCATATCCTCTGTATTCCAGCTTTGATAAACCATCCAGCAAAATCGGCGCTGCCTGTGATGCTCCAATATAACCTACGATTCCGCACATATTCTATCCTCCTGTTATTCGCTGCTCTCCCCAGATATGCCAGTCCGGTATTCAATCTCATCACTGATACTCTGTACACTTTCCGTAACGGTGTAGCTTGTTGTCCCATATAAGAAATCATGAAGCTGCTTTACATTACTTGCCAGATTTGCTGGAATTACACAATCTACATCCTCTTTCTGATAAGCAATATCCACTACCACATTGCGAAGATCAAACGGAAATCCTGCATTCTCTCCCATTTTATAATTAAACGCATCCATAGCCATAGCAATCAGCTCTGTTTTCCCTAGACTGGTCTGAATCTTGGGGAAGACTGCATCAATCAATTTATTGATCGTTGTAACATCAGATTTTAATGCTTTTTCTACCATTTTATTCAATACAAGTCTCTGACGTTCCGTCCGCTTAAAATCATCTCCCATAGTGTAACGAATGCGCCCATAGGAAACCGCTTGCACACCATTTAAAGTAAAACTCTTTGGTTCTGTAAGTTCTGGAAGTGGCTCATAGGTTTTGCCTGTCACCTTGGAAGTCTCAACACAATAATTATTTAAGTGCCCTGCTTCCTCTGGTGTCACTTCCACCTCCACACCACCTAAAATATCTATAGCTTCTGCCACTGCACTAAAGTCGAAAGATACATACTCCTGAATGTCCAAATCTAAATTTGTATTCAACATACGCACTGCCTGCTTAGGTCCACCCACCGCATAGGCTGCATTGGCCTTACTGTAAGCCTCAGTATTATCTAAATCCGCCATTTTCAAAAATGTATCACGGTACACAGAAACCAAACGAACTTCCTTGGTCTTATTATCAATTCTTGCCACCATAATGACATCTGAATTACCACTATTGTAAGTACTGCCATCTCGGTTGTCCAATCCAAATAATGCAAACGTAGTATATCCACCCAAGATATCCTGTGTTTCCTTAGTAAGTTCTACGTTTTTGACCTCTTTGGCCACAAATGTATTATCTGTAGTAATCTTGTCCATCTTAGAATCTGCCCAAAACCACGCCAAAACACCTCCAAGTATCATCAGCTCTGCACATACTAAGAAAATTCTTCTTCTAATTTTTTTGGCTTTTTTCACTTTCTTGTTTCCTGTATTCTCAAGCCCATCCTGTTTTCTTGCCATACCTTCACCCTACCCGTTTATTACTAATATATTTTATAAATATTACACACTTATGACTAATATTATAATATTTCTTGTCATTTATCAACTATTATTTTCTTCATTTTTACAAAAATATCTTTTCTTTTACGATGATGATACAGCACCCTCCTGGAAAAGTGCGCCAAAAACACCAAACGGTTTCGTAACATTTTACCAAAACTATAATGCGTCATTGCTGACTGGTTCTTTTCATGTCTGCGATACAACAATAGAGGCATCGGCAAAAAACACGATTTCCCCGCATAATAATCTCCTAATACCCCAATCCACTGATCATGCATTTCAATTTGTTCTGGAATTGGCAGAATCACCTCCAACAGCTCCCGACGAAAAGCCATACAACAGCCGATATAACTGTTCTTAACAATATTCTTGCATATCCCTGGCTTAGCGCTCCTGAATGCAAAAAAAGATTCCATAAGAATATCTGAGGTGTTCCCATTCGCAAATACCCTGGCATCATGAATCACAATGGCTGCTCTTTGCCTCTCAAATGCCTGCAGTACTTGTTCCACTTTTCCTGGCAGCCAGATATCATCCTGATCTGCAAGAAAAATATAGGAGCCTCTTGTATTTTTGATTGCATGTTCCACATTACGCTTAACCCCCTGCCTGGGCCCCTTTATTACACGGACTTTGGAATTCTTTTTTTGATATTCTCTAAGAATCGAAATTGTTTCATCCCTGGAACCATCATCAGAAATCACAAGCTCATCATTCTCTCCCAACTGCTCCAAAATGGAATCCATCTGCTGGCGAAGATACATGCCGCCATTGTATGTTGCCATCGCCACAGATACACGGATGTTTTTCTCTAGCACAGCTTCCACCCCCATTTTGTAAAATATTGAAACATTGAGGCCATGTGAGCTTTTAACAACCTCCAATTCTTGTGAGAACCTCGCTCCCATTTATGAACCACAGAAGTTTTGGGACAATACCACAGACTGCTCTTCGCATTTACCTGCCTGCAAAGATCCACATCCTCCATATACATAAAATAACGACTGTCAAATCCGCCTAACTCACGAAATAATTCTGTACGAATCACCAAAAAACTGCCCTGTGCAAATGGCACTCGAAACGGTTTCCTATAATCCATATCCTGCATAGTATGGTATGATTGACGTTTCTTAAAATGAGAAGAAAAAAACATACGGATCGCCATATCCAGTACTGTCAGCTCACGTCGGTACACAGCCTGTAGCTGCCCCCTCTCGTCTGTCAATCTGGGGACCACCATACCAGCCCCTGTTTTTTCTAAAAATCCCATCAACGTTAAAAAGCTGTCCTCTGTCAAGAGAATATCTGGATTTACAATTGCGTGATATTTAGAATCCAGGTCTTTGAGCACATAATTATGTCCACCCCCAAAACCCAAATTCCGGCCTGGCCGAAGATAGTCTACATCCTTATATTCTTTTGCAAGAAAAGACAGTGTATTTTCTTTTGTACTGTTGTCTACAATATAAATCTTCTTGGAAATCGTCACTGCGGTATGCTCTAAAATAGAACATACCGCATTTCTCACATCCACTTCATCATTGTAGGCCACGATTGTAATTGAAATATCTATCATGATGATCCTTTTCCTGTTAGTACCACTCCCACTGTACGGAATAAAATTCTTATGTCCATAGCAAGCGACCAGTTGGATATATACTGAGTATCTAAAGCGACAATTTCTTCAAAATCCTTAATATCACTCCTGCCGCTTACCTGCCACATACCGGTCAATCCTGGCCGAATACCCAATCTGGCTTTATGATGCAGCTCATATTGCTCAAATTCATCCTCCGTGGGAGGTCTTGTCCCCACCATGCTCATATCGCCTTTGAGCACATTCCAAAACTGTGGCAGCTCATCAATGGAAAATTTACGCATAATTTTTCCCACTGGAAAAATTCTTGGATCCTCCTCCATCTTAAACATTAACCCCTGCATCTCGTTTTGTTCCATCAGCTCCTTCTTCATATCATCTGCGCCGACAATCATGGTTCGGAATTTATAAAACTTAAATCGCCGGCCATTTTTCCCTATTCGAGTCTGCGCATAAAAAATTGGGCCTGGTGACTGTAGTTTAATCAAAGGCGCAAAAATAACAAAGGCAAGGCCCATTAAAATCAAACCCACCAGACTGCCTGCAATATCCATACAACGTTTTAAAAATACTTGCCGATTGGTGGCTATTTTCATACTAGTTGTCAATACTAGATATTTTCCGCAATGCTCTACTAGTTTATTCGGCATCAGACGAGATTCCCGCACCAAATTAAAATGCACCGTCAACCCAAGTTCTAGTAATTCATTCGCCAAAGCTTCGCTGCTCTCTCTTGTATTCCCATTGATAAAAATTTCATCCACTACATTTAAACGAACATATTCCAGAAAACTATCTGCCGAAGCCACAACAGGCACGCCACAAATCTTCTTTCCTGTCTGATCTTCATCTACTACCACCACGCCGACGACTTGAAATTCCTTATATCTGTCGTTCTGAAAATCAGAGACACACTGTGTGGCAAAACGTTCTTCTGTCACAACCACTAATCTAGTAAACCGTTTGCCGCGAATCATACGCTGACGGATATAGATTTTCCATAGACACCGAGCAAAATATTCTACTACAATGGAAACACCCCAGAATACCAAAATGACCTGTCTGGAATAAATTTCTGCCTGTTTCGTACCCCATAAATAGACTGTGATCGCTGCAAATATAGTACTACAGTGCATAATCACTGCTTTCAACTCCTGAATCCGGTTTCTTCGCAAAATCCCAGTGTATGCTTCCGTAAGAAATACAACGCAGATATCGATCAGTAAAAGCAATACTGCCAAACGATTATAATATTCACTCATTCCAGAATGGCTATGGAAGCGTCCCAACTTGGCCAGACAGGACAAATAAAACGTAATTTCTAGACAAAGTACATCTAAAATTAAAAAATCTAGATGCTTTACCCAGCTCTTTTTTTGCTTTTTGTACATAATTCTCAAAACTCCATAGTCAAAATTTGTGCGCCAAACACGCTCACCACATCATACAATAGCCTTATTATGCAAAACAATGGCAATTGTATTAATTATTTCTTAAGATTACACTGCACTCATTGATCCATCAGCACAGCAATCTTTTACACTTCACCGGAAGTATGATTCCGTATGTACAGCCAGCTTTCTGAGTAATCTTTTCTCTGCTGTTCATCCATCTCACTATATTTTGCAAATGTCAGCTTTGCAGGAATCATCTGCGTTCCGCCGCATTTATGGCAAAATATCTCTTTTCTGCGAGATACTGTTGTAATGCTACCACATTTGGGGCATATAAATACTTTCATCATCTGTCTCTTCTCACATCCAACTCTGTAAATTTTTTGGTTCCCTCTATTGTAGCATTGAATTGGAAAAAGGGCAAGTTTTAAAAAACCGCCCCGAAAATTGTCAATTTATTCATTACAGTTTACTTATCAGCCGAAATGGAAACAATCACACGATTTGTTCAAGGTTTTAAGGCATAATTGCATTTTTTCAGTGAAAAATTAGGATTATAATATGGATCGCCCTGTTTCAATAAATCAATCCAACGGGAACGAATAAACTCAATCTCTTCCCCAAAACGATGTACCTTCTCTTTTGTATCTTCCTCTCCGCGAGATTTTGACTCATAATGGTATGCCTCCACAAAAGGATCATATACCACCAGATAGCCCTCCCTACAGACTCTGAGGCAAAAATCCAGATCATTAAAGGCCACCGCAAGCTGTTCCTCCAGCCCCTGAACCTTCTGATAAACTTCCTTTGATACCATCAGGCAGGCTGCTGTCACAGCGCTGTAATTTAGTTGAATTGCCGCTTTGTGATAATAACCTTCCTGTCCACGACGCAGCCCCGGAAACATATTCGCCGCAATCCCATCAATCCCCAGTACAATGCCCGCATGTTGAATTGTATTATCTGGATAATAAAGTCTTGCCCCGACTATGCCGACCTCTGGTCTCTGGCAATTCCCCAGCATTTCCTCCAACCAGTTTTTTGTAATAATCTCAATGTCATTGTTAAGCAGCACGAAAAACTCACCTTTCGCATAGGCAGCGCCAAAATTATTGATTGCCGAATAATTAAAACCATTCTCCCAAACCACCACTTTGATAGGCTGCCCACTGGGTAAAAATCCTTGACCATAAATGGCTTGCCCGCCGCTTTCTGATTTCTTCAAATAATTCTCCCCAAGCTCTGTACACAATTCCTGATAGTATTGGAAAGTTTCCGCTTCCTGACTATTATTTTCCACGATAATGACTTCATAATTCTGCCATGAAGATTTCATCAAAGACTCTATACAGCGACGCAAGGTATCTGACTGATCCTTATTGGGAATTATAATAGATACCATTGGATTTCCTTTCACTGGATACTGCACCCGATAGAATCCAAAATGCATCAACTGACTGACTTCTCCTAGCTGACCCACGCGCTCTAGATGTTCCTGCAAGGCACGCTGACCAGCCTCGTAAGCATATGTTTTACTCAAAGGATTGTCTGCGGTAGAATTACTGTGGACACGCCAGTGATAGAGAACTTTCGGCACATGCCCAACTCTAACCGCAATTTCGGTACAACGTAAAATAAAATCATAATCCTGAGCCCCTTCAAATTCATCTCGAAGTCCTCCAGCCTGCTCCACCACCGTGCGCTTAACACAAAAAAAATGGGTGATATAGTTGTTGGAACGCAAAAGATCGGGACTAAAATCTGGTTTAAAATGGGGTTTTTTGTGTTCTAATCCATGTCTTGTCTCCTCCACCTGATCTTCATCAGAATAGAGTGCCTCTGTCTGTGGTTCCTGATTCATCTGAGCAACCATCTCATACAAGGCATTTGGCGCTAAGAGATCATCATGATCTAATAATCCAATCCACGCTCCCTGTGCCATACTTATGCCCACATTGGTATTTCCTGCAATTCCCTGATTCTCTTGCAAGTGACGATAGACAATTCTTGTCTCTGAATATTGCTGACAATAACTCTCCACTGCCTTGGCCACTTGATCGGAAGGCGTAGCATCTGCCAGACAAAGCTGCCAATTCCCATAGGACTGTAAACGAACAGAATCGATCATCTGCCGCAGATAATTCTCTGGCGTCTGATAACAGGGAACCACCACACTGACCAGTGGACGGTAAACAAATTTCTGCTCCTGTCTTGCCTGACGCGCCAATTCTTCTGCCCCTGCCTTATATTTCTCATACCACGGCGCATAGGGTACATCTTCTGGCTCTAATTTATCACGCAACCGATTCCAAAAGGCTTTGGGCCCATAATGCTTAAAATATCGAATCCCTTTTTTTATTTTATAAGGTGTAATTTTCATACTTAAAATTCCTTTTTATTGGGTCTGCACACACCATTCCTTAGAATATGCAGAATAACGAACCTTTCCATCTACTTTCTTCCAGGTTCGTATTTTATAATAATAGGTAGTGTTCTTTTTTAAGCTTTTGTCTGTATACTTTGTAGTTGCAGCGCTGGAAATACTTTTCATCAGACTATATTTGCCGCTTTTACCTGTCTTCCGATACAATTTATAGCCCTGTACATCAGAAACTTTACTCCATTTTAAGGTTGCCTTTGTGGAACTGATACCAGAAATTCCTGTAAAACGTGTTTCCTCAAGCTCTGGCCTGCCGCATACAATGGCTGACCAACTGGAATATTTTGTACTTGTGCCAATCGTTTTATAGGCTCTGACTTTATAATAATATGTTTTGCCAAATGTGACATTTTTATCCGTAAAGGTCACGGAAGTATTTTTCGTGACCTTTTTTACAGATGTATATTTTCCACTATAGGAACTGGAACGATAGATTTGATACCCTGTAGCATTCTCGCTTTTTTTCCACTTCAGCTTAATTCCTGTCGCTGAGGAAGAGACAGAGGAAACCAACGGCTTATCAATACTTGTATTGACCATCAAAATCTTGGAATAACCAGAATTTCCTTTTCCATTCTCAGATTTCACATAAGAACGAATCTTATAATAATAGGATGTTCCTGGAGAAATACTGCTGTCTGTCCAATTTAAAGTCTTATTGCTGTTAATGGTCTTGACTTTCTTATAGCCGCCTTTCTCTGTCGTAGAGCGATATATATAATAACCTGTAGCTTTGGAATCCCGTTTCCAAGTAAGTTTCGCCTTATTGACGCCAGAGACAGAAGCACTGCTAAACTGCGGCGCTTTCATTTTAATTTCCGCTGTTTTTACACTGGTAAAAGAGGAAAAATAATTCTTTCCTGATATCGTCTTATAACCACGAATCTTATAAGCATAAGTATGCCCAGGAAGTACTGCCTGATCCGTATAGGTCAGACTGGTCTTGCCTTTTAAAGTCTTAATCCGCGTGTATTTACCAGAATCCACCTTTCGGTAAATTTGGTAGCCGCTCACAGATACCTGCTTCCATTCCAACTTCACTGATGTATAAGTTTTCGTAGAAAATTTAATCCAATCTGTTGCAGAAATTGCAAAACTTGCTTTCTTTTCACTGGCAAAGGACGAATACTTTGTTCCCGAATTGAGCTTTACATAAGCTCGTATCTTATAATAATAAGTTTTTGCAGGAGCGACATTTTTATCCTCATATGAAGTGGACGCCTCCCCTTTTACCGTCTTAACCCTAACATATGAGCCATTACTGCCCTCTTTGCGGTAAATCTGATAAGCCTCGGCTCCTCCCACCTGAGACCAAGAGAGCTTTGCTGAAGTATAAGCATTTTTAGAAACTTTCAAGGTGGGCTTACCCAGCGGATTTCCTGGCATTGGACACAGAGAAGCTGGCATATTGTTATAAACTGGAACTTTAAATACAAAACTGTTGTCAAGAACACCCATCGCTGTATAACTGTTCTTCACATTTTTCCCCTCATTGTCCGCAGCCAAAAGATTTTGCATATACTGATGCCAATACAACCCATTATAAGAGCCATCCACATCAAATTTCTGCAGATAGAAGGTATCCTGCCCTTGAGAAATATATCTTTGCGATGTCTTTTTAGCTCCACCATACAGAGCGGCATAACGAGTCGTCCACCCCTCCTTTTTGGCCTCTGTCAATCCATTGATAATGACCTGTTCTCCCAATCCAGATGCAGAAATATTAAAATAATTGTAATATCCTTCAAATCCTGGATATGTACCAGAAATCAATGGCGAACTGCCGCTTACCCCCTGCTCCTGGCGAATACGGCTGGCCAGAAAATAAGGACTGACCTTTAATTGTTTTCCAATCTTCATGAATGCCTTGGCATAGGTAATTCCCCCACCAGAACCATCCTCCAGCTTCTTTTTACTCATAAAAGTGCCGCTCAATATTTTTTCCACCCCAGCCTCATTATGATAGGCGCTGTTATAGGTAAGCTGCTCAAACTGGAAGACAGAAGTCTCATTGAGAAAATTTCTCGGATCGAGATAATATTTTACGATTGGCTCCGAGGCCTGCACCCAAGTTTCTCCATCGTAAACCGTATATTTTCCAGATACTGGATCATAATCCCCAGGCGCTCTGGATTTCCAATCTTCTGGGTGGCTTACATCGACTAAATTCCTGGCCGTGACCATCTCATTTTCCACAACATCAGCCCAATCTAGTCCCGTATTCATCGGTACAAAACTCCAACTTGGATGTACCTGCATCATCTGTTTAATAAAGGTACGATAACTGGAAGGAAATGCAGACAGATCTGTGGCCTGCACATTGACACCGTTACTCGCAGCTCCTCTCTCTCCAGTTCCATTGAGATATTGATTACTCCAATCTGTGAGCCTGGTATCTTCAGAAACCACAAAACTACTCTGAACAAACCCTGTATATTCTACATCATTCACTGCAAAAGCCAATTGAAACCATACACCATTATCCCCTATAACCACACCTTGGAATTTTACCTGATAACCACTGGGAAGCTTCTGTATTACAGGTGAAGCAGTGAATGGTTCCTGATAAACAGGAATCTCTGCACTGTCGGTAAGCACACCATACATATCATAGTCCTTAAGCAGCGCTGCAAAAGCTTCCTGTGCTGTTGGCTCTGCAAGATTTTCAGTAATCGGAGCTTGGTTTCTCAACATATCTTGATTTATTGCATCCTCTTTTTCCTCTGATTCTGCTGACATATCATCCTGCTGTACTCTACTGTCTGCCGCCTCAGATTGTCTCTCTTTTTTAATATTATCACTGTTGTGTGTATCATCCTGCTCTTTTTTTGAACTGGTTTCCTCTTCTGGCTGTATGGAGATGTCATCTACCTCAGTTTCTGGCTGTTGTGTCTGTTCTGATTCCTGCTCATCCACAAATTCATCTTCTGTATCCCTGCTGCCCTCTGGCAATTGTTCTGTCGCCTGCTCTGGCTGCACGGCTGCCTCTGTCTCCTGAGGCTGCATGGCATATGCCAAACTACCAGTTCCAGAGACGTCTGCTGTCAGAATAGCTGCCATCAACAGCCACGCTGCCAGTCTGGTTTTATTTCGTGGCTTCATATTTCTCTCCATTTCCTCCTCTAAATTGATCTATCATTTACTTTGCTTCTGATATGATTCCTGACACTGGGACGGTCTCATCACCTCTGCCGCTCTCTTGTCCCAACTTTGCAACAGCTGCCACTTTATAATAATAAGTTACGCCTGTCTGTACTGCGCTGTCTGTATAAGCTAAATTTTCACCTTCATTGACAGCGGCTACCTCTTCATAACCGCCCTGCTCTTCAACACTTTTCAGAACCACATAAGAGTTGGCGCCATTGACCTTATTCCAACTTAACATGATCTGTGCTGGTATATCTGGAGTAACAGACGAACTCACTGTTTTGACTGCCAAGCCCTTTGGCGCACTGAGCATCCATTTCTCTGTGGTCTTACAATAACTTCCATAGCCAGTATAGGTTCCGTCACTGAGGGCGCGAACCCGATAGAAATATCTGGCGCCCGCTGATACGTCCCAATCTGTAAAACTGGTTAGTTCCGCCTTGTTCACCTTTGCAATTTCCTCAAAACCGCTGTCTTTGCTTGCACTGCGCATAATCTGATAACTATTTGCTCCAGATATTTTCTCCCAGTTCAATGTTATGCCGCCATCTGCTGCCTGTGTAGAGGTAATATTAATTTTCTGTAGATTTATGGCGCTTTTCGGTTTGGAATCCCCGCTGTAAGCCTTTACACCATTTTGTTTTACAATTGTCTCTACCGTATAATAATAGCGTTTTCCAGCATCTGTCTCCTTGTCTACATATGTTGTGACATTGCTGCCCAAAACCTCAGCAATCTTCTTATAACCACTATCTTTATTCAGGCTGCGCTTAATTCTGTAAGCAAAAGCATCTGGATCCTTTTTCCATTTGAGCTCCATACTGCCGCTGCTCTTGGAACGCACATAAGTAATTGATGTGCCACTAATGGTCTTTCCTGCCACTGGACTGCAATAACCACTGGCTCCATTTTTACCATTCACCCGATTCATTGCCTGAACCCTGTAATAATAATTCTTTTTTGACTTCAAATTTTGATCTATATAAGAAGTTTTCCCATCTTTCACCTCTGCAACGGTTGTATAAGTACCCTTCTTGGAAGTACTTCGCTGAATCCGGTATGCATAGGCATTGTCAACCTTTTTCCACTTAAGCAGCAATGATGTGCTGCTCTTGGAACTGACACTGGTAATCGCTGTCTTTTTTACAGCCCAGCCATAAGAAACTGCTGAATAACTGCTGTAACCGTTTTTCTCGCCGCCCCTGGCACGTAATTTATAATAATATTTCTTCTGTGTCTTAAGATTCAGGTCAATATACGTATCCCCTGCCTTCTTTGATATAGTAGCAACCTTTTGGTAATTGCCATTTTTCTTCGTACTGCGCAGAAGTTCATATTGCTTTGCCTTAGACACAGGTTTCCAGGTGATTTTCAGCCTGCCGTTGCTTTTTGATACAATGCTGGTAATTTGGGGTACCGCTAATGTCTTGGCGGAATGTATACTGGAAAAAGAAGATTTCTTTCCATTGGAATATATGGCGCGAACTTTATAATAATAGGTAGTACCAGCTTTTAGTTTCTTGTCATTATAAGTATTATCACTTAATTGCGCCGTCTTCTCATAAGTTCCTGCCTTCTTCGTACTGCGGTAAACCTCATAAGAAACAGCGTTATTGACGGGTTCCCAACGAACTCTAAGACTTTTACTGCCTCGGGACTGAATCCATTCAATCTTTGGTTTATTCCCACTGCCACCGCCGATGGACAACCCATAATATGCTGCAATTCCCTTGGCATCCGCAACACCAAGATTTCTAATCTTCTCTTCTGTATTTAAAAAACCGCTGACATCACCTGCATTGCTCAAAAATGCATGTTCAATCAATACTGCCGGAAATCCTGCCAGTTTACTTCTTCGTATCACCGACAGATAATCTGCTAAGGAACCATCAGGATATAACGTATTATTCTCCGAGTTATGTATCAACACCCCGCCTGCCCAGGTAGCCAATCCCAATGCACTTAAATTCTGATAAATTTGCAAAGCCAATCCTTTGCCTTCCTCACCGAGATCTGGTCGATAACTGCCATTGGGATAATATACTCCTACCCCATGAGCACTCGTACTGACACTGGAATTAAGATGAAAGCTTACATAGACATTGGCCTTTTTCGCTGCAGCAAAATCCACTCTGCCAGCATTACAATCAGTCGAAGTCCCTCCATAGGGACAAACGTTGCTCTCTCTGGTCATATAAACTGTAACGCCAGAATATTTGAGCAATTCAGCCTTACAATACTGTGCGATCTTTAACACGATCTCTTCTTCTTTACAGCCATTTCCCCTGGCGCCTGCATGGGTACTGTCATGCCCTGGATCAAGCACAATGACCTTATTTGCCGCCTGAGGCGCAGCTGCCTTCCAGGAAGCGCGCATCCCATTATCCTGTTGTAAATCTCCCAGAACATCCGCAACAGAATTTTCAGACACCACATTGCCCTCACCATCCATAGATACTACATTAGCCTCTACCTCTTCCAAAACCTCTTGATCCACCAATATTTCATCTGGCTTTGTGTCTGTCTCTTGATCCACGCCAAAACTTATTTCCATATCAAGTTCAGCAAAAACCACTTGATATTTTTGATCACCAGCCTGATACGCAATACTTACCAATTCATAGACTCCTGCCTGTGTTTTATCGGTATATTTCATGGTAAATCTTACCATATTTTCCACTGTATTTACTGCCTCTGCGGTAAATTCCTCTCCACTGGCTTTATGCTTATAATGAAGCTTTGCTTGCTCCACTATTGTATCTGTCGTTCCCAAACTGGCAGCAATATTTTGTGTCCCTGGCGTCTGTACACAATCACTCTCCTGCATAATAAAATTTAGTTTTCCTGGCAAAATTTCCATGCTGACTGTCTCCGGCTCATCTGGAGACACTTGAGAAATTTTTTTCTGATCTTGTACCTCCATAACGGTATCACGAACTTTTTCTTGCGCCTGTACATTGATCCCTACTGACGATATTAACACACATACAGACAAAATTAACGCAATCCATCTCTTACACTTTTGCATCCTTCTCACTCCATTTCTATTTACTTCTTTATAAATCGTAGTCTATCGTACCATAATTTTTTCAAAATCACAACCTCATAAAATATAACTTACAAAAACTTTACACTTCTTCCATCCCTTGTATTTACAGAGGTTTGAAAAAGTGTACGAAATAACTTTCCGCACACTTCCATTATTTACTATGATATTTTTTCATTGATCACTGATAATAATACAGTTTTTTCCACTCCTCTTACCAAGATAAAGGCGTTGGTCTGCCTGCCGAATTAATTCATCAATCACTCCGTTAAGTTTTTCGCTGCACTCAGAAATGCCAAAGGTCATCGTGACGATCAATTTATGTCCTTCAACGCTCAGTTCTGCCTCTTTTAATCTTTGCTGAACTCTGCCAGTCACCTTCAAGGCACAAGAAATATCACCAAAGATAATCATCAGAAACTCTTCCCCACCCCAACGGCTTACATAATCAACATCACTTGCAGAATTTGATAAACTCTCAGCCACTATCTTAAGAACTTCATCCCCCTGTTCATGTCCATAAGTGTCATTGACCTTTTTAAAATCATCAATATCCCCCATTACCACACAATAATCTGTGCGCTGCAACTTCTTCCACTCAGCCAAAATACTTCTACGGTTTCTTAAATTTGTCAATTCATCATAATTTGCCAAACGTATCAGCTTTTGATTCTGTTGCTCTAATTCCTGATGTTTTACGCTCAATTCCAGAATAAATAAAGTAGAAAAACTTATCAGAAACAAAAAACACACGATATTGTTAAAAAAAGAAATCTTAAAATCTGTATGAATTGGAAAATTATAAATTGGTTCTCCTGCGTATACCAGTCTGCGAATCACCAAGGTGGCAACACAGTTAATCAGCGTATACAACACCGCATAATATTTTGGATTAGAAATTGATTTGGTCAAATGCATAAAATAGAATAAGATTGGTATCATAGTCAAATTATAAAGAGAAAAACCATATCTCCATCCTAACAGCACACAGGCATACAAGGACTGAAAACAGGACGCAAAATAAACGATACTAATCCAAGTAAAATAATTTCTCCCATTTCTGGTTCCTAAATTACTCAACAAATCAAGCAAACAGACAATTACATTTGCAACTAGAAGCGGTTGACACCTCAACACTGCTGCAATTCCGGCCAAAATCAGATGCACACCTGCCAGGGAACTTGCAAAAATACGAAAGCGGATCCCATCATTCAAAGATTCCTTCCCTCTTAAAACTAAATTGGCCTTCTCTATTTTATCTCTCATTTGTATTCCCATCTGCTTTTATTTCCCATATATACGCCAGAAACAAAAATTCCTAGTACTTTGAAAGTTCTTTTTTCCCATCTTCTTATTGGCTGCGACAATAAAATAATATGTCTTTCCAGATTTCAAGGCAGATTTTCCACACTTATTGACAATGGTTGACGTTTTCGTTGTACTCTGCACCTTTTTATATCCAGAACTTCTGTTTTTGGATATATACACAGAATAACTACTGGCGCCGCTGACCTTATCCCAGGACACCTTCATTCCACTTTTCGTACTTGCCAGCTTTACTTTCGGTTGTCTGGAAAAATAAACCCACTCTGACCAAGCGCCATATTTAGAACTTTCATCTACTTTGACACAGGCCCGCATTCTTAATTTCAAAAACCGCAGACCTTTAAGCTTATTGTTGCTGATCCTTGCTTTGCTTACATTTTTGGTAGTCTTACCTGTCAGCAGCGCTTTCTTGCCGCCTTCTGCATAAATTTGGTATTGATAAGAAACCGCAGTGGGACGCAAATTCCATTTTACATTGAGCAAATTCGAGGAGGGATCCTCAAAAGTACATGCAACACCTGTGACCTTACTTGGCAATACCGGACACCAATATAGCTCACTGCCACTTCCACTGAGCGCACGAAAACCACTGCTGCTCTCCCTTACCGGCCACAGCCAAAATTCATATTCTGCATTTTTGCTGAGATTATTGACTGTATATGATTTTACATTCTTTAACGGAATAGTTTTCTTCTTGCTGGCCCCTTTTTTCACATAGGAAAGCTGATAGGCATTTGCCCCTGAATATTTTTTCCAGGATAAAGTGATAGAAGTTTCGGTCGCTTTTGTCTGCTTAAAATCTACAATGTCACTATTCATTGGAGCTGTCACCACCTCAATATCATCAGAAGGATAGCCCCAAGTACAGATATAATCAGGATAACCGGTATTGCGAAAAGCTGTCACGCGGACATAATATTTCTTTCCCGGAGACAAACCACTAAAACTTTCATCTGGATTCCTGGCTGCATCTATTATCTGTTCCTTGTTATTATATTCCAGATTATCCATTACATCACCAGTAAAAGTTGAGTCTTCACACAACTCTACCTTATATTGTATATTATTTCCAATCACTGCATCCCAACTAATTTCCACACTGTTGGGACCAGCATCAATTTGTTTAAGTGCCTTGGCCACGCCAGGTACTGCTGCCTCTGCTTTCATTCCAATCCCCAGAACGAGTGCGCACAATAATAAAATTGTGCACACTTCCATACTCTTCCATATCTTCTTCAAACCTTTTCACCCTCTGACATTCACATTTTAAAGATGTTTCATGATATGATCGTAACTATTCAGACCCCCCTGGAAATAGCAATTCGGAACGTTCAAATTTATTTGAATAGTTACATATGATCTGTACTTCACCACCGTCTAGAGCCTTCGGTCCGTTCCATTTAATAACCTGTATTTGCCCGGATAGTGGCGCTTAAATCTTTCACAGTCTGAGAAGGTGTATAAGTCTCATTGGTATACAGGAACTGATGGAGCTGAACAACATTATTTTCCAGATCCACTGGAATTACCATATCTCCCTGGCCGCCAACACTTCCTGATTCCTTGTCAAACGGGAAGCCTGTATTCTCACCCATATGATATTTTCCTGCACCCGTCGCCAGTCCCAGCAACTCTGTGGGGCTTAAACTGGTGGAAATCTGTGGCAGCATTTCATCCAAAATCTTATTTAATGTCAAAAGATCACACTGCTTTGCCTTCTCAAACATTTTCATAATTACAGTACGCTGGCGCTCTGTACGCTTGTAATCCCAGCCTTCTGTATAACGAATTCTGGCGTATGAAGTTGCCTGCACACCGTCCACATGCACTCCCTGGCCAGCAGATACCTGTCCACTACTGTGCCCAGTAATCTCATTGGTGGCAGTGATATAGTCATTCATATACCCAACTTCATCCTCTTCAATGTCAATCTCAATTCCACCTAACAGGTCAATTGCATCCACCAGAGAACTGAAATCTACGCTGACATAATCGGTGATATCCAAATCCAGGTTTTTATTGAGCATCTCTATGGCCTGCTTGGGACCTCCATTGGCATAAGCGGCATTGGCCTTACGGAAATTATTCTCATCAATATCCAAATAGGTGTCTCGATAGACAGAAGCCATCTTAATTTCTCCAGTCTCTTTACTGATACTGACTACAATAATGGTATCGCTGTTTCCACTCTCAAAATTTCCTGTAGAACGGTTGTCCAAGCCAAATAAAGCAATGCTTTCATAACCTTCCAAGGCCTTCTTTGTCTCTGGTTCTAGGTTATTGATCTTGACATCCTTATCTTTAATCGCAATCTTTCCCATCTTCTCATACTTACTCCACGAAAATGCCAGCGGAATCATAATCAGAACCAGCAACACAAGCACGATCAATAATATCAGCTTTCGCTTCTGTCTCTTTTTTCTCCTCCCGCGTCTCACCTCATCCCCATCATAATGTCTATCTCTCGCCATCTCGATTTCCTCCTGACTTATCTTAATGTGTTTCAAGCTAAATTTTCATAACACCTACATGATACCACAAGATTTTTCTTTTTTCCAGAGGGTTTGGATATTTCGAATATTGTCATCGTAACTATACTGTATTAACTATGATAGAGACAATATCACATATTCGTAAATATTTTCATTATCTTCCAAATACGCTATTCCAGACAATGCTTCCAATAATATCTATTTTCTGTTCATTCGCCATACGCAACTCATTTTCAATTTCACGGTATTTTGAAACATTAACTCGCTCTAAAAAAATTACATGACCTGTTGCAGACATACTTCGCAAAGACTTCGCATCATAATTGATACTATTCCCCCATTTCACAGTAATTTTCTTTTGTTTTAATATATTTGCCCACTGTTCTAACAGCTCAACCGAAATGGTTTCCATCTCACTACCAGTAACATATATTTCTTTTATATTTTCTTTCTCGCATGTAATCTCTATATTAGAAAGAATCATCTGTTTCTGCTGTTCATGATTTAAAACCTTTCTTCTTCGATTACGAATCATATATAGTAACCTGTCAATTGCCCACAGTAATTTTCTATTCTTGCTATCTTCAGTTATTTCTCCTAATAAACGAATTCCATATATTTTAGTGATTTCCTCTGATTTTTGAAGTTTTGCCGTATATAAAATCTTCAATACAACACAGGCACATACAAAAAATATCCCTAATATAGCACCTACTAAAACTACTTTTAAACTTAACTCTGGTTCTGTCTTTTGTTGAATATATTCTTCTCCCACTTCTTCCTGGATAAAATACTCAAATAAAACTATCTGTTCTTCATTAAAAGTAGCCTTTATTGTGTTTAACTGTACTTTTAAATTACTCAGCCGATCCTGTTCATCTTTCTGCTGTAATGCAAGGTCTCTATTTACAATTTGTTTATCTACTACTGATATTAAGGATAAAGAATGTTCACCTATCTGTGTTTTTAAATTTTTCTGCAAACTCTCCATGTCATTCTTTATAATTTCAATAATACTATCGCTTTTCTCTTGATATGCTACATTGATCCGGAGCATTCCATTTTCAGACCTTTGGACACTTATCAATTCCTGCATATATCTTATATCAATCTCAATCTTTTCCCTGTCAACAATACTTTGCGCCAGGTTACCAGATTCGATAAAATCTGCATACCCAGAAACCAGCTCTGACTTGAAATCTGCCATAGTTTCTTTTGTATAATTAAATTTATAATCTGTGTCAATATAATACTCGAATGTTAATACCTTTTGTTTATAAGGATTCTGATTCATCAATACAGATTCTTTTAGATACTGCTGCTTTTGATTGATCAATTCCTGAATATCCTCTGCTGATTTCAAATCATTTCTCTGTTGATAATCCAATGTACCTTCAACCTGTTCCAAGTCCTCTATATCAAGTACTGTTGGTGAACTATTATATTCTGTAAAATCCTTTAAATATTTAATACCCGAAATTAAAATTGCCCCTAATAGCACCCCTCCCACTATCCATCTCCATTGTAAAATGATATTCCAAAATAAATCATACAATGTAATTTCTCTCTCACTCAACTCATTTTTGTTCATCTTTTCCTCCATCCTTTATTCTTATTAACATGTTTCATATTCTATTATATAATTAAATTATCTGTTATAATTTCCGTCAACGAGCCTTCCGTCAAAAAGAAAAAAACTACATTGATTATTATCAAGGCTCCTTTCAGCTCAATACTTCTGGGTGTCTCATATCGTCGTCTCCCATGTCGATTCAATAAAGATATTGCTTGTGCAATAACTGCTGTATCCAGCAAGAACAGCCAAAAAAGCATACGAGTAAAATTAAAATTTATCATATACCCTGGAATTAACCAAAACATTAGGTAATTAATCCGAATCACATACTGAAGACTCTTGGAACAATTAAAGATTACTGTTCTTTTATTACTTTCAATCTCATTGTGATCCTGTAAATCTATGATTGTCTTTGCGGATCTTTTTACAAAATATAGTAATAAACATTGACATAAAATAAAAACAATCACAGTACTCCATTTGGGATGGTCTAATTTACTATAATTAAACCAATTTGTAATTTTATCATTTTTGACTATTCCAGAAACTATTTTATAAGCCAAGCCACTGCTAATGATACCAAACATTGCAATCTCTGCAAAAACACCTAACAAAACTACTGACTTTTTAAAATAACGTGATTTACAAAATAACAATACAATATAAAAAATGGATGTGTAATGAAATAATGTCGCTACAAAAACCCCGATCATATATTTCTGAATAGATTCTCTATTATCCGTTTCTATTAGATATGTTACTGTATAGCAAATAATTGAAGCAGCTATTGCCTGGCGCATAATTGTAGCATACCCTAATAATGGTATGATTAAAAACATTGCCATCACAATATTTTTGTTACCTGTTAATCTGCGTACTGTAAAAACTGCCATGAAAACTATTATAGTCGCAAATAACACTCTAAATTGCTGATATGATATTCCTATCATAAGGCACATCTTCATTAATAATACAAAACCTGGCTCATGCAAACCATAATAATTAAGATGTGTATACATATATTCATAAGCTGCATAATCTGGTGAAGAAACATTAAACCCAATCAATATCCACATATACAGGCATACTAGAAAAAAAATCAGATTTCTAAGGGATGCAGTTTTAACCATAGTACAACCACATAAAACTATAACTGCCATTATCAAATATTCCATCTTTCCACCTTTATCATTTTTTAATACTACTTTTGTGTAGGAACCTATAAAAAAACAGTTTAAAATCAGAACGATTCATAAACCAATACGCCCCATCTACTGCCATAATAATTATAAAACTACTCATACTTTCCAAATTCCAGGCTGCAATCATAAAGATTATACTGATTAATATTTCCTGAAACAAATACTTCCCAACTTTAATTCCAAGCAATTTTGACAAATAAATTTCTGATACAATACTTCGTATGACAATCGCAACTACAACAGAAAGAATAATGAAATAAATGTCCTGAAATATATAGCCGCCTGCCAAACTCAAGAACAAACTGATGACAAATGCAAAAATATTATTCCACAATAATCTTTTTTCTTTTCTCAGAACCTTAAAATATGTATTGCACAATAATTGCATCTTACCATCAAATATACATAAAGGAAGCAAAAAGATCAAGTAATGAAGACTTTCCTGATATTGAGGTAGCCATACACTAATAATCTCATTTACTGGCATATATAATATAAAAATAATCGGCATAAACAAAGCTACTCCCTGCCTGGCCAACAAGTAAACACTCTTTTGTTTCTCCACAGTTACCTGTCGTAATGCTGGAAATAATACAATACTGATTTGTGAAATAAATGTCAAAAAAAGATTGGTCAAAGACAATGAAAAGGAAAATTTTCCAAATGATTCCACTCCCCAGATTTTATCAATAATCAATCTGCCACATCCAAGTATCATCATACTCATAATATTTGCAATCATTAGCTTAATGCCAACTGAAATATTCTGCCACATTTCGATCCAAGCAACCTTAATACTACATAGCCTTGCAAATACAATATCTTTTCCCATAGCTATACAATACACAAATGCAACACATTTACTCAAAAGATACAAAATAATAAAAGGTTCAAATCTGTTAATTTTTAAAATAATCAATATTCCAATTGTACACAATACAGATACTCTGTCAATCACAACGGATATAGAGTACAACTTTGTCTTATTTACCGCCTGAAAAATATATCCCAAAAACAATGTAGCATTAGACACTACCAGATAGGCTGCTGCTACAATAAAAATAACCTGTCTTCTCCCATCTTCTAATACTAAAATACTGCCAAACAGAATGGCACATGAAAAAACAGACTCAAACAATATTGACATCCAATACTGAGTTCCAATCACAGAATAATTCAACTGAGAATAATGTTTTCCACCCTCTTTCAAATATAATCCATCATTCAATCCAAAATGGAAAAATCCCACATATCCAACGTAAAATATAAACAACTGCCAGTACCCATATTCTGTTATATTCAACATTTTAGGTACTACTAGAGACATCATTATACTTAACAGCAGTGATATCCCCTGTGCAAAAAAAGCATACACAACATTTTTAAAAAAACCGTTCAATCGCTCCTCTGTCCCCATCATAGATTTATATTACTTCCTAAATTTTATAGTATTAAAACAATGTCTGTCGCTACCTGAATCATCCTTTGCATATCTTTGTAGATCAACCGCACAAACATAGTCAATGAAATTAAATGATCACTGATATAAATTCATCAAAGGAATCATAATCACTTAAAACTCTTCATTTCGTGCACTATTCTCTGCTAGGATATTCAAAAAATTGCCAAATCTATTCTACTATTTCTTAAAATTCTTGATTCGCCAAAAAACTTTACCTGCAACTTTATTTATATGAAATGCATACACAAAATCTCCTATATACATAGAAAATCCAGAATAATATCTTTTGTATTTGAATAATTGCAAAAAATAAATCAAATTACGACTAGTTAAAAATTTACAACGTTTTTGCTGAAACTGAATTGTATCTTGTATTATATCTGCTCTTTCTTTTCCAATTAAATCTTCTTCAAAAGAAACATCCAACAGACGCTCCAACCATACAATATTCTTTTCAATATCATTAATCCGTTTCTTTAAATTTGAAGAACCGAAATTAATATCTGATGTGACACCGCTCGTATTACCACTGTGTAATCGATAACATATTACATCCTTGTCCAAAGTATAAGCCCCATCTAGCAGTACTCCTAATCTGCTGCACTGCGCATCATGCCCATAATCATTTATGTTCATTCGCAACACAATATCAGCTAAATTTCTGTTAATACACATACAGCAACCCAACAAAGATATCGTATTAAAACTAACTGAAAAATGATGTTCAGAAAGAATTCCTGTCCCACTCCCGGAAAAAAATATATTCCTTCCCTCAAACACCTGCCCTCTTCCATCTATTGTTACCATCTTTCCAGCTAGACACTGGATTTCAGGATGCTCATCCATAATTTTTACCATAATCTCTATTTTATCCTGATACCAAATATCATCCTGATCACTGAAAAAAATGTATTCCCCACAAGCTTGTCGTAACGCTTCTAAAAAGTTACTCTGCCATCCTTTATTTTCAGCATTAATTAATAATCTCCAATTTTTCAATCTATGATTCTCTATAAACTCTTGAATCAGAAACGCTGTCTTATCTCTAGAACAATCATCACAGATGACTACTTCATCTGGTTTCCTAGTCTGTTCATATATTGACTGTAGTTGTTTTTGAATATAGGTTTCTCCATTATATGTTGCCATCACTACCGATATTTTCATAGCATATCCTCTACACTAATATCCTAATTTTTCCTTCCAATACTGCAGATTCTTTTCAAAAGAAAAATATTCTTCACAACGCTTTCTAGATTCTCTTCCCATTGCCAGCCATTTTTCTTTATTTTCTGCCAGTTCAAGTATTGCATCTATCCACCCATCTGTATTTTTACTGTCATCAATTAAAATTCCTGCCTTTGTCCCAGTGACATGTTCGTTATATCCTACTTTTGAAGCTATCACTGGAAGATCTGCTGTCACATATTGTACCAGTTTAAATCCACCTTTCCCCCTATTAAATTCATTGTCAATCAGTGGCATAATGCCAATATGCGATTTTGCAATTTGCATTGCTGCCCGTTCTCTTGACCAAACAATATTATTCACTTTCAAATGAGTATGCTTCACCTCATACTTCATATTGCACACCACATTCAACACCAAATCTTTTTTATATTTTTTCTTTAAAATAAAAGCAGCCTGTTCCAAACTTTTAGATATATAGTACATATTGGGTAGGTTACTTGCTGTAGCCACCCACACAAGATGTATTTCTTTCTCATACAAAACTTCTCTTTTAGGTTTTAATTTTTCTACCATCTGTCGCTGGATATCTCCATCTGCCTGCGGAATATAGGAAACTTTTTTTCTAATATTCTTTGGAAGTGTATTCTTCAAATATTCATGTGTTACCATAATTTCATCAGAATACTTACATAATAGAGTCCACTCCTTTTTAGAAATCTCCCCCATTATAATATTATCATCAAAGGTCCATATTAATTTCCGTTTTTCCACTAGCTTCTTATAAAATCCTTCGAAGCATCCAGGCATTTTTTGCGGAAACAATTCACGGCAGACTACAACGGTATCTGGTTTATAAAAATAAACATCACGCACCATAAATCGCAATATATTTAAGCATTGTATCACAAACAAAACTCCTTTACGGATAAAATTACCTATTCCTTTCCGAAATGTTGGCCTCATAAATAAACGAAATAATCGATCTGGCCATAAGCCATTTATATGTCCGTGAAAATCATCAATTCTTTTAATATATTGCGAAATACAATAATATGCACTGGGTGATTCTGTAATGTTTTTTAAATATACACTTACTCTTACAGGCGCCATTCGCTACAATTTCCTTTCTTATCCTATACTACGCTTCCTTGATTTCCTTGTCAATTCCAAATTATTTATCTAATCTCATAGCTTCCCGATGTTAAAATAAAAGAGATCTCTTTTTTATTTCTATCTAATTCAAAAATATATCCATCATTTTCAAGTTTGTCCACTTTCTCCATTTTTAAAATTTTTGTGACATCATAAGTTATTATATAATAAAGTTTTATCAAAATTACTCCAGCCAGGCTTTACCTCATCATATGTCACAGCTCCTACCTGCTCCCCATTGATATATAAGTCATACAATCCCAGAGCACTGCCATAATAATATGCCTTCTCCACTTCCTTTTCCTTTAATTTAAAACTGTTTATAAATGCCGGAAGCCCTTCCCTATCTATGTCTTTATCCTGTACACCTATAAAACAGCAATTTTTAAAAGGAGCACCATCCAAAAATGCTGTTTCACATTTCCCTGCCTGCAAATTCTTATGTTTATAGGCATTTTCATCCTACACTGTAACTTCCCATAAATATACACTATGATCCATCAATGATTGTCCATTATATGGGATGTTGGTTGTTTGTGAGTTTATTACTTTCCCACTATCCCATACAAATGTTTCTTTATGTGTTTTCGATAACATATTTATACAAAGATTTTAATCCAATCGAATTACGTCGCAAACCATCAATATATCATACAGTATAATCTCCTCTATAAAACCTTTAGAATTTTCCTTCTTTATAACTTTAAACATAATACCATTTTCTTTACCCATTCAAGATTGATTCAATATTTTTTGATCTTCCTTCTGAACTAGTCTGCTGTGTAGCAAAATACTGCCGTTCACGATTTCTTAAGATTCGAAGCAACTCTATATTCTGTCTTTCTAAAGGTTTTCATATTACTCTTTTAAATTCAAAACTATAATCGTGTTCCATTTTGCTCCCTGCATTATGCTCCTTAGTTCCTATAAATTTTCTTTATACCACTTTATCGCCAACTTTAATCCTGACGCAAAATCATAATCTGGATCATAACCTAGAAATTTTTTTGCTTTTGAAATATCTGCATTAGAATGCTTGATATCTCCCACTCTCTCTGGTCCAAAATGAGGCTCAATTTGCTTACCTAATATATCACACATTTCATAATACAGATCAATCAAATATTCTCTTCCCCCATAAGCAATATTAAAAACCTGTCCAGCAACTTCATGTGATGCCTTACATGCTTTTAAATTTGCCTCAACCACATTTTCAATATATGTGAAATCTCGTGATTGCTTTCCATCGCCATTAATAGTAGGCGCTGTATCATTCAGAAGCAATTTCAAAAATTTAGGAATAACTGCTGCATATGCTCCATTTGGATCCTGCCTTTTGCCAAATACATTAAAGTACCTCAGGCCATAAGTATCTAAATTGTAGAGTTTTGTATACAATTTTCCATATTCCTCACATACTCGTTTGGTAAGAGCATAGGGAGATAAAAGATTTCCTTCCTGCCCTTCCACTTTAGGTAATACTGGATGATCTCCATACACAGACGAACTGGAGGCATATACAAACTTTTTAACTCCTTGCTGCCTGGCTGCTTCCATCATATTAAGTGTCCCACGAATATTCACTTCTTCATAAGAAAGCGGCATTTCTATACTGCGTGGTACACTTCCCCATGCTGCCTGATTCAATACATAGCTTACTCCTTCACAAGCACTAACACAGGTATCAAAATCTGTAATATCTCCTTTTATAAATGTATAATCTGAATTTTCTATAAACATATCTACATTTTCCTGTTTTCCAGTAGAGAGATTATCCAGACATTTTACCTTATAGCCCATTGATAAAATTACTTCACATAGATTACTACCAATAAACCCTGCTCCACCTGTCACTAAAAAAACACTGTCTATTGGAAATTCAATCTCCCTATAACCCATTTCTATAACCTCCAATATGTGTATCCCGCTTTTTCATATTCTTTACGTTCCAGTAATCCTTTAATATCCAAAATGATTTTTACATCATCTTTATAAAAACTGTTTATTTTATCCACGGTCAACGCTTCGAACTCTTTATGAGCCACTGCTAAAATAACTGCATCCATATTCTGAATCGTTGCTATATCTTGAAACTGGATACCATATAACTTCTGTGCCTCATCTGCGTCAGCCTGTGGATCAACAATTTTAGGAATAATTCCATATTCCCTTAACTCATTTACTATATCAATAACTTTAGTATTCCTAGTATCAGGGCAGTTTTCTTTAAATGTAAAACCCAAAATAACTACTTGTGCACTTTTTACGTTTTTATCTTTTTTAATTAAACTCTTCACCAGATTTTCTGCAACATATTTTCCCATATCATCATTGATTCTTCTCCCAGATAGAATAATTTGACTATGGTACCCTAACTGTTCTGCCTTATAAGTCAAATAATAGGGATCTACACCAATACAATGACCTCCCACCAATCCAGGTCTGAAATTCAAAAAATTCCACTTTGTTCCAGCCGCTTCCAAGACCGATTTGGTATCAATGCCCATTTTATTGAAAATAATAGACAATTCATTCATAAACGCTATATTTATATCTCTCTGGCTATTTTCAATCACTTTTGCTGCTTCTGCAACTTTAATACTTTCCGCCTTATATACACCTACCTCTACAACAAGCTGATAAATATTAGCAATTTCATCTAAGGTTTCTTGATCCATACCGGACACTATCTTAGTAATAGTCTCCAATCTATGCACCTTATCTCCAGGATTAATCCTTTCCGGTGAATAGCCAATTTTAAAATCTATTCCACATTTCAGTCCTGACATTTTTTCCAAAATAGGAATACAGACTTCCTCTGTTACCCCAGGATAGACCGTGGATTCATAAACTACGATGGAGCCTTTGGAGAGATTTCTCCCTAAAACTCTGCTAGCTCTCTCTACAGGGGATAAATCCGGTGTATGATCTGCTTTTACTGGAGTAGGAACTGCTACAATATGAAATTTTGCCTGTTGCAGCTTTTTTTCATCTGCTGTAAATTCTACTGTGCATTTTTTTATTTCTTCATCTCCCATTTCTTTCGTAGGATCGACACCACTCTTATAAATTTCAATCTTCTCTTCATTTACATCAAATCCTATTACTTGCAACTTTTTCGAAAAAGCTACTGCTATCGGCATTCCCACATATCCTAGTCCTATCAATGAAATTTTTTCTTTTCCTTGTACCAGTTTCTCAAATAATGTCAAAACTATACCCTCCAGTTTCTCAATAATACATTTCACAGAATTTTTATTCTTTTTATTCTGTCTATTTCTTCTGTATAAGCATCAATAATTATTTTACGGTCAAATTCCTTTTCTACTTTTTGACGTCCAGCCATTCCCATCTTTACCTTTTCTTCATGACTTAGATGAATAAATTTTTCCACTGCTTTTTCCAATTCTTCTGCGCTTCGCGCCTTAAATCCCAGACCGGAAACTCCTTCCTCAAATGTTTCTTGACATCCTGGCACATTTGTAGTTAATACCGGTCTTCCCACTGCTGCTGCTTCCAATAATACATTGGACATTCCTTCATGATAACTTGGCAAAATTAATGCATGACATTCCTTAAAAAAAAGATGCACATCATCCTGCTGTCCACATAGTTCTACATATCCTTGTACTTCAGCCTGATCCATTACTTGCTTAAAATCATCTTCACAACATCCTACTAGCCGAAATGTAAGATTATCATACTTTTCTTGAAGCTTTTTTGCAGCTTCTATCAGCTCCAAAACCCCCTTATCTCTCGTCAATCTCCCAACAAACAAAAAATCAAATTTATCCTCACACTCTGGATATTTTTCAAAATTGTGTTCCTGCAAATTCACTCCAGAACCTGGAAGAAGTTTTACTGCTCTATAATGTGAATTGCGCTTCAAGAAATATTCCATATTAGCCTTATTTTGAAAAAAAATACAACAAGCTTTTTTCAAAGCTTTCCTATATATATATAACAAAATTTTACTAAATGTATTTTTTGACTCTATAACAGTTCCCAAACCTGTAATATTTGTAATATATGGAATATGAAACAGACGACATGCAAATCCTCCATATATATTTGGTTTTATTGTGTAAGTCATAACAACATCAGGCTTCACATCATGTAAAACTTTTATATATTCCCAAAAAAGATTGATATCCCGAAAAATATTTTTTCCTCTGCGGTCAACATTCGCAGGATGAAAAAATGTTCCCAGTGCTTCCAATTTACTGATATAATCACCATCTGGCAACACAATATGAACTTCATGTTCCACTGCTAAATATTCCAACAATTCCTTCCTAAATCTGTACAATCCCAGATCGTTATTTGTTATTACCAATAACTTCATATGTTTATTATTCTTCTTTCTATATTATAGTACTAATTTTAATTGGCACACAATATAAAGATATGATGATTTATCTTTTCCCCAAATAGAAATCATCCTATTTTTTATTATCTTTTTCTCCTACTTTCAAACTTATAATGATAAGCTAAATTATTCGGCACGATAAAGAGGAAAAAAGCTGCTATCTTTATCAAAATCTACCTTCATTTTCCTGTTATTCACAAGTTCCTCATAAATATCCTTGCAAAATATCTTTTTTCCTATATAAAAATGACAGTCTGAATATCGATTAAACCCTTTTTTAAAACTATATAAACTATCACAACTAGCTCCAAGGCCGCCGCCTAAATGCAATACATTGTATCCATTGTGATTTGCCCATAACGCAGCCTCATACAATAGTAAATTAGTGGGAGCCATATGTTGATATTCTTTTCTTGATGCAGACAAATGATAATGCATCTTACCATTTTCAAATAAAAAAATTGCGATTGCTGCTATTTGTTGATTAGCTATCGTATAAAACCACATAGCATTATATTTTAAATCATTTAATATACTTTCATAAAAGCTTCTATTAAAATAATAATAATTTGCTGCTGAATCTTTATCCATAGTTGCATTGTATATTTCCATAAATTCATCAATAATACTTACATCCCTTGTCCAATACACTTCTAATCCAAGTTTTTTTGCCTTTCTTACCATATTTCTATTTTTACTGCTGAAATTATCCCAAATCTTTCCTGGACTATGCACATCAATGGCAATTGTTTGACCTAAACAAGTTTCATCATACATATTATTTAAATTTTTATAATTTTCTAAAAGAGGATGAAACCGTACAAATTCGCTGACAATATGATGTTCTCTACAATAATTTGTATATTCTTGTTCTAATTGTTTTAAATTATTCCCCTCTATTAAAAATCCACCATAACCATATGGGGTAATAAAGTCAAAATAAGTATTTTCTGCTACCGACTGAGAAAGTTTTGTAAATTTTCCAATATCACGCCTCATCACAACATTAATAGCCCTTATTCCATCTCCTTCAAAATACAACAAAATTGGTTCCCCATCGCCATTAAGCTGAAATGCCTTTACATAACCAGAAAGATAATATACATCATAATTTTTAAAACTTTTTACAATAGCATCCCATTGTTCAGTATCTTGTATGTCAATTATATTCATCTACAAACACCTCAACCCAAATGATTTATCTTATCATTTAAAATTTTGCAAAACATCTATGATTCTTTTCATGTCTTTTTCTGTATATCTTTGATCACATGGCAGCGCCAGAATATGACTATAAATATATTTTCCATCTAAACTTAACATACCTTTCAGTCTTTCCATCAGCGGCCAAATAACTGGTGCATAAATATTCCTTTTAGCCAAATAACTCTGAATTACAGACCTTTCTTTTTCACAATATACCATAAAATAAAGAGGCACTTCATTGTCCTTTAATTCTCTCAAAACAGGACTTACACACATTTCAGGTACCATCTCTCTGAGCAATTGATTATAATTCTCTCTTCTTTGTATTTTTATTTCCTCAATCTTCCATTGACTAAGCATCTTTCTTCCTGTATCAGACATAGCATAAATGTTATTGTCATTATCAACAAGATTCTCTGCCTGCCTCTGTAACTGAAGAAATTCTTCTTTATCTCCAATTCCCAATTCCATATATTCATACTTTTTTTGTAAAGCTCTCTTTTTGGCTTCTATTAATTTTTCATTACTTGTAACAGCAATTTTCTCACATGGTTTCTCTTTTGCAATCAAATATCCACCATCTGTGATAGGTCCCCATTTTCTAAAACTGCCAACATAAAAATCTGCTCCCTTATATTTACAATCAGAAAACATACTTTGCGTAAGATCTTCTATAATCTTTATTCCCTGTTTTCTAAATTGTTCTAAAAATGGTTTTAAATCACATAATGTATCTTTGCCAAAATACGACATAACTAAGATATATTGTGGTACTCTTTCTTGTATTTTTTGAAACAAATCTTTTATATTTACTGTTAAATCTTTATTAATTTGATAATATGTAACACTACATCCTGCTTTAATAAATGGCTCAAACACCGTATGACAACAATAGATCGGTACTAACACTTTCTTACCTTCCACACCATATTGTTTGATCAAAGCTTCTATTGCACCTCTGCCGCTTGAAAAATAGGTCACATCCCCCACCATATGTTTTTCAAACTCACCAAACATATTAGCACTGTATGTCTCAATATGCTTTACATTCATCCAAAAATTACTGCCGATTTCTTTTATATTCATTTTAATAGTCCAAATCTTTTTTTATGGCATAGTATTCTTCATCTGTAATACCTGCAATCAATAAATTATAATGTTTTCCTTGCCGATAAATAGCTTTCTTTTTTGTACCTTCAATACTCCATCCGCACTTCTTATATAACCCCTGAGAAATTGTATTATATTCTATGAAACTTCCGTCCAACCTAACCAAACGCAACTCCTCAAAAGCATATTTCATCAATGTCATGACGGCATCTGTGCCATATCCTTTTCCTCTCTTTGCACTCATACGTATACCATGAAACGCAGAACCATTTTTCCAATCAATATCCACTAAATTTACCATTCCAATGGCTTCCTCTGTCTCCTGCACTACAATGGTAAATCTTAAATTTCTTTTATCTGCAACAGCTTTTTCATACCATTCCGTCTGTTCTTTGGTTGATATTGGAAAACTCCATCCCCCTAATAGCCTCTCTGTATTTGGATCATTTGCCATTTCCCGATACATCTCCATATCCTCTGGCTCCATTCCACGCAAAAAAACTTTCTTGCCATATATATTCACTTTAATTTCCTCCATTATCTACTGGTTTCCAGCCTCTCTCAATATGTAAGCTATTTGGAGCTTCTTCTGCCTGACCAATTGCTTCTCTATTTAAAACTTTACCAATTGTCCGAAATATAATATAGACATCCTGCCTAAATGAAATTTCAGTTGTATATCTTATATCATAAGAAAATTTTTCTTCCCAGCTTATAGAATTTCGTCCATTTATCTGAGCAAGTCCTGTCAGGCCGGGACGAACATCATGTCTCTTGCGTTCCTCCTTTGTATAATAATCTAAATAAATTACTGCCAGGGGCCTCGGACCTACAATACTCATATCGCCCTTCACAATATTCCACAACTCAGGCAGTTCATCCAAACTTGTACTGCGCAAAAGCCTGCCAAATCTTGGTAAACGCTCTTCATCCGGCAGTAAGTCTCCATCAGCATTCCTTTCATCTGTCATTGTTCGAAATTTATACATACAAAATATTTTTTCATCTTTTCCCGGCCGTTTTTGTTTAAATATTACCGGACTACCCAACTTGATTTTAACTAAAACAGCCACAATCAAAAACACTGGACTTAACATAATCAATGCTGCCAAAGCCAATAAAAAATCTAAACAACGTTTCATAAATTTTTTGTACATATTCTTCCTTCTTTACTTTTAAATATTCATTCTGTACATTTTACTACATTTCATCTGTATTTGCAAACCAAAAAATGTGGATCTTAAAGCTTACATCTAAACGAAAGATTCTGTCCGCTGCACCACACATTCCTTTCGATAAAAGCAGATCTCGTATGCCAATATATCCTCATACCCTTCCAGTCTCAATTCTTCCTGGTACTTTTTCTCATCTATCTGGCTTAGTGCCGCATTTGGAATAAACATGGAACTATAGTTTTTCTTTCCTTCCTTGCGTGAAGCGACCTTCTTCAAATACCCTTTTTATCAAGAAGTTCTTTTATAAATCCTGTCTTATCTACATAATAATAAGTTTGTCAATAATCTCCTCAAAATCATTTACTCCAATTGCCAATGGCTGATATTGCAAAGTTAGACCCTCTTTCTTAGATTCATAATTATCATTACCATACTGACTTCACCACACAGCAAATCCGCTCTAAATCCTCATCTGTCATCTTAGTATCACTGGGCATACAAACACCATATTCAAACAACTGCCCCGCAACACTATTGTCTGCTCCTGTTTCCTGATCTATGATCTGTAAATCTTCTTTCTGAGAAATAAAATCATATCCTGCAAACACTGGCTGCAAATGCATAGGTTTCCAGACCGGACGGCTCTCTACATCATCCTCTTCCAAGGCCTTTATGATATCTAACGGTTTCACAGTGCATTTCTTCGACAATTCAAGAACCGAAAGCCAACAATTACAATGCCCGTCTTTTGGCTGAGGCATAAATTGAATCCCCTGTAAATCTCCCAGATGCTTGCGATAATATTCAAAAATATATCGTTTCTTCTCTACACGCCTCCTCAGAACTTTTAGCTGTCCTCTGCCAATACCGGCCACTACGTTACTCATACGATAATTATAACCAAGCTCTGTATGCTGATACCATAGTGCAGGTTCCCTGGCCTGAGTTGCCCAAAAAAGAACCTTGGCTGCCCTCTCTTTGGCGTCTTTGGTATTTACCAGCAGCATTCCTCCGCCAGAACTCGTAATTATTTTATTACCATTAAAACTGATAATACCATAATCTCCAAAAGTTCCCGTATACTTCCCATGATAAGTTGTCCCTAAACTCTCTGCCGCATCTTCAATCAAAGGAACTTGATGGTGATTGCAGATTTCTGCAATTTCTTCAATTTGAGCACAAATTCCATAGAGATGCACTACAATAACTGCTTTAGGCTTCTTTCCAATCCTCTCATATTTCTGAAATGCCTGTTCTAAAGCTTTTGGATCCATATTCCAGGTATCCTGCTCACTGTCAATAAACACTGGGATCGCCTTTTCATAGACAATAGGGTTTGCTGTCGCAGAAAAAGTCAGAGATTGGCAAAACACCACATCACCCTGACTTATCCCAACTGCTTTCAATGCCATATGTATGGAAGCTGTCCCAGAAACAAGCGCTACTGCCTTCCCTGCTCCCAGCTTTGTCTCTATCTCTTTCTCAAATTCTGTCACATTTTTCCCAAGCGGTGCAATCCAATTTGTCTCAAATGCTTCTCTAATATAATCCTGTTCATATCCCTCTTCACTCATATGCGGCGAAGCAAGAAAAATATGTTGTTTCATTTTTCCTCCCATAACACAATGTTTGTGTTTCTATCTCTATTTTTCGTATATTCTACTACATTTCTCAGATCTTTGCAATTAAAAAAATATACTATTACTTTGCTAAAATTAAAAACAGAAGCATCATATAGAGCATTTTTATCTTTTGTAGAAAAAATAATTATCATATGCTCTGTATTTGATGCTTCCGATTTACATTTTAACATAATTGTAGATCCATGTAAAGATTTTTTATATTTCGACAACAAAATGCTAGCTTCTCTGTGGATGATAAGTCGGCACAATTTCCTGTACCCATCTGCGGATATCTTCTGGTTCCTGAATTACATAATTTGCAAGATTTTCTAACTGCATCAGAAAACACTCCTCATCCAACTTGATCGGTTTTCCGATATGTATCAGTTTATTCTCAGTCTCCTGCAGGCCCTCCTCATCCATAAGCATCTCCTCATATAGCTTCTCCCCAGGTCTTAATCCTGTATACAAAATTTGGATATCTTCCTCTGGTTTATGACCAGACAATAAAATAAGATTTCGTGCCAAATCTGCTATTTTAACTGGTTCTCCCATATCAAGTACAAAAATCTCCCCTCCTTTGGCATAAGCTCCCGCCTGTAATACCAAAGATACAGCCTCTCTGATAGTCATAAAATAGCGAATAATCTCGGGATGCGTCACAGTCACAGGGCCCCCCTGAGCAATCTGCTTTTTAAACAGCGGAATTACACTTCCATTACTTCCTAACACATTTCCAAAACGCACTGCCACAAATTCTGTCTTAGAACGATTATTGTAAGTTTGAATAATCATTTCACAAATTCGCTTGGTAGCCCCCATAATATTGGTGGGATTTACTGCCTTATCTGTAGAGATCATTACAAATCGCTTCACTTTCCAGCGATCAGCTGCCTGAACTACTTTTAAGGTTCCCAAGACATTATTTTTTACTGCCTCATTGGGACTATCCTCCATCAAAGGCACATGTTTATGCGCTGCTGCATGATAGACAATATCTGGACGATATTTTTGAAAAATCAAATCAATCCGCTTAGTATTGCGGACAGAAGCAATTAATACCGTTAAATCAAGATTCGGATATGTTGCTCTCAATTCATTTTGAATATCATATGTTGTATTTTCATAAATATCTACAATGACAAGTCTTTTGGGATTGTGCTCTGCCACCTGACGGCAAATCTCACTGCCAATAGAACCTCCTCCGCCTGTCACCAAAACGGTTTTTCCTGCCACATAATCTAAAATCGCAGACAAATCCACTTCCACTGGCTCACGTCCCAACAGGTCATTGACTTCCACCTCTTTTAAGGTACTGATGCTCACCTCTCCATTTACCAACTGATACATTCCTGGAAGCCGCTTCATCTCGCATCCAGTCTCTTTACAAATATCCAAAATCTCTTTAATTTCCTTTGCAGGTGCAGAGGGAAGGGCAATCATAATCTCATCTACTTGGTATTTCTTCACTAACCTGGGAATATCACTTCTGCCTCCCATAATCTTGACGCCATGAAGATAACTGCCCTGTTTTGCCTTTGCATCATCTACTATACAGACCACTCGTTTATTGACATGACTGCTGTTGCAGATTTCCCGCACCAGCATATTTCCTGCACCTCCGGCTCCCACCATCAAGACATTGGTACATTCCTTAGCCATTTTTTGTCTCTTGACAATTGTCCGAAATGCCCGGTACGAATAACGGCTAACCGCCACCATTGCAAACAGACAAACTCCATAAAATAAGTAATAGCTTCTGGGCATTTGCATTGTCATCAATATCATAACTGCCATCTGTACCCCAGCAGATAACATACTGGCAAATAATATACTGCTAAGTTCTGTAGCGCCAGCATAGCTCCACAAACTTCCATAAAGACGAAATGCATAAAATATAATAATTGTTATTACAATAATAATTATTATATACTGCAGGCTTCTTTCCACATATTCTCTTGGAATTTCATGATACTTACCTTCAAAACGCAGTACCAATGCCAAAATACTGGCCGCTATCACAGCAAATACATCATATATCATTAAAAATATTTTTTTTATCAAAAGCTGGTTGTTTTCTATCAGTACTCTCAATTGTATTCCTCTTTTCTCTTCTCAATGCTACTTGAAAGCCTTTGGTTTGTGTTAGTGCGATAACCACGATTTGCCATCTTACTTCGCGGCACTGCTCATTGCTTGTCGTGTACATTATACAGGATCTTTTATAAAAATACAATTAGCAAAAAATACAGAGAATGGCTACCATTCAAAGAGCAATACAGCATTTCCTATGATTCCCTAATATGTCTTGCGCCCAAATATCCCACAGATAAATGATAACACAACCATAGCGGATGGCCCCAAGGATTCTCTATATTGCTGCAAACAGCAAAACACAAATAGGCAATTCCAACTCCTAAAAATAGTATATTGGCAGTTCGCCTTTTGTTTCTTGAAAAAATTCCTTTTATCACTATTGATAACATACTTAATTGAAACATAATATAAGGAAATAAAATGAACAATCCATAATAATATGCCATATAAAGATAACCACTATAAACAGGAATCTTTTGACGAAATACTTTCAAATCTTTATTATGTCCAAATAAATTTAACCTTCTGGCATAATTTTGCCAGATTATTGGCAATTTCTCTTTCTCCTTTGTTTGTACATGTTTCATGCTCTCAGGATATTGCAGAGCAAACAATTCCTTGTCTTCTTCTGTAAGTTTTGTCAAATACACTTCCTGCTGATATTCCAAATCTAAATTGAGATATCCAGGCAAATACTTTGTTCCAACATAGATCACGCATACACCAAGATAAGCAAATATCACTGCCACTGCAAAATATAAAAATAATTTTCTATATTTTGTGAAATCTCCATTTATTTTTCGCAAAGATATAACAACAAACAGGCTGCTGATTAGCAAATATGTTATAATCCCTGGCAGATGATTACTTCTTAATACAAAAAACAGAGAGGCACTTGCACCAAATATGTTTTTCAGACAACAGTAAAATTCTCTCCTTTTATTTCTTTGTTCAAGTCTATGAAGGTCTTTATCAAACATCCAATGGATTTTTGTAAAAAACACGATTTCCATCAAAACCGCATACATAGCCAGTTCCTCAGAACTTCGAAACATTCCATGATAATCAATTGCCGGTTTTTTCATACGAAAAAATATGCAATACAAAATTCCTATAAAAAAAGTAATCTCCAAGGATGCCATCAAATCATAAAGCATTTTATCTGGCTTGTCCATATTTTGCCAGACAAAAACAAATACCGTCCCTGAAAAAAACATAGCATATACTGCTGCAGATTGTAAATCCTTGACTATAAATAAATCACATACGATCATTCCTCCCCAAAGCCACAGCCAGCTAACCATTATTTTCCTATTCCATTGCTGCTTTACTAAAGGCTGTTCCCAAGAGACGAATGCAATTGTTATTAATAATATTGCGCAAATTAAGATATGAAAACGATAAACTTGCAGATCTTTTAGCCAACCTGTTACATTTCCAATCAACATCCATACGAATAATAAGCTGAACAAAAATCTTCTCATAGTTTTTCTTTGTTCTTGAGATAACCCCCCTCCAATTCTACTTCCGAAAAAATCTCCCATTATTTGCATGAAATTTTGCAGAATATCCACCAGCACATGACTCTCTTCCATTGACTTTTTTCTAAAAAATTTATGCCCGTAATGTACAAAAACAATCAATACTGCCATGACAACCAGAAATATTGGAACAAACAACTTTAAAAAATGAGGAATCGTAAACCAGGATGGCGTTGTGCGAATTTGTATGGCTGAAATAGAGATAAATTCTCCCTGCCCATCAAGGATCACAAGCCCCAATTTCTCCATTGGGATATTCCCGTCCAGAACAATCATATTTTTACCCTTGGTCAGTGAAAATATCTGTTCTGCCGCTTTTTTCCCGTCCTTATCAAAAAATTTGAGCACTCCTTCCAGAGCTTCTGTACTCAATCGATTCACTGTAATATAGAGATAGTTCCACGCCCGTTCATGACCATCAAGATAATAACGTATAGGAGCTTTATCACTTAACAGCCAATACCCTTTTTTTTCCTTGTCATAACTCCAAGTGGACGATTCTTTCTGCAGTTCTGTGGGAGAGATATCATATACCCTGTCTGCAGACATAAATTCGTTAAAATTAATACTCCCTCCCATACGCATCATAACAAGCATTACACTGATCAAAATTGCCACCAAAACAATCATAAATTTTTGACTTTTACTCTTTGCCTTCAATGCTTTCACCTTCTTATGTTTCCGTGTTCTTAAACTGGCAGAACACACCTCCAATTGCAATATAATAAGTGAGCCAGGTTATATAAAAGTAAGGGGTAGCCACATCTTCTGTAAGTCCCTGAACTATATAATTTACCACTGCCAACAAAAAAAACAGTTCCATTTTCATTTGATTTTTACCAAAAATCATTTGAATACTATATTTTAAATTATAATACAACATCACCAAAAAAGGCACTGCAATAAAAACACCATAATAATGCATCATCTGAAGCAAAGCATTATGCGCATGCATTTCTTTCTCCCCAATACATTCCAAATACCTTTCATGTCCAAATAAATTCCACTGTCGGATATAAATTTTCCATACTTCATCCCGCCCCGTAAACAAAAAATCCCATTCTCCGCTTGTAATTTTCTGAACCAGTCGCTGTGTGATCCCAGTCGTTGCTGCAAATGATGTCAGTGTCAAAGACATTTTCCCTGTCACTGGCTGTCCAAAATCCCCTGAAAATACAACCGATGTCCCAAATAATTGAGGCACATTCGTCAAACACCATTTTCCTGGAACCACCATAAACACTATACAACATAGAAATACCAACACCATTTTTTTTAAATTTTTCCAATAAGCTCTTTTCTTTTCGTTCGGAAACTGTTTCCATATAAACACAACCCACTGTAAAATATAAGCAATTAGTGATGTTATGCTTTCAGTAAGATATAGAAATCCCCATATACTGGCCAAACCAAGTATATTTTCCACCAACATAGGGTATTTTACTTTCTCTTTTCGTAAATTCTCATCCAAACAAGTTAAAAAGATGATATTGACTGTGGCAAGATATCTTGCGAAAATATTGGGATTTTTGTAGATGCCAGAATAGCGTATCCCTGGAACATAAACTCTGCAAAATATACAAAAAATACATCCAATCCAATAACTCCATCGCAATGCTGCAAAAAAATCTTCCAGAAATTTTTCTGGTTTTTTCATACTGTTCCAAGCCATATAGAGAGGAGCCATAGTTGCCAACATTAAAATCCCTACATTCTGAACTCTCTTTTCAACTATAAAATCTGAAATAATAGTCATAATCCATAGAACAAACCAAGAATATACCAGAGGATTTTTCCAATTTATTGTTTTTCTTTTATATTCCCATGATAAAAAGGCAACAAAAAGAAAACAGATTCCCAGAAATATAACCTGTCTTCTCTGTATCAAAATCTTCCAATTCCACCCCTTCATCATCATAAAATAAATAATAAACACACTTATCAAAAAGAAAATTCTACGCAACAGAGCTTTTCCTTTCTCAGAAAAGCCCTGAAATACTTCGCCACCCCGATCTAAAAGATATTCATATACTTTTTGTATCTCTACTATCCATACACTTTTCTTTATGGATGTATCTCCTAATGCACGATAAAAGCAAACTAAGCCACGAAGCAATAGGATAGCCAGCAAATACAAAATCATAACCATCACGAAAGTTTTCGGTGCATCCTTCCACTCAAAATTCTGCAATTTTTCCCGAAATTGTATTTTTTTTATGACAAAAGAACTCGGTTCCCTGACAATAATTCGAATGGCATAGACTTCTCCTTCTTGCAGCTTAAGGATATTGCGCCCATCTTGAATTGGCAGACTAACTGTATATTTTACTTGGCTGTTTTGATCTAAAAATTCTATATCCCACCAGTTACTTTTACTTAAGTCTGCCACTTCCAAATAAACATAATTCCAATCTTTACGACTATTCTCTATCAGAAAAACATGACTGGCATTTTCTGTTTCTATCTCAATCTTTTCTGATGTAAAATTATAAATCCAAAATTCTTCTGAAGTTCTATAATTAGAATTAGGGATATCATACAACTCTCCCACATCATAAAAACATTGTAAATTGATACTGCCTGTCAAATACATCACAGTAACTATTCCAGAAAATATTATACCAATCAGCAAAAAAATATTGAATGTCAGAATTCCAATATTTGCTCTCCTCATTTTCTCCACTCCAAGCAGTGTTTAAAAAACCTTCCAAATACTATATAATATCATTGCCGTACTTATTTTTAGAGCAATATTTTCTTAACTTTTAATCTCTTTGCCATAAATCTCGAGTGTATACCTTTTGCCTCACATCATTTAATTCATCTTCCCAACGATTGACGATAATGATATCACTTTTTTTCTTAAATTCCTCCAAATCATGGTAAACTCTACTATCAAAAAATTTATCTTCTTTGATAGTTGGCTCATAGATAATAATCTCCACATCCTTTGCCTTAAGCCGTTTCATCACACCCTGAATAGAAGATTGACGAAAATTATCAGAATTAGATTTCATAGTAAGGCGGTAAACTCCGACAGTCTTTGGATTATGTTCAAGAATACGTTCGGCTATAAAATCTTTACGGGTATGATTTGCTTCAACAATTGCCTTTATGATATTATTTGGAACATCTTTATAATTAGCCAACAGCTGTTTGGTATCTTTGGGTAAACAATAACCTCCATAACCAAATGAGGGGTTATTATAATAATTTCCAATACGAGGATCCATGCTTACCCCCTCAATAATCTGCCTGCTGTCTAATCCTCTTAATTCTGCATAAGTATCTAATTCATTAAAATAAGACACACGCAATGCAAGATACGTGTTAGAAAATAATTTGATCGCTTCTGCTTCTGTCAGGTTGGTAAACAAAATGGGAATATCTTTTTTTATAGCTCCATCTACTAAAAGATTAGCAAATCCCTTAGCCTTTTCTGCCATTTCCCAATTTTCTGTCGGAGATCCAACTATAATTCTAGAAGGATAAAGATTATCATACAATGCTCTACCCTCCCGTAAAAATTCTGGAGAAAACAAAATATTTTCAATCTGATATTTTTCTTTTAAAGATTCTGTAAATCCAACTGGAACAGTAGATTTTATAACAATCGTACAAGATGTATTTATTTTCATAACATCTTCAATTACCTTTTCCACAGTAGATGTATCAAAAAAATTTTTATATGGATCATAATTGGTCGGCGTTGAAATAATGACATATTCTGCATCACGGTATGCTTTTTCCCCATCTAAAGTTGCAAACAAATTCAAATCTTTTTCCTTTAGATATTGTTCTATTTCCCTGTCAATTATTGGTGATTTTCTTTGGTTAATCATATCTACTTTATCTGGTATAATATCTACTGCATATACCTCGTTATGCAAAGACAATAAAACTGCTAAAGACAAACCAACATATCCTGTTCCTGCAACGGCTATTTTCATATTTATATCCATTCCTTTCGCTTCGCTCAGGCACAAAACGTTATGAAAATGTTTTCCCGAGCTTATTTTTTCTTTATAATTCTTCTTGTAGGGAACTCGGTATACTACAAATCACGGGGAGGTGAGTGGGCTGTCCGGCTTGCCGGATGACCGTATTTTTATATGTGTAGTACGCCTTTTCAAACACAAATAAGTGTGGCTCCTAGCACGTAATCTTATCTTTGTATAAACAATCTCGTTTATGGCTTAGGCGTTCAGTCAATGCCGTCTCTCCCTATTATCTTTATTGAACCCGATCGGTTCTGAAAGGACTCCCTATGGCTTTAAAAATCGTGTACAAAAATTCTGCAATCTTTCCCGAAATTGTATTTTTCTTATGACAAAAGATATCGGTTCCCTGACAATAATACGAATTGCATAGACTTCTCCTTCTTGCAGCTGCAGGATATTGCGCCCATTTTGAATTGGCAGACTAACTGTATATTGTACTTGGCCGTTTTGATCTAAAAACTCTATATCCCACCAGCTACTTTTACTTAAGTCTGCCACTTCCAAATAGACATAATTCCAATCTTTACGACTATTCTCTATCAGAAAAACATGACTGGCATTTTCTGTTTCTATCTCAATCTTTTCTGATGTAAAATTATAAATCCAAAATTCTTCTGAAGATCTATAATTAGAATTAGGGATATCATACAATTCTCCCACATCATAGAAATTTTGCAAATTTATACTGCCTGTCAAATGCATTAAAGTAACAATTCCTGAAAATATTATACCAATCAGCAAAAAAATATTGAATGTCAGAATACCAATATTTGCTCTCCTCATTTTCTCCACTCCAAGCAGTGTTTGTTAAAGACTTCTTAATTCCATAATTTACAATGTCATTCCAGTATTCATATATCTAAGCAAAATTTTCTTTAGCTTGTGACAAGCGATTCAGAATGGACATGCACCATTTGTTTACAATGTTTATCTTCTGATTCCTGTTTTATCTTGAATAGCATTGGCATCCGATTTAAAATTTTCATACAGATAGCAACACATGATTGACACTATTATTTATTTTTCATCCTAATACTATATACTCTTGTTATTCCAAAAACAGTTTTCTGGTTATGAAATTATAAATCATTACAATACAAGTAGAGAATACTTTTACAAACATATAATAAACATTAAAAAATTCAACTCCTATGCACATTATAATTTGGTTAATACCCAATCCAACTACGCTCAAAATGATAAATATGATAAATTCCGTCATTTTCCTATTATTTTTCTTTGTCTTAAAGACCCATGTTTTACTTAAAACATAATTATAGATGACAGAAATGGAAAAAGACATCATACCAGATAAAAGATAATTAATATCAACAAACTCTGTTAGACAATACAAGATAGAATAGTCCAACAAAAAAGCTGTACCCCCTACAATTCCAAAGCGAAATATCTGAATTATCAGTCTCTTTTTCTCCATACTTTTTTCACCTCAAAATTTTTTACTCCTATATAAAAATATTCTGCCAGGACAGAAACAATATTATAATGTTTCTGATATTTTTTTGCATTCTTCTAAATTTTTACTAAGCCAAACTAATATAGCAAATATAAAAATGGCTAATTCCCGATAAGTAAACCAATAATGAACATAAGAGTGGTTAGCCAACACCATATACCATACAAACGGTATTATTGCAATTAATAAAAAATGAATATTTTTCAGATACATTTTTTTATCTTTTGCCATTTTAAATATAAGACTAATTAATAAAACTAAAACCAAGAATAAAAACATATATTTAATAGGTGTCTGAAACATAGCAGACATGTTGTTTAAAATTGCCTCTTTCCTCCCATAATCTTCAGATGATGTTCTGTTAAAAATCGCTGTTATTGCATCATAAATAATATTTTTCCTTAAAAGAATACTTCCAGCAATCCATTTTCCTGCCCACATTCCTCCATATCCTATTGCCCAGATACTTCCATATTGAATGGTCTCTAATACATCAGATTGTAAGGAATGTTTTTTCTTTAGTATAAAATAGAAAATAAGAGTGATACCGCATGTTACAAGCGGGTATGTGAGTAAATCAAAATAACTTGTCGCCATACCGATACAAAGGAAAAAAGTCAATGTATTTCCAGCTACCTCTATTACTTCAAACCAAACTAACAATATAATTATCGAAATACTTGTCAGATAAAAAACTGCTGAAAACTGCAACGAGAACGCCACACTAACAGGTATAAGGCTGCAAACAGTTATTAAATAAGATAAAACATATAATTTCATGTCTTTTTTCCACATTAATGCAACAATAAAAACAATTAATAATATCTGAAGGCACATATTGACATAACGTATTTCCTGATAATTAAATATTAGCAACAGGGGCTTTAAAACCAATTGATAACCATGCCAGTAACGTGAGTAACCACTGACAGTATAATCTGGATTGCCTTTTCCATAAGCAACTAATACTTCTGAAGGTCTTTTATCTTCGTAAAAAACCCTATACATATTCACCGTCCTATCAACAAGATTGGTATCTGCCTTATTTGCAGAAGTTACAAGCATAATAGAATCCGTAAAATTATCCAATCTGCTTGATATATAACCGTTTATAAGCATCGGATAATCTCCTTCTGCCTCCATGACAGACGTAGACTCTGAAATATGCTTCTGCATTTGTCCAGTAGGTAAAGCATTGACTAATAACAATAATAATATTCCACCAATAATACCAACAAACAAAATAATACTTAAATTTAAAATCTTTTTCATTATTTTTCCTTCTTAATAGCGAAAACCCCAAATAATTGATTTTTGAAGTTTTTTAATAATACTTCACATGAAAAACCAAAAACACAAGAAATATCACAAATATATCAGTTTATACAATTCTTTATTTTTTCAGTAAACTTGCCTATTTTCCCCCCTAACTTTTTTCTGATATGACACTTGTTGCAATTTAAATTCAAAATCCTGTCTATTTTTCTGCATAATATTGTCTAATATCAATCCTCCAAACATAGATTGTATTGCAGCGATAAATGCAAAACCACTAACTATTAATGTTGGAAATTTTAAAACAAGTCCGGTGTGGATATATTCGACTAATACTGGAATAAACAAAATAGCTGCTATGACTACTAGTATGCCTGAAAGTATAGAAAAGAAAGCCATCGGACGATAAGAACGGAATAAACGAAAAATTGTCATAAGAACTTTAAATCCATCTGAATATGTGTTTAATTTAGATTCACTTCCCTCTGGCCTATCCCTATATTCAATTATCGTATTGTCAACATACATCTTTTTATCTACAGCATGGATTGTCATCTCTGTCTCAATTTCAAATCCCTTGGAAAGTACAGGAAATGTTTTTACAAATTCATAACTAAATGCACGATATCCTGTCATAATATCATTGATACTACTTTTAAACAACAAATTAATACTTTTCTTCACAAGATTATTTCCAAAATTATGAAAAAGACGTTTATTTTCCTGGGCATATGTGGAAGACAGCCTGTCCCCCACTACCATATCAACATGCTTATTTAAAACTTTATCTACCATGTCAACAGCACATTCTACAGGATAAGTATCATCTCCGTCCACAAGTACATAGCATTCCGCATTGATTTCCCGAAACATTCTTCTTACTACATTACCCTTGCCCTGATAATATTCACAGCGTACAACCGCTCCAGCTTCTTGTGCTATATAGGCTGTATCATCCGATGAATTATTATCATACACATATATCACCGCTTCCGGCAACACTTTTTTAAAATCCTTTATTACTTTCCTAATTGTCTGAGATTCATTATAACAGGGTACTAAAATAGCAATCTTATCCATCTATACTACTCCTTTAGTTCTTCATCTGTAAGCTGTGCTTTTATATGTTTTTTCTAAAATTTTCTGTTAATTTTAGAAAACTATATCAATCAAATTTACATACTTATACATACTACCATGAAATATAATTAAAAATCAAGTATATTATGTCTTGTGCCCTAAACTATTATATCCTTGCAGCAGGTTGCTTATAAAACACCTTTTCTCTATAGTTATTTTCCCTTTCTATCCTACTTGCATGTGGATGAACTCCTCCAAAACCTACCCACTCTTTTTAATTCAAACAAAAAAGAAATACTATGTTCATAATTTATTCATTCTTACATTTATCATGTCTTAAGTTTAATCTCTTCCCCACAAATCCCAGGTATTAACCTTTTGTTTCACGTCAGCATATCTCCTTATTTTTGATTACTAATAAAATTACATAGAACGAATAAACTTCAAATCATCTGATACTATAACACCTGTAATCTTCTGGCCATGATAAGAACCAACTGCATGGGCAATGCCACTATCATCCAAACACTTTTGAATAGCACAAAAGGTTTTGTGATCCGCAGCGCGATTAATATCATCAAAAACAATCACAAACGACTCTGCTAAACATTGCGGAATATTTTTGAGAATATCTATTCTAGACATCTCGTCCATATCTCCGCCTAACGGAGCATCAATCACAATGAAGTCAAATTCCCTGCCATTTATTTTCTGATCAAATCCTTCAAACACTCTAATTTTAATATGTCCTTGAAAATCTTCAAAAGTATAAGGACATTGTAAAATTTCCATATTTTTATTGTACGAATAGTTGTCATTAAAAAACTGTATCCACTGTGGATCACTTTCAACTACTGTGTGATGCACATCCTTATAATAGTTAGAATATTGGCTAATCAATTTCGTACTTTGTCCCAAACCAAGTTCCAATATTTTTTTTGGCTGTACTTGACAAAGCACTCGATATATTACATAAGCACACTGATAACCAATCGCCCACCTTCCTAAGGAAAATGATTTATCAGCCAGCCAATCTGAATGTGCTATCGTATTGTTAAAAATAACCGCCCAATTATTTTCTTGTACCACTCCATATACATTATTCTGTAATTTCCTAATCTCCGCTAAATTTGAATTAATTTGATATATTTGTTGTTGATTTTTGTATATTTGTTCTTGATTTTTAAATATTCCTTCTTGATTTTTTATATTACTATCATATACCTCTTCCAATTTTTTTTGTAAAGTATTGATTTTCTTATTATTTTTTCTAACTGTTTTATGCAGAAGTTCTATTTCTTTCGATTGCTCTTCAATTTTTGTACACAGAATCTCTGCCCGATTATTTAAAGCATCTAATTGATCGATTATTTGCGAAATCTTTTTTTTCGCTTTATTAAAAATCCCCATATTACGCTTCCTCCTTTATCTCCGCAAATAAAATATTTGTTTTACTCTTTTTGTGAACTTATCAAAAGATTCCATAAATTTGTAAGATCTAGACATTTTAATTTTCTTTAGTTTCTTTTCTAACTGAAATGTTTTTTTCTCCCACCTATTTATATTAAGTAACTGTCTTTCATAATTTACAACTAATTGCAAAAACAAATTTCTTTCAACTGCATCAAGGCACTCAAACATATACTTTTCATCACTTTCCATCTGTCTATATGAACTTCTGGCACTATTCAGCATTTGCACCAGTAACCCTGCAATTGTATCACTCTGCTCCTCTGTATAATCTATTTGTCTAGAAACATTCCACATATCAAGAAATGATGCAAAATATCCATAAGAATTAGAAAATGTTTTCTGTTTCGTCATTATAGAATTTTCTCTTACCCTTCTCAGATAATATGCCTTACTTACATGGGAGGCGCACTCTGCACATAACATTCCTTTAAATGTAAATGGATTATCTTCATGAACAATCCCTGGATGAAACCAAAGATCGTTATCCAAAAAAAACTGACGTTTTATAATCTGCATGCATGATGACGACCTATACTCTTTATTCTCAAACATTTCACACATCAACTTACGAGCATTCGTAATCCCACTATAATCTTTTTTCCTGATATAATAACCAACATAGTTTGGCTTTCTTAATTTTATATCCTCAGATTCAAAAAAAGATTCTCCATCATAAAATAAAATATCTAACTTATTTTTTTCAGCTTCATAATACAATTCCTCAAGAGCCGCCAATTCCAACAAATCATCACTATCTACAAAACAAATATATTCCCCCTGTGCATTTCTTACTCCAACATTTCGAGCAATAGAAAGACCTGAATTTTCCTGCTCAACTATTGTCAGCCTAGTTTCTTTCTTAGCATACTCTAATAAAAATGCTCTTGTTCCATCTGTAGAGCCATCATCCACACAGATAATCTCGATATCTTTTAATGTCTGTGTAACAAGGCTATCCAGACATTCTTTAATATACTCTTCAATATTATAACACGGTACAATAACAGATACTTTAGGTATTACAGAAGATTGCGCTTTGGCAACAACATGAAATTCCTCCCTTCTCTGAATAAGATCCATTCTTTGTTTCCACAAATAACCTTTCCGCAGACCTTCCAGAGAATTATATTCTCCTGAATTATTCTTTCTTTTATCATCCTCAGACTTATCAAGAAAAATGCCTAATTCACTAAACTTTTGACTTGATAATTCCTTCAAAAACATTGTCCTGGCAGATGTCTTTTTAATCCTGCGAAAAGCTGCCATACACTCATCGATAACTATTGTACAAAAAGCTTCTTGAATATTTTGATCAACACCTCGTTCTTTTAACTCATCAAATATATCATATAATACATCATAAAATTTTGATACATCTTCTTCTGTAAAATTTTCTTGATTTTTACTAATATAATAATAGCTTTTAGCTGATTCCACAATATCAATTTTACTAGACAAGCTTATTGATAAAACCCCTAAAAGTAACGAATTATGCAAATATTTCTCACTTAATAAACATTCACGCTCCAAATATTGTCTTCGAAACATTTTTGTCCATAATTCCATAGATATTTTAGAAAGAACGTTAGCAGAATCAGAGATAGGATTATTTTTTTTATTCTTTTTCACACTTTTGGGTAATTTCTTAGCTTTTTTTATCACTGTAGTATACTTATGTCCTGAAAATAAAGTAACTTCACTCCCTTTCTTCTCAGAACTTTTATATAACTTTTCCAGGACACTTTTTCCCAATACATTTTCAGGCTCCAAAAATAACACATACTTCCCCTGTATGTGCTTCAATGCACGGCTCCGCGCCCGACCAATATTTTTTTCTTCCTGCCACAATACTTTCAGCCTATCTTCTTCTTTTTTTAAGTTAAAAATAGTTTCTAGTGTAGCATCTTGTGAATTTTGATCTACACAAACAATCTCAAAATTTTGAAAACTTTGCTTTGAAATGCTATTGATACATGTTTCAATATTCTCTTCTGCATTGTATATTGGTATAATAATAGAAATTTCAGGCACTACATCAGAGTACTCTTTCACAAAAGAACTCACCTTCCCTTGTTTCAAATTCCTTTCCCATGAATATTCTTCTATAAGATTTTTTAAACGCCTGAAATTCTTTAAACTTCTATATTCCTTCTCTTCACCCCCAAATAAATCCATCTCTTTAAATTTATCTGATAAAAATGCCTCTAATATTTTTTGTTTTATTTTTTTATCTTTATTTGAATCATAATTATACAAACATCCTGAAATCACTGTACTGCGAAATCCCGCTTTTATATATTCGTAAATTCCTTGTTCTTTTAACATCTTATATGCACTATTATATGCCTCTAAAAAGCATAGTGGCTCTTTTCCCTTTAGGCTCTGTAAACTTGACATTGTTCCACGTCGATAGTACACAAACTTTTCATCTAAAAACGTAATTCTCTCTGCCAGGCAGGTAGCAGAAAATATAAAAAATACATCATTACTGTTTTGCAAAGCTTGAAACTGCAAATTATGCTTCCTTATAAACGCGCTCAAAAACAGCTTCGTCCAAGGTGCAGGAGAATAAGCATTTAAAAGCTGTCCATCTGTATCTTTACAATTAAACGGCACCTTTTTAGGCAGGATAGCTGTGTTTAAAAGCCAGGGCATAGGCTGTATCTTTTTAGATACATTATCATAAGACTGCCCCCCAAAAAGTACAACATCTGCATTACATCTTTCCGCTTCACAATATGTTTTTTCCAACAAGGTTTCATTAAAGAAATCATCAGCATCCAGGAAAATCATATATTTACCATGTGCATGTTTCATTCCTATATTTCTTGCAACTCCAGCATACTGATTCTTTTGTTGAATTACTTTTATTCGCCGGTCTGTTGTCTCATATTGACGTAATATATTTAATGTGCCATCTGTAGAACCATCATCCACACAAATTATCTCTATTTCTCTCAGAGATTGATTAATCAGACTATCCAAACACTCTCCAACATAATCCTTCACATTATATACAGGTATTATTACAGAAACCTTAATTTCCACAGTTTCTTCCATATTATTCATTTGTGTTTCTTCAAGTTTCATGATCCATTCCTCTCATTTATATATACAATTTAGTATTCCTGTTTTACATAAAATAATAGGTAAAAATGTACAAAAACATACTTACGAAATTATATAACAAAACACTTTAAAATGCAACAAAAGATCACTTTTTCTCCTAGTACCCCTTATAAATACATATTAAGAATTTATTATTAAAATTTATATTTGTGATATAGCCTTTCTGTTGCGTCTCTCCTTTTTTATTGTTAATCATTATAATGCCAAAATACTGCTACAATTAGTACTTTTAGTAAAATCAACTAAAATTTTGCAAAAAATATAATATAGAATTATAATAAATTGAATTTTTTGTAGATAACATTCATAAAAATAGAAATCAGAATGCCATTGGCTGATACAGAGAAAAAGGGTGAAAGAAAAAAAGAGGAAAGGACAAAATGCAAACACGCATCTTTCACCCTTTGTGTTTGCGCCTCAAATGGAAATGCTGGCATTTTCACTTGAGGCTTGGTGCAAATTATGAAAAGCGCAATAGTATTTGATACTGCTATTGGTACATCAAATCTTGGGGACGAAATTATCTTACATTGTTTGGAAGACCAGTTGTCATTCTTTTTAGATAATTGTTTTATCATGCGATTTGGTACACATGTAAAAAATCTTCCAAAAGCAAGATATTTATTTGGAAGTCAGAAACTTCAATTTGCTTATGAAGCTGACTTTAAGCTTATTATGGGCACAAATCTGTTGAGTCGTGATATCAAACAGACACAAGGTCAGTGGCCTATCGGCAAATTGGATTGCTGGCTCTATGATAATTGTATTATGGCAGGCGTAGGCACAACACTAAGTGAGGGCACAATCACAAACTATTCCAAAAAAGTCTATCAACAAATTCTTCGTCAAGATTTTTATCATAGTGTACGAGATGAAGAGAGTAAACGTCTATTGGAGGAAATTGGATTTAAGGCTGTCAATACAGGATGTCCTACTTTGTGGAAAATGACGCCTGATTTTTGTAAGCAAATTCCAGTACATAAGTCAAATCGAGTTATTTTTAGTCTTAGCGGATATAAGGTGCAGCAAAATCGCGAGAGAGATTTAGATTTGATTCGTATTCTTCGTGAAAATTATGATGAATTAATTTTTTGGGCTCAGACCAGCAGAGATGAACCATACTTGGACACATTTGAAAATGTGAGCGATATTCCAAGAATTCATTCATTAAAAAAATATGAAGATATCTTATCGGCTGGAAACATTGATTATGTAGGAACACGTCTGCATGGCGGCGTATATGCTATGCAGCATAAAGTACGCAGTATCATAATTTCCATTGATCACAGAGCCAGAGGCTTCCATGATACAAACAATCTCTGTATCTGTGAACGTGATGAAATTCCAGAAAAACTGGCAGACATGATTAATGGAGAAGTCATTACAGATATCCATTTACGCCAAGAAGATATTGATTTTTGGAAAGCACAGTTTAATAAAGAATATCAAAAATCACAGAGAAAGACACATGAAGATTTGCTCTCAATCAAACTCATACGTTTTCCACGTAAAACAGCAAAAAAAATAAAAAAATTTATCGCAAAGCAAAAGAAATTTTTCAAACGCCGTCTTAAGAATACAAAAAAAATGATGAAAAAAAGAAAGAAAGTGTTCAAAGCTTTCTTTAAAAAGGTAAAGAAAAAAAGTTTTAGCCCAATAAATAAGATCAGAAAAAAGTTATTTCTTTTTTATATTAAACATTTTTATTCAAAATCCATGAAGAAAAATCCCATAGAAAAAGGAACCATCATGTTCTTTCCTTTTCAGGGAGACTATACATGTAATCCAAAGTATATCAGTGAAGAAATTTTTCGCAAAAAGTTACCTTGGAGACAAGTGTGGGTAACTTTAAAAAAACCAAAAAATCTCACTGGAACATTTCCATCTGATGTAAAAGTAGTTCAATTTAATACCAAAGAATATTACAATGAGCTCAGCCGTGCACAGATTTGGATTGACAATGCTTTTAATTTTCCCAAAGGATTCGTTGACAAGAAAAAGGAACAAACTTATGTACAGACAATGCACGGTTCATTAGGCTTAAAAAAAATAGGACCAGATGTTGTAGACGATGAACAACGAAATGCAAGAGGATTTTTATCCGCCTCTCTAACAGATATTTGTATTTCCAACAGCAGTTTTGAAACAATGGTGTACAGAACCTCTTTCTGGGAAAAGAATCGTATTTTAGAATTGGGGCATGCCAGAAACGATATTTTTTTCATAGACAACAGCAAAACTATTAAAATAAAAAATAAAGTCCTTGATTACTTTGGTCTTGAGCCAGATATTCATATGGCCCTATATGCGCCAACCTTTCGCAAAGACAAAGAATCCAGTGAATTTGAAGATATTGATTTCACTAAGTTAAAGGACGCCCTGGAAAAACGTTTTGGAAGTAAATGGGTTATTTTAAACCGTGCCCATCATTCCAATATTAAGAAATCAAAAGTCATCAGCCTACCATATGTACTGAATGCCAATGATTATCCTGATATTCAAGAATTAATGATAGCCATTGATATAGGAATTACAGACTATTCAAGTTGGATCTGCGATTATGTGCTGACATACAAACCAGGTTTTTTATACACACCAGATTTAAACTTATATCATGATAATCGAGGTTTTTATTATCCCTTACAAGAGACGCCGTTCCCGATTTGCTGTAATAATGATGAACTAGTGGACAAAATTTTTTCCTTTGATGAAAGTATATATAAAATTGCCACAGACAATTTTTTGGCTGCCAGAGGCTGTGTTGACGACGGACATTCCTCAGAGCGTATTGTACAGATGCTGATGGAAATAGTAGAAAACAAAAAATCAAAATAAGAGAATCACAAAAACAATATACATAACAGGGTGGAGACGATCGCATTTCTTATCATCTCCACCCTGCTTTTTTATTTCATTTCATTCCGAAATATTTCCACCAAAGATTTACAAGCTGTCCCCGCTTCTATACAGCCTTTTTTATCAAGGAATTCTTCTGTTTTCTTCTTATAATCATCCTCATTAAATTCAATAATACTTTTTTCCATATCCTCCATATCTTTGGCTACAGAAAATGGCGTTTCTCTTAACGGATAATAAAATCCTCTCTTTTTTTGGTATATTTCCATATCCGGCGCATAAATAAAACCTGGCTTTCCCAAAAAAAGAAAATCATAAATCCAACTGGAATAATCTGTAATACCTACATCACACGCCAACATCAATTCCGTAATTTCTGGATAAGCGCCAACATTGATAATCCCTTCTGTTTTTCCTGCTCCCACCCATCTTCGTTTATCCTTGCGATGAGCCCTCAAAAAAATGCTGACATTTCTTCCAAAACGCTTTGAAAACATTTCCCGAAGCTTATCAAAATCAGGATTTTTCACCTGCTCTTCCAGCATCGACTTTTCCCTGTATGTGGGGGCATACAGGACAATCAAGTTTTCTTCTGGAATTTCGTAGAATTTGCGCACTTTATCCCTTATACGTTGTTTCACCTGTTCCTCTGCAAAAAGTATATCATTTCTCGGATGACCACATTCTAAAATTTCGCTATTCTTCCAGAAAGAACCACGATAAACCTCTGTCTCAAAGGTACTGTTGGAAATGCAATAGTCCACTAATTTGGCACTCCTTACCCCTTTGCGCACAGCAACTGCATGTTTCCTAATATCTTTAATTCCCAAAGAACCTTTTAAAATTTTATAAATCTTTTGACCAGTTTGTTTCTTAATATCTTCCCTGGTAATGTTCACACCATCATCCACAATAATCTTAGAACTATAGATTGCTCTATAATATTCTGGTGTCTTTTCCAAAACCAGTCTCAAACGATCAGACACAATATCAATTTTTTGATTTTTCCTGCGCATGACCCAGATAATCTCCCACTCTGGACAATGCTCAAGCATATACCTGCATAAATATCTTAAGTCATCACAATATCTTGCATAGGTTGGATATAATAATATCTGATTATTTTTGACCTTGACTTTATGATACCAGTAATCTTTATCAGACTTTGCCATAATTGCTTCCTGATTATCCATATATTCATGGTATTTTTTCAAAGTCTCCGCAGTCTCGCCATCAGCCATAATAACGCCATCATTTAACCATATTACTCTGGTACAAAGCTTTTTTATTGTCTCAGAACTATGGGACACAATCATAACCGTCCGGTCTTCGTGAAAAATCAATTCCTGCATTTTTGCATAACTTTTTTTCTTAAACTTACGATCTCCTACGCTCAACACTTCATCAATCAACATGATTTCTGCTTCTAAAACTGCCGTAATGGAAAATGCAAGCTTAGAATGCATTCCGCTGGAATATGTCTTTACTGGCGCATTGATAAAATTCCCTAATTCTGAAAACCGTACAATTTCATCATATTTTTCCTCTATTTGTTCCTTAGAAAATCCCATCAACAGTCCAGAAAGAAAGATATTATCTTTTCCTGTCAATTCATTCTGAAATCCTACTCCAATAGACAGCAAAGAGACATTGCCGCCTTTTGTTTCAATGGAACCTGAGTCTGGCGAAAAAATACCAGCAATAGAACGCAGTAACGTAGATTTCCCGCTGCCATTTTTTCCAATCAACCCAATAATCTCACCTTTTTTCACATCAAAGGATACACCTTTTACAGCTTCATACTTTTCCGTACTTGACTTTTTCAGTGAAAAAAATGTTTTCTTTATGGCTTGTGCTTTTACTGTCTTATATGAGATATGGAGATCTCTTACTTCAATTGCATTCATTATATCACCTTAACATAATTATTCTCATGGTTAATAATTGTCCTAATTCCTATCACAGATATAATACAGCCTATTACAAAAATAATAAACAATATGCCATACTCTATCATATGGCTATACAGCAAACTGTCTCTAAACCCATTAATAAGAAATGCCATTGGATTAATACGAAGCAGATATGTGCTGTATGGCTTTGGAACATTGCGTTTAATATTAAAGAAAATACCAGACATATAAAAAGCAAGCTTTAGTACTACTTTAATAATGTTTGACAAATCTGATAAATATACTCCAGCATGAAGCATTAGACAAGAACAGCCAAAAGTAAATACGATCAGTGTAATAAAAAGCGGTATTATATTGAACAAATACCAGGAAATCGGAACCCTGTAAATCGGTATCATAATCAGTATTAAACTATAGGCAACGGTCATCTTGAATAAATTTTCCATGATTGTAATTAAAATCAGCACATACTTTGGAATATATACCTTTGATATAATTCCTTTATAAGAGCGGATCATTCTAACACTTTTATTTACAGTCTTGCTAAAAAAATTCCAAGTATTCAGTCCAATAAATACGTAAAGGGGAAAAAATGGTTCCCCTTTCCCAAAAACAACCAACGCTACAAAAGAATACACAAGCATAAACAACAACGGATCTAAAATCCACCATAGCCAGTTCAGATAGGAACTGGCTACCTCAGCTTTTAAATTGGCTTTGGTAGCATATAGTATATAACTTTTATAATGTTTCAAATCATTAAAAAACTTCTTCATGTTTTCTTCCTATCTCTTCCCTCTCACGCAATGCCAAATCTTGCCGTTTTCTAATTATCTTCAAAATAAAGCACTGTTCTCTTCATTCCTTCTGCTAAGGCGATCTGTGCCTCCCATCCTTCCGATATTGCTTTCTTTGAATCCAGAAATCCTAATTTATTCGCCAGATAACCTGCTTTCTCACTCGCTGACGCAGCCTGGAATCTTGTTTTTATTCCCTTCTCCTGAAATAGTCCACATAAAGTTTCTGCTAATTCTTTTACCGAAGTCGTCTCTGTACTATCAGAAATATTATAAACAAAATCTTTGAAATTGCAGATCACTTGCATAATACCAGCCACGACATCTGCAATATAGGTCAAAGCCAATGTTCCGCTGCCATCGCTGTTCATCGTGATATCTTTCCCATCCACGACATTTCCCAAAAAATCCCCTACAACTCTTCCATCTCTCAAAATCATTCCCGGACCATACGTATGAGCAATTCTCACTACTTTGCAGTTCATTTCATATTGCGCATTGTAAGCGGCACATAAAGTTTCTGACATTCTTTTACTTTCAGGATAACAGGAACGAACTAGTGTCGGATCCATTGCCCCATAGTCTTCTTCCATAACGAAATCTTTTGCTCCTGTGCCGTAAATCTCTCTGGTAGACAGGAGAAGAAAACCTTTTATCTCTTTTTCTCTTCCTAACTCTAACAAATGATGTGTACCAGCGACATTCGCTAAAATTGTATTAACAGGCATCCCCATAAACTGTTTTGGCCCTGTTGGACTTGCTGTATGAATAATATAGTCTAATGTGCCCTCCATTTTAATCGGTTCTGTCACATCCTGATATATTACTTCAAAATCCTCTCTCTCAAGCAGATCACCAAACTTTTTCTTCATTTTTTCTTGATTTCTTGCCAATCCAATTACTTTTACGCCCAAAGAATCACGTTCATTTAAATATAAAAGCATATAAATGATATATGTCGCAATCAATCCATTTGCACCTGTAATTAATATGGAAGCATTACGAAATCGTGTCCAATCAATATCCCTTTTAGAAACGTTTTCTAAATCTTCTAAGACAATTTTATTTAAATCTAACATAAGCCCTCCTATATTCCAAATATTTCCTGACTCTCTCTCAGGTCGATGAGAGCTTTAAAGATATAATAATCCTCTGGTGTTGTTATCTTAATATTTGTTGTTTCACAAGGAACCAAATGTAATTTCTTTCCTAACTCTGTCATCAAAGAACATGTGTCTATCGTAATAGTATATGGCATCTTCTCTCCTTTAAGATGTGCTTCATATACATCTTTAAAATAAAAACTTTGAGGAGCCTTTGCAATATACAAAGTATTTCTGATAATCGTCTTCTCTGTGTATTCTTTGTCCTCACTTATAATACCAGTTTCTGTAAAAGGAACCGCTGTAATGCCATTTCCAAATTCTTTTACACTTTGAATATTATCGTTGATCACTTTCTCTGTAATCAGCGGACGCACCGCATCATGAAGCATAACAATATCATCGTCTTTGCATATCTCTTTCAAATAATTTAATGCTTTCATTTTCGATTCCTGCGTATCTTTTCCACCTGTAAGAATCTTATCCACTTTTGTTATTTCAAACTTATCCACCAATTTGGCAAGATAATCTTCCCACCCTGCCACACATGGAATTACAATTTTATCCACATTGGGATTGTGTTCAAAAATTTCCAGTGTATAAATAATAATGGGTTTTCCATATAATTCCAAAAACTGCTTGGGCTTTGCGGAATTTCTCATTCGCTGCCCTGTTCCTCCTGCAAATACTAATGCAATATTCATTTTGTTACCTCCTCAAAATACAAAAAACCATCACGCGCAGGCACCCTCTTATCCTTTGGGGGCATTTGCTGCCATTCACCATATAGCCTTCTTAAATAATGTTCTGCATCTCCTGGTACAAAAAACTTATACTGACCAAATAAATGTTTTTTCAAAGGATACATCCATTCCCGCGGCATTACCTCATTATTATATCCAGTTACTCCAAACAGGCTGCACAGCCTGCGGCTTTTCCTCGCATCCCATTTGGTAAAATAGTTCTTACTTTGTCGAATTAAAACTTTCCATATTTTATCTGGAATTACAAAAAGCAGCGTTTTTGATATAATCCTGATAAGAGTTCCTCTGTTCTTAGTCGGCAAATGATATACTCCCAAATAATATACAAGCGCAGAAATTTGCTGCAGTTTCTGTTGTATTTTTCGTTTTGGAACCCCATCCAAAGGATGAATATCTATTTTAGGAGCATGTTCTATCTCCCCATTTACAGGCCTCGTATCATACAAGTGCCCGATAGGAGCTTCTGGGATAATACTATTTTCAGCCGGCGAGTACAGCATATCATTTAATGTATTATTCTGCCGTTTCATACAGCTCTCCATTTTTTCAAAATCTGATCGCAGCATTGCAATATCAACATCATCATCCCAGGGAATGAATCCATCATGCCTATATGCACCTAACGCACTTCCGCCTACCAAAAAAAACTTCAATTCATTCTGCTGACAAAAATTTTGAAATTCATTTAGCATTTCAATTAAATGATATTGATACTTCTCTAACTTATCCATTTTTTTCCTCTCAAATCTGTTTACATTGATTTACATCATTTCGTATCTATGCGATCTTACTTAACTGGAACAATCGACTGAATCCAATCAACAATTCTTTTTGCAGATTGTCCGTCATCTATGGATTGTTTCTCATCTAAAAATTTCTCCACTCGATTCAGATACTGCTCATAATCGAATGTTTCAATATGATATATTAACTGTTCATGTGATTTACACACAGGAAAAGGCGTCTCTTCCAACGGATAGTATAATCCTGTATTGGTATTATAACGCTCCAAATCTGTGGCAAAAATAAACCCAGGTCTTCTGGTCAGCACATAGTCATAAATCCAACTCGAATAATCTGTAATACCAATTGCCGTGACGAGCATTAATTCTTGAATATCAGGATAACTAGTGACATCATATAAAACTCTTTCTTCAGACTTATCATCTTCCTTTGCATTATCTAAAACAATATTTTTAGTCCTTTTATGCATGCGAATCATTACTGCAAACGTATCGCCAAATTTTTTCTTTAAAGCCTCTGTCAAATCCCTATAGTCAATACTTAAATTTTCAATTGTCAAACCTGCTCTATGCGTAGGTGCATAGAGCACAAGTTTTTTTTCTGTGGGAATTCCAAATCGGCCAAACAGCTCTTCGCGGATTTGCGCGATTCGATCTGAACTTGTGGAAAAAAGAATATCTGTCCTTGCATGTCCCAATCTAACCATTGTTGTATTTTTCCAAAAAACGGTACGGAACACATCTTCCTCAAACTGAGAATTTGTAATTACATAATCCGTTTGATTAGACTCTCGCTGTACCACAATCTGTCCACTCTTGCCATGTGCATTTCTAGAAAGCACCGCATTATCCAATTTCTTTATCCCAAGTGAGCCATGCATTGTCTGAATATGCAGCTGATCTTCCCTTTTATCAAAATAATCAGAAAATACAATTCCATTATCCAACCACAATTTAGAACTGTATACTTCTCGCAGTCCTCTCAATGAATAGAGCGAAACTACTTTGACGCCATCTGGATAATCTAATTTTTTAACTTTTCTCTTATCGACAAGCCAAATAATTTTATAATTTAGCTTGCGGCGAATCATCTCTTCATAAATATACTTTGGGTTACAAGTATAAGAAAAAGTATTTGTTGCAATTGCAATTTTGTTGCACTCAATCGCTGATTTCTCCATCACTATTCTTGCCATAACTTCCAGATATTTTTTCTGAATCTTTTGGCTGACAAATCTGAATGATTTCATAATAAATTGATATATTTTATTGTTTTGTATCATCCATTTTATTTTATGACATCTTTTTCTGATTTGCTTTGTTAGGCTGCTTAAATATTCTTTCATCACCTTCCACTCTCTTCTATACTTTAACCCATTTTATAAGCTGTTCCTCCAAATTTTGATAGACAGAACTTTTATAAGTTTCATTCATCTTGTAAGGCTTGGCCTCACATAAACATCTAAAAATTTTTTCCACATTGAACTTTTCTTTTGTAATGAAATTCTGTGACAACCCTGTCTGCTCTCCAAAAAGAATCTGTTTCCGATTCCATACCAAACTTACATTTGGAATGCCTAACACGGTACCAATAATTGCTGCGTGGAGGCGGACTGCCATAAATCGCTCATACCCTGCCAAAAGCTGCACGAATTCCTTTGTAGAAACAGGCTTTGCAACCGTAACTCTATCATCCTCATATAAATCGGGATAACGTTTTAACAGCCAATCCAAAAATTCACTATCTTTTTCCACACCATTTGAAAATAATTCTACCAAATATCCTGAGTCATACAATTTTTGGATCAGTTCATAATATATTCTCCCCAATGATTCATTGCTGACCTTATACATATATTCTCCAAAAATTTTCGGTCTGATTACATTTATTCCTACTTTTTTGGATTCAATGTTACTTTTCGGAATTTGATAAGTTTCTGATACCCAAAATGCAGGATCGCAGACATTCTTAACCACAATTTGAGGATTTGTAATATAACAATTACATAACATTGGCAGATCATCTCGTGTGGAAATATATTTCACACAATTCCTGTTTAATGCCGTCTTTAATAACTGGCATCCCAAATTTTTTTCGTCATACCCTTCAATTCCCTGAGCATTTAGCAATACCGGAATATTTCTCTTCTGTGCATAATTTGTAATATCATCTATATAATAATGAAAATTCTGTCTATGGAATTTGATCAGACCGCCGCCACCAAAAACAATGATATCTACTCCCTCCAGTTTTGGTTTTTCATATTTCATATAATTTGTATAAGGAGGTGTCAAATGCCATAACTTTGTCATGACTTCTTTTGATGCTTTTGGAAAACAATGGGAAAAAAAACTATTTTTTTCGACATGTCCCAATAAACTTGTCAAAACACGTCTCTTCACCCTCAAGTAATTATTCATGCTTCTGTATTTATATGAACCAATATCCACAGGAATAATCTCATAATTTTCAATATTATTCTTTTTTAATATATCTTCGACAATATATCTTGCCGTCTCATAAATTACAAGATCACCCAGATTTGAAATATCTAAATACATAAAAGCTATTTTTAATCCCATAAATTATCCTTTCCTAATTCAGGTATGTCTGCATTTTTCTTATCGAAACGAAATCATGAATACAAACTATGAATTTTCAAAGCAACTTTCACGGGTTTTGTCTCCAATAACGCCTTTTGACTGGAGATTTTCTCACTTTGTTTCTCTATCTTTTCATTCTGTTTTTGTATTTTTTCACTCTGTTTCTCTATTTTCTCACCTTGTCTTTGAATCTTTTCATTCTGTCTCTCGATCTTCTCGCTCTGCTTTTTTATCTTCTCGATTTGTCTTTGTATCTTATTATCCCGAGTTTCTATTTTCTCTCTCTGCTTTTTTATGATCTCTATTTTATTTGCTTTTTCTTGTTTTAAATTCAATATCTTTTCATTTTGCCTTACATTTTTATCATTTGCTTTTTCTAATTTACTCTTCATCCTAAGAGTTCTTCCCCTGTATAACTGTGTTTTATTTTGATAATAAACATATTGTTTAAAAATATATTCTTCTGCATCACAGGACAACATGTGAGATAGATCGTAAGCATTTTTCTCAGAATACATCTGTTCCACTTCTGACTTTCCGATACCTAAAACTGGCAGAGCTTCTTCTTTGTAAAAAGAATAAAGCATCTTATATTCTTCATGGTCTTCTATTAAATTAAACTGAGAAGATATGGTGCCAAAAGCATTATTGATAAAACTCTGTCTAATATCCTGGTTTTCCCAATGTCCTGACTTTATCAGAAAATCTTTCACTTCCATATGAGCCTTTAAAGCATTCTCTTTTTTCTTTAATGCATTGCCTGACAGACTTTCTGGGTTTCTAAATTGATAATAAACAATGATCTGATCAATTACCGTAATTTTTTCAGCAACTACAAAAGCTTTCATCACAAATGAAACATCATTTGACTGTTTTAATTCCGAAAATTGCAAATTTTGCTGTTCCAAAAAAGATTTTTTATATAATCGATTCCACGGATAATTCCTAGCAATGTTAAAAATATACTGTGGAACATCATTAATATTAAAAGGACATTTTTCAGGTACTCTCCCCCAGTTAATATAACACTTCTCTTTCACTGTTCCATCATACATGTCCATTTTAGTGGCTTCACCCACACAGATATCTGCATCATATTTTTTACTCTCATTATATAATGCTTCCAACGCGTCTAACGAAAAGTAATCATCAGAATCCCAAAATATCACATACTCTCCCTGCGCCGCCTTAAGTCCATGATTCCTGGCTACTCCAGCATACTGATTCTGCTGATGCAGCACGGTAATGCGTTCGTCATTTTGCTCATACCGACGAAGAATATCTGGGGTCGAATCTGTAGAACCATCATCGACCAAAATCACTTCAATCTCCTGCAGGGACTGTGCAAGAATACTGTCCATGCACCTCTCTATATACTTTTCCTGATTATAAACTGGTACAATAACTGACACTTTAACCATATTTATACGCCTCCAATTGATACTTCCCATAGAGAACTGCAATCTTCTCTAAATTATAATCATATGTTCTACCACTGTCAACCATTTTATTCTTACTTCAACAATAACACAGCGGTTTTCTGATTACTCTACTCTACAATTTTCTTCTCAAAATAAAATTATAACCCCACTTTCGAATTCTACCTGGTGACAAACTAAGAGCCATACTTAAGACACATCCAATTAAAAACTCTCTCCCATTCGTGATACCTAATTTCTTTTGTGCTTTTCTAAACTTCAAATACCAGGCGCAGTATTTTAATCCCCCACGTCTTTGAAACATATCTGTAGAAGTCCTTACCTTTACAAAGACAATTGGAATATTAGCCATCTTTGCACCTTGCGCATACATTCTGTTCCACAAATAGTAGTCTTCTAAGAAAGGATAATGTTGATAATTACCTGCCTGCATCACAGCCTGTTTTCGGAACATCACGGTTACATGATTCAATGGATTTCGATAACGCATATACCGACGAATTTCTTTTCCCTCTAATGGTACTTGTCTTATTTTATCCCAAGTACCCTCATCATTAAATTCCTTAATATATCCTCCAACAATTGCAATCTGCGGATGATCGACCATATACTGATATTGTATTTCAAATCTTTCTCTGACAGCAATATCGTCGGAATCCATTCTTGCCACTAAATCATGACTGACATATTCCAACCCTTTTGCTAAGGCTCTCCCAAGCTGATGATTTTCCTCTAATTGTATCACTTTCAGGTTTTGGTACAATCTCTGTTTTTCTTCTATTACGCTATAAAGCTCTTTGGTTAATCTGCCATCTTCTATTAATATAACCTCATCAGGCGGCAGTGATTGGTCAAACACACTATCCAAGGCTATTGAGAGATACTCTGGCTGTTCTTTTGCATATACTGACATCAATACCGAAAAAGGCATAAGTTCCTCCTATTTTTTCACCGCTGTTTTCTGTCCCTTGTCAATTCCTTCTGTATTTTCTTTCTGAAAAATAATTTTAAAAGTCATCAACATCAATTTCATATCCTGCCAAAACGAATACGTCTCAATATAAGTTAAATCTAATTTTAATTTATCATATGGTGTGGTATTGTATTTTCCATACACCTGTGCATAACCTGTCAAACCAGCTTTCACTTTCAGGCGAAAGCTAAATTCAGGAATCACCGCCTCATATTGATTGGCAATTACCTCACGTTCTGGTCTTGGACCTACAAAAGACATCTCTCCTTTTAAGATGTTAAAAATCTGGGGCAATTCATCGAAATGAGTGCGCCGAATAATCCTGCCAACCGGTGTAATCCGGTCATCATCTTTCCTGGCAAGCTGCGCTCCCTCTAGCTCGGAATCCATGCGCATACTGCGGAACTTGATAATCCGAAAAATCTCACCATCTCTGGTCAATCGTTCCTGCGTATAAAATACAGGCCCTCTGTCATACAGCTTGATACTAACAGCAATCAACAATAAGATTGGAGAAGAAATCACTATAGCAAGCAGTGACAACACGATATCCGTCGTCCGTTTCACAAACCGCTGCTCTATGGTAAGTCCTCGATTACGCGACAGCATCAATGGCGAATCAAACAAGTGAATCGGCTCGGTACCATTTAAAATAATATCAGAAATCTTTGGTGTGATATAAGTCCGTTTTCCCTGATCAAAACAAAATTTTAAAATCTGATTGCGCATTTTGGTGGGCAAATCACAGAGTACCACCGCTTCATAATCCATAATCTTTTCATATAATGCCTTATATCCTAAATATACACTTGCCGTGGCGCAGACATTATACTTGTCCTTTCTGGAATTGATCTTGTTAATCAAATCCTTGGGGGAATGTTCTCCATATATGACAATCATTTTTCTAGGAGGATATAGTCTGGTATAGATAAAACGAACCAGATAAACGCCTGGTAAAACGATCAGCAATTCCACCCCTGTCAAGATCAACATTGGCATAATCGGCATATAATCATTTCCAATCAGACACACTTGTAAATATCCAACCACATTGGCACATAGAATGGAGAGAATCTGTGAGAGACAGATATCAGTAATTCGAAGATAACCAATCCGATATCCACCAAATGTTCTGGTAAAAAAATACAAAATCAGTGTATACATACCGATCACTGCCCAGTTTCCTCGATTCCAGAAACGGTGTGCCTTCGACAAAATGGGGTCATACATAAAATACCAAATATATGCAAATAGAGCTGCCTCGCACGCCAGCATAATATAATTTGCTGTCAAATTCAACAAATGTTTATATTGTTCTCTTCTACTCATATTTTTATCCTTTTAACAATCCCCAACTCTTTTTCTTCCTTCGTTCTGGGGGATTCATCTTCCCCATCAAAAGCGCTGCTGTCTCCTGCTCCAAAATACTGATCTGGTAGGAGACTTGAATGTTACCGCCGCCCTGCGGTATCTCTTCTATTATAATCTTTGGGTCGGAATTGTCAAACAGAAAACAATTCTCCTCCAACGAAAAACCCGTGGTTCTATACTGCACTGGAAGTCCGTTTTCTGCCCAGGATAATTGCACTTCTCTTAAAATACAAGCGCTCAGCGCTGGATCTATCCAGATTCCTGCCGCTTGTTCTGGTACTCTTACGGTATATTCCAGTTTTTCCTGATAGTATGCTTCTATAAAATAAGAATCTTGCTCAGAAAATCCCTCTCCATAGTCCAGATAGATCTGCACTCTTCTGCGGTCTGTTCCTTGCAATAAAGCCTCTAGGGGAAGCGCCCTCTTCCCCATTACTGGATATAAACCAGCTAAAGAAATACTGTCTCCAGAAATATAATTCTGGAACTGTTGTTCCATCTTCTCATAAATATTCTGATGTGCTGCCGTGATACCAAATGCTCCATAAAAATCATAATAATCTTTTAACTTCCTGCGCCTTGGCGACAGTTCCAGATAATAATGAAGTGCACGATAGAGAATAAAACGAACTGGCACTGGGAAAAAAAAGGTCCACTCATAATCCAGTACATGCCATCCGCCATCTTCTGTACAAAGAATATTTGAAAAAATTAAATCCACATCTGCCACGGAAACAGCCGGCTCACCAGAAGGTATCTCCGCTTGTCCAAACACTTGTTGAAATTCTGGCGTCATCTCAAAGGCTTCCGTGGGAGCGCTGTCCTTTAACCTTTGCAACGCACTGCAGATATGTTCCACCGTCTCCTGATATCCGCCTTGTTCCAGCAACAGATCTAGCTGTTCCTCCAATGTAATACCTTCTAGATATTCAAACTCTATCCTGTCTCTTTGTGAGATATAATGGTTTACATAGAGCAGATTCTGATTTTGCCATAATGCCTGCAGACGCCTGCCAGCCTCTTCCATATGGCTGATATGTTTCTGCCCTGCCAAAAACCCAGCCTTCTTATATAACATAGGTTTCCCCACTATGTTCTGGACAATTCGTGTCTGAATCGAAAATTCCGGCACACGCCCACTGGAGTATTTTGTATAAAATACTTGTTCTGTTTGCTGCTTTTTTTCAGCCCCAGGCTTGGTAATCTCCACAAAAAAGGAGTTGGAATATAGCGGAAACAATCCATCCTTAATAATCTGATCATAGACCTTCTCTTCTTCCATCAACAACAAACGGTCACGGTCAAAATTGCAAAGATTATTCTTAAGCTCTCCGATCTTTGGCAAATACCGATCTGAATAGATTGTTAATGGGAATTTATAATCTGGATAAGGATAATAAAACTGATAATCTGTATAACCACATTCTTCCATAATCTCAATCAATTCCGGCCTGGTAAATGTGCGCACCCCCTCAGTCTGCGGATAGCCTTCCAATCCCTCAAAATAAGTTCCCACATGATCCTCCCGACAGCCTGCCCAATACTTCAGACCAAATTTATTTTCAATCGCCATAAGCAATTTGCCGCCTGGACGAAGATGTTCCATCACTGTGCTGAGAAATCCATGATAAGGTTTGTCACCGCCAATATAACCCCTTCCATACTCAAAGACACCGATCAAAGTAGCATAATCAAAATCGCGTTCTAATCCCTGCTCCACATCCTGGAAATTTCCCAGACAAATCTGGATATTATCACTGTCTTTGTGGCGTGTCGCATTGATCATACTGCGCTTTTTGGACAAATCAATACAGGTTACAGAGTCTGCCACAGACGCAAGCGCACCAGTCACTGCACCGCACCCGGAACCAACTTCCAGCACCTTTGCACCTGGCTCAAAAGGGTACCAGCTCAATATATTTTCCCTGCCATGAGCCAAATGGTACATCACTGCCCAATCCTTTTCTCTGGCAATCACCTGCGGATATTCACTTTCTGGATAAGTCTGCACCAATTGCAAAATATGATCTTCGACCGCTCCATCACTGTACAGATCTTCTCCTGGATAATGGGTATCATCCAAAACGACATTTCCGATTTTTTCCATAGTCTCCTCCATTTCCTGTAACTCTAAGATTTCTCATTCAATCTCCACTGTGGATTCCATATCAAAATAACCTACTGTATTTTTAGCAGAAATCACATTTAAGCTGCAGACATCATACAACCTATGATGTACCTGAAATGTCTCCTTTTCATATCCAGTACAACCAAGCGACAACAAATATTCTCCCCCTTGCAGTTTCATCTCCTGCGTAAAGCTGACAGTCTGGACATCACCGTCTTTCTTTGGTTCAATCATCTGATCCTCCAACATGGTATTGGTTCCTGTCAGCTCAATACCCATCAAATTCTTCAAAGTAAATGCAAAGATTGGCTCTGCCACTGCCTCATGAAACAAAACTTTCATTTTAATGGTACATTGTGTTCCCTTCTCAATCACATTGGAGATCTTGCCCGTCTTATCCACAATGGCAAAATCCAAAATCTCAGCCTTCTTATCTCCATACTCCAAAGTTTCTGGATTGATTGAGAGGCTGTCACGCCATTTGATACCCGTATTCTCAGGATTCCACAGGGAAGTATTCTCTCTGCGCTGCGCTTCCTCCTGTTCCACAAGTACCATTTTAAAGCGGTCGACTGCCTCCTTGGGTGTGCCTTCCATAACCTTGACACCCCTATTCAATAATACAGCGCGGTCACAGTATTTGGTAATGCTGCTCAGATCATGACTGACAAATAAAATTGTCTTGCCTAGAGCCTTGAACTCCTCAAATTTGCGATAACATTTTGCCTGAAAAAAGACATCTCCCACCGACAAAGCCTCGTCCACGATCAATATCTCTGGATCAATATTGATAGCCACCGCAAAGGCCAGACGCATAAACATTCCGCTGGAGTAAGTTTTGACTGGCTGATTTACAAAATCTCCTATATCGGCAAAGCTTAAAATGGCCTGCATCTTTTGTTCAATCTCTTCTCTGGAAAATCCCATCATAGAACCCTGCAGATGGACATTTTCAATCCCTGTGTATTCCATATTAAATCCTGCGCCAAGCTCCAGCAGTGCAGAAATTCTGCCCTTAACCTCCACTTCTCCGCTGGTGGGTCCAATCACTCCGGTGATAATCTTCAACAATGTAGATTTACCAGAGCCGTTTGTTCCGATAATGCCAATTGTCTCACCCTTTTTTATCTCCAGATTGATTTCTTTCAATGCCTGATGTTCCCGATAATTTTTCTTCCTCGAAAATCCCAGTGCGTCCTTCAGCCTGGCAGAATGGGTATCATATAATTTATATATTTTACTGACCTGTGTCACTCTTATTGCTGTCTGTTCCATCTGTTCCCTCTCCATCCTTTTACAAGACATCCGCAAAATGTATCTTTAACCGCTTATATACTGTCACACCCAAAAAACATACCACTGCTGTAAAGCACCAAAAATACAAGGTCATGCCTGGATGTTCCCAGAACCAAACTTTATCAATCATCGCTTCCCGATAGCCCATCACAATATAATAGAGAGGATTGAGCTTTAAGATCACCATTGCTGCGTCTGGAATCTTCTCCTTCATATCATTGATATTCCACATAATAGGTGTTGCCCAGATCCCAATCTGCAGTGCAATATTTACGATCTGTCTTGCATCTGGAAAAAATACTGAGACAGCGCTCGTAAAATAACTCAGCCCCAAAGCAAAAAGTAGTACTCCCAAGCTGTAATATACCGCCTGTAACATATAAATATCTGGCATATAACCAAAAACAACAAACAACAACAGCATAAATACTACAAAAAAAGCATGTACAAATATAGAGGAAAATACCTTGACCACTGGTAAGATATCAATATTAAACATTACCTTTTTCACCAGATAACTATATTCTACTAAAACAGCTGTGCCAGCGCTGATACAGTCTGAAAAGAAAAACCAGGGGATGATCCCTGCTACCAGCCACAATACATAGGGAAGAGGCAGCTCACCTCGAATAGAAGCCCTGGCTCCCAAAGCTTTATCAAAGACAAACCAATAGATCAGCACTGTCACCACAGGCTGTACAAATGCCCAGATGGTCCCCAGATAAGAGCCTGCAAATTTTGTCTTAAAATCATTCTTTGCCAAACTCTTGATCAATTTTCGGTTTTCTATCATTTCTACTACTATATTTTTTGATGTCTCATTCATATATCATTTGATTCCTTTGCTATGCTCTAAACATATCTGTTTCAGAACACGTTGAACCTCCCGCCAAATTGGGAGGTTCGTATGTTCTGACACTGTTCTCTATTTCTTAATTGTAATTGATTTGGTCTTACTCCAGCTTCCATATACTTTATTACCTGTTGAATCAGATTTATAAGCTCTGACTTGCACATAATACTTCTTTCCTTTTTGCAGTTTGGAAACTGTCATTTTGGAAGATTTCCCCTGTCTCATCTTTGCAGACTTCATCTTGGAATTGGTGGAATAACGGATCTGATATCCCTTCACACCCTTTACCGTTTTGATCGTAACAGACAGTTTTCTCCCAGAAAGATTTTTTAGCTTACTGACAGCAGTTTTTGACACTTTCACTTTCGTCCACTTGGCATAGACGGTAGTATTTTTTGAGATTTTAGTATTAAAAGACCATTTTGTTTTGCCGCTTTTACTCTTATACCACCCTGCAAACAGATAACCTTTCCGTGTTGGATTCTTAGCTGGTTTTGCTACTGTTTTCCCCGGCCATACCAGCTTGGAAGAGATCTTACTGCCGCCTGTGGTATTAAATTTAACCGTATACATCTTGCCCTCAATATAAGCGGAAGAAACATCACTGTCCCATCTTCCATCACGGACAGCTCTCACCTTGATCGTAGCATTTTTTGTCATTTTAAATGTTCCTGTATAGTGATAACTTCTGGAAAAAGAAGAAGATGGTTCCTTGCCATCGAGCGTATAGTAGATATCCGCCCCAGAGGTATTGGTTTTCAGGGTTACTGCCATCCCCGTACTGGTCTTTTTCTGACTGATTGTTGGGGTCTGTGTAGTCTGGGAAGGGGTAAAGACTTTCCCCACAGCCTCCAATGTAGAACCAAAATCTTTACTGCACTTTGGCGTCAGCCCTTTATAAAAACTCTCTTTCTTATGGCCGTCTCTCTGTTCTAGCTCTCCGCGCAATCTGGATTCACTGACCCCAAAATACGTATATTGTTTCTGATAACCATATCTTCCATCCAAATCATTCCACGTTAAATCTACATAATACCAAGAATCATTCAGACAAATGATATTCCATGCATGACCCGCACTGGTGACACCCATCGTATCAATGCCCACACCATTCATCAGCAGCTCAAATGCCTTGGTATATCCAGCGCAGACGGTGTAATCCTCAAAAAATACACTGTAAGCACTCTGATGGTATGTGCTAATAGGCTGAATTGGATCGATAAGAAAGCCTGGATCATATTTAATATTCTCCACAATCAAATTATGGGCAATTCTTGCTTTCTCCACATCATTGGAACCCTTTTGAATCTTGGCTTCCATAGAGTCAATCTTGGCCTTTACCTTGGCAGTCTGAGATTTTCTGGCAGAACCAGATTGAAATTTCTCATAAAAATACAAATACCAAGATCCATTTGGATATTTTGCCATTGCACTACTGTCCAAAAAATAGTACTGTGGATTAGAATAGGAAAACATGATAAAGACATCTTTTGCCTCTTTGTCGCTCAAGCCGATATTTTTATAATTAATCTGATAATCTGCAATAGCATAACCACTGCCAATATTCACCGCATTCAAATCCTTGGTCAAATATAGATTACATACCTTATTCAAGCGATCCCAAAACTCTCTTTTGTTTGCATCTAAGCGGTTATACAGATAATTAGAGGAATAGACGTCCCAACTGGAATCATAGCTCTGAGAACCCTTGACAGAATGATCCAGACCGTCTATACCCGCCAAATCACTGTCCTCAACAGACACAGCTGTCTGCCGCACCTCGTCAGGAACTTCCAGCTCTCTCATCTGCAGTCCGTCAACAGGCGGCGTCCAATTGAGAATCGCCTCCTCGTCCGCCGATGGAACTTCTTGAATCCCCTCATCCTCTGCGCTCTGTTGCTGGGCTTGATTTTCCTTTGCAGCCTCAATTTCCTGATCTGTATTTGTGCTCTCCCCACTCTTGGCATCCTGCTCAATATTCGGCGGCTCTATCTCATCATTTGCTTCGTTCTCAGTCTCTTCCTGGGCAGCCTGTTCATCCGCTTCTCTCTCTGCAAGATCTTCATCTGTTTTCTCAGTTGATTCTTTCCCTATCTCTGTTGTCTTTTCTGCTGTTTGATCTTTCTGTGCATCTATTTTTTCTGTGTCTGTCTCTTCTGGCTGCTCATCGAAATCTTTTTGGCTGTCTTCTACAACACCCACAGGCTCCTGTGGAACCGCTGCATATGCTTCTGTGGAAACTGTACCTAAAAGCATTGCCCCTGTCAGCAAAAATGCTAAAATCCTCTTTTTCATATGCCTTCCTCTCCTTTTAGATTCCTCACTTATCCCTTCTGGCTGTTTACATAATCCTCTAAGCCTCCCCAGACCTTATCCTTATCAGACAACACCAAATCTTCCTCTGTCATCCCTTCCGGCATCGGCCACTTAACACCGATCTTCTCATCCTTCCACAACAATCCGCCCTCATCATTGGGATGATAGAAATCTGTCACCTTATAACAAAACTCTGCATACTCTGACAAAACTACAAATCCATGTGCAAAGCCTTTGGGAATAAAAAACTGCTTCTTATTCTCTGCTGAAAGCGTCACCCCAAACCATTTTCCAAAGGTTTCAGAACCCTGACGTAAATCTACAGCCACATCAAACACTTCTCCATTTACGACACGTACTAACTTATCCTGAGGATAATTAATCTGAAAATGCAGTCCCCGAAGCACACCCTTCCTGGATGCAGACTGATTATCCTGCACAAATTCACAGTCAATCCCTGCCTCCTTAAAATCATTATAATTATAAGTTTCCATAAAATAGCCGCGCTCATCCCCAAATACTGCCGGCTCAATTACTTTTAACCCAGCAATGCCATTACACTGATCTGTAACTTTGATCTTTCCCATTGATCTATCCCTCCTAAATTTACTATCTATCAATGCATCTTTTATTTTATCTTCTCAGAGTCTAAATTTCTACATACCCTCTGCAATGTCCATCAGATACTGCCCATACTCTGTTTTCATCAAAGGCTCTGCCAGTTTCTTTAACTGTTCCTTGTCAATAAAGCCTCTGTGATAAGCAATCTCCTCAATACAGGAAATATAAAGTCCCTGACGTTTCTGAAATGCTGACACAAAATCTGCTGCTGCCAAAAGCATATCATGATTGCCCGTATCTAACCATGCAAACCCACGCCCCAGAGTCTCCACTTTCAAGTTTCCCCGTTTCAGATACTCATTATTGACACTGGTGATCTCAATCTCGCCGCGCGCGGAAGGTTTGACATTTTTAGCAATCTCCACCACATCATTATCATAAAAATACAGTCCTGGCACTGCATAGTTGGATTTTGGATGCTCTGGCTTCTCCTCAATAGAGATTGCCGTCCCATCTTCTGCAAATTCTACCACACCATATTCTCTGGGATCTCTGACATAATATCCAAAAATTGTAGCTCCCTGCTGGTTCTCTGTTCGCTCTGCCACATTCTTAAGAACCTTAGAAAAACTCTGTCCATAGAAAATATTATCGCCAAGCACCAATGCCACTGCATCACTGCCGATAAATTCATCTCCAATAATAAATGCATCTGCAAGTCCTCTTGGCTCCTTTTGAACAGCATATGCAAAACGCATTCCAAGCTGGCTGCCATCTCCCAATAATTCTTCAAAAACTGGAAGATCTCTCGGGGTAGAGATAATCAGTACCTCGCGGATCCCTGCCAACATCAATGTGGACAGGGGATAATAGATCATTGGTTTATCATATACAGGCATAATCTGTTTTGATATCGCTTTTGTCAATGGGTACAATCGTGTTCCGGTGCCTCCGGCTAAAATAATTCCTTTCATTGGTCAACCTCCAGTATTATTTCATATTAAATTCTTCTTGATCTTAAGTCCCTTGTCCTTCTGCTCATATTTTTTAATTATAACATTTTCTCAACTCAAATGCAAATGAGCTCCATTATCCTTCACGCCGATATACAAAATATCCGCCGCCATCACCAATCCGCTTATATCCCAAGTCTTGCAGCTCTTGATCCACCGCCTCATCTGTGTAATACACGAAATAATTATAAGAACCTTTTTCAGCAGCTTCTGCAAGTTTCTTCCAATCTATCTGTGGCGAACACATAAGCTTAAATATCTGCCTGCTGTTTTTATTTTCAAGTTTTTGCCCTTTTAAGGCGTCCCTTCCATAAGGCATTTGAATGCTTCCATCATACTGGCGAATATAGGATAACAATTCATTTACCACAATAACCTTTTTTTCTTCAATGCCATTTTCATGAGCATCCTTATTGATAATCTGGCATACATCCAGCGCTTCTTGCGGCAGCTTATATATATTTTGTGCTTTACTAAAATTTTCTGACGTATAAACAGCGCTGCCCGTTACTATAATTACCAATGCCATTCCTATCATCAAGGCCGCTCTTTTCCAAATCGCAGTTTCTCTTAGGCTGGCAGTAAACACATATGCCATCACAACTGGAATTGGCAGAATCCAAAACATACGCCAATATACATCCGCACCAATACAATAATCCATGATAATCTTTGCCGTCAGCGGACAAAAGAAAATCAAAAAAAATATCCACGTATATCCTGACAAAAAATATGCATTTGCCCTCTCTGTTTCTGTCTTATGAAAAACATGCAAAAATAAAAGTGCTGCCAAAAACACTCCCATATGCATTGCCGTACCATTGTACTGTGCATATGTTTCCCATGCTGTATGCAAAATTTCTATCATGGTTGACCCTCCTTTGCCATTCTATATTAGTGCATTACTAAATACAGACCTGCACAGACTATATTGGGCAGGCAACATAAAGCTGTACAAAAAAACTTTTTAAAATCTCTGTCCCTAATCACATGCAAAATACCAAAAATCCCCAACATAATGGCTCCTAACATAATCCCCATCGAAGAAACCAGACAACAGGCACACATAAGCAAAAACAAAAAACACCAATCCGCAACAAACGCTCGCCCAGAAGCCAAATGCAGCATAATATAACTTATCATTGGTACCAATACTGCACAAAATACCGCTTTTCCCTGCCAAATACGTACCAAAGTAAACATTCCCTGTGTATATACTGTATAACCAGAAAATAGTATGATTAATATCACAAAAAACAAAAAATACTCTGAAAGCTTGGAGACGTCAGGAAACAGCTTTCTGCCAACAAGTGCGTAGACTGTATATGACAAGACAATCAAAATTCCTGCCAAGACAAGATGTGTGACAACTGCCGGATGTACGCCGCTGATTCTGCTTAAAAATGCAATAAAGGAAAAAAAGGGAGATAGTACATACCGTGAAGGGAGCTTTGCAAATTCCATTCCTGTATAAGGATCAATTGAAAAAATGGTATTTGTAGATACTGCTGTGGCAGCGGCTCCCACATAAAAAGCATCATCATCATCAATATGCATATATCTTAGATAAATATAAGCTTGTCCCAAAATAAGCAGTACATTTCCCCATCCAATCAGAGCTTTGCTCCTTAAAGAAGATATACTCTGTTTTACCATTGGAATAATCCGCTCTCTGCTCCTGACCACCCCTGCAATCATACACAGCACAATGATGCCGCCATACACCATACATAATAAATTCAGGCTTTTTTTCAGATAAATCAAGGGCAGTACAATGATCTCAAAAATTCCCCATAAGATAATAAATCCTGCTCCCCAGTTAATAGCTATTCCATTGCGCTCTTCTGGAAGAAATCCTGTATACAGCATTCCCACTACCTCTGGAACTACCATAAGTATTAAAAATAAAACAATGATATTAATTGTCATATCTGTCTCCTATCAACTTTGTATTCATTATCATTACAAACATGATACTTAATTATTCCTCTGCTGTCAATCTTTCCCTTTATATAGACAAAATAAACAAAGGCCAATGCCTCACTGCAAAATAAATGCAGAAGCCATCAGCCTTAAAAGCTATTCTAGCAAATACTATTCCACAAATATCAGTTGGTTTGCAGAACAATCTTATTTGGTTTGGCATTTTATTACAGCGGAAGGTTTGCTGTATACTTTCATTCCATCCTGTACGATATAAGAGCGCACTGTAATATAATATGTCTTTTTCGCCTTTAATTTAGTTAATGTTACTTTTTTGCTTTTTTTACCAACAACATTCATGCTCTTAGATTTGGACATATTCGCCTTTGTTGCATATTCCACTTTATATCCAGATGCCTTTGATACAGGCTTCCATGTTACATTAACAGCCAACTTACCAGATGCTTTCGCCTTTATCTTTTTAACAGCCGTATTGTTTACATAAAATATTGTCCCTTGATCCACATGTAAAGAATACCTATTATCGGTGTTACCTTTGATTGTATTCTCAAATATCTCACCCTTGACTGCTTGAAAGCAAGATACAGGCTTCACAGTATTTGATATGGTGTTACCCTTTATATACAGTTTACCCTTTTGAGCCCGAATACCAAAATATTTCTTATTGCCAGTAATTATATTGCCAACCAGTTTTACTGTATGTTTGCTATTATCATTTCTTATATAGACAGCGTGTGCCTTTTTGACTTTTGAAATCGTATTAGAGGTAATGTCTACAGGTTTTTGAATGTTTACAATTCTTATTCCATAATTTGTGGATTCTGTAATGGTATTTGCATTAATGCCCTTAGATACTTGAGAAGATTTTATATCTATTCCACATTCTCCACAATCTTTCATTGTATTACTGTCAATACCACTTTTTACGATACCATGATCCGAAACCAAAATCCCTGCACCTTTTACCGATGTGATTTTGTTATTCTTTATACTCTTCACATTTCCTTTTGTTTTTACGCAGATGCCTTGACCTTTGGCAGTTGTGATCGTATTTTTGCTGATTGAGCCAAGAACGACGCCTTGATCAGAAATTCGGATACCATCTGCGCCTGTATTTTTAATTGTGTTGCCTGTGATATCCTGTGCATAGGAAGCTTCCTTTACCAAAACACCGCCATCTCGAAAGGCACCAATCGTATTATCTTTTACTGTAACTCCCTTTGGAGCTGAATGCGCTCCACCATAGATGACAGCGCCGCCAACTTGGGTTTTGGCTTTCACCGCATCTTTTGACGGTTTTATTGTATTATTGCTAATCACGCTGTCATAGCAGCCCCTCGCACGAATTCCCACACCATTTGTTGTAATATTATTATTTGTTACGGTTACATTTGAAATTTCATAATTACCCTTAGTAAGTGTTGTGGTTTTTCCTCCTGGAGCGGCACATTTGAAACCTGATGGTATTGAGACACCATAAATCTCTATGCCATAAGAGCAGTTTGCCTTCATGGAAGATGATGTCACAATTGTATTTTTGCTGACTACAGTATTTACATCTGTGCGTTTCTTTGCCGTATATACGCCTTCCGCCCGTTTATCTGCCGGATTGAGAAAATATGTACCAATCCTTTTTGATGATGTGGCCTTTCCCATATTTTGGACACAGATACCACGGCCGCCATTAATTGTATTATTCACAATTTCACAATTATAATAATGATAGGCAACAATGGCTTCATCCGTCAAACCATCAAACGTATTATTAGAAATAACAATATTCTCAATATATACGCCGTCAATAGCTGTATGTGAACCAATTCCTCTTGACGCTTTTGTAAACGTATTTTCTGTAATCAAAACGTTCTTAGAAGGTGTTCCATCATATTTATAATTATGTCCTGAATCCGCATCAGCAGTAATATCTAACTGCAGACATTCCCAGCCGCCGCAATAAGTATCATTCTTTATATCTGCGGCAGGGCGAACATTATTTTTAAATGTACATCCCTTCACTGTTAAACCGTCTATTGCTGATGCCTCAATCATATGATTATTTTCTTTTTTTTCGCCGACACTGCCATCAAACACACAGTCAATTACATTAATATTGGTTCCATGAATAAGATAAAAAATATTTGAGTAGTTCCCCTGTTTTCTAATCCATGTACCCCCGATAATGTTAATATTTTGATAATCAGAATACCCTGAGTGCTGAGCATCCTCCGGTAATCCTCCAGTACACAAGCTAACACCCGTTCCATGCCTTGTCAACTTTGCTCCTACCGCATAAATTGTTGTATTGCTATACACTCTAGCCGCTGCGGAGAGTACATACTCCCCTTTCGGAATTACAATTACATAAGAATTTTTCTTATCATCTCTTGCAGTCTCTAAAAGAGTTTTAAGATTTGCAGAAATATCAGATGTACTTGTATCAACCGTGAGCACTATCGCATCCTTATTGATATATTCGTTATACTTGTCCTGAAAATTTGCTGTCTTAGCACGGCCATTTCCGTCTGTGACAAATAACACACACATTATAAATGTAAGAAAAACTTTCCATGTTCCTTGCATAAAACTCTCCTTTCCATCACCTTACTGTCGGCATCATAAATAATCATTAAAACAACAACTTCTTATTTATTCATAAGTTCTTCAATTAGGCCGACAGCCCGTTCGGCAGAATGTCCGTCATCCACAGACTGCTTTTCCGACAGAAACGCCTCAACTTTTTGCAGATAAACATCATTGTCAAATTCTCTGATTTTTTGAAGCATTTCTTCACAACTGCTGCAAACAGGAAAAGGCGTCTCCTCAAGTGGATAATATAAACCTGTCACATCGTTGTATTGATCTAGATCTGCCGCATAGATAAAACCAGGCTTTCTGGTATTGACATAATCATAAATCCAACTGGAATAATCGGTGATACCTACATCAGTGACCAACATTAATTCCTGAATATCTGGATAATCTGTTACATCAAAAACAATACCCTGTTGTTCTTCTATTAAGGAACTGCCTGCTTTCTGCAGTAAAAATCTCGTCTTATAGTGCAGGCGCAGCATCACCACATAATCACCACCAAATTTGCTAGAAAATGTCTCGGTTAATTCCTTATAATCAATTTCTAAATCAGCAGCTTTGAGCCATTTTCTGTGGGTCGGCGCGAACAAAACCAATTTTTTATCTTTGGGAATTCCATAGCGTTCTAACAAAGCAGAACGAATAGGATCAATCGTTTGGGCGTTGTCTTGGAACAAGATATCGGTTCTTGCGTGACCATAGCGCGGCATTGGTACCCCCGACCAAAGCGCAGAGTTAAACACATCTTCTTCAAACTGTGAATTAATCAATACAAAATTTGTATTTTGATTTTCACGGCGGATCACATCTCTGCCGTGTTTTGTCTTACTTCTGCTAGCTGTAGAATTGTCCAATCGCTTAATGCCGAGAGAACCATGCATTGTCTGTACATGGTATTGTCCTGGCTTAATTTCAAATAGTTCTGAGAAACAGACGCCATTGTCGAGCCAAAGCTTCGCACTATATACCTCTCGTGCTGCATCTATGGTTTTTTTATTGATCGTTCGAATCTCTGGCGGAAATGCAGCAATATCGGTTCCAGCCTCCACCAGCCATATAATCTCATAGGGAAGCTTTCGACGGATCATTTCCTTACAAATGTACTTGGGATTACAGCTAAAGGAATTAGAAATAGAGGAAACCACAATTTTATTGTTGTCAATCTCCATCTTCTGCCGAGTAAGCGCCGTAAACAATTCAATTCGCATATATTGGATTTTACTTGATAACTTACTTTTATATCTACGCAGAGATTTCATAAATTTTTTTGTGAATCTGCGTGGATATTTCATAACCTTTCCTGTAAATTTCTTTTTGAATTTACGCAGCCGTTTCATCACCTTTTTGGGCATCTTTCGGATACTAAATTTTTTTAACTTTTTCCTCAGTCTTTTGTTGTAACGCCGCAGCAAAGTGGCAGACTTCTCAAGAAAAGTTCTCTTGCCGTTGTCTAACATTTTAATTATTTTCTTTTCAGAATAGTTCGCGGACTCAGGCTCTAATTCAGCAGTCAAAGCATGATCCAGCCATTGTCTGCCCTCAGCCTGCAGTTCCTTGAATCTTTTGTGAACCGCTTTCATATCCGCGGGTTCTTTGTCTAAAAAATCATTTTCTCTTACATAATATTCCTCTAACCCAAAACGTTCGCAGACATCCCATACTTTCCCATTATATTTGCGGGTAAAAGCAAAAAATGGTGTCTGAAATATAATTGCAAAGCAAATTGCATGAAAGGAATTTGTAAAGACCATATCAGCATATTTAATCGCGGACAGAAATTCTTCAATTCCTGCATCAGGCAGACATTTTTGCAGTTCGTCGCTATCTTCTCTCAGTTTTGTAGATATTTCAAGTATTTTCAAATGATGGTCTTCGGCATACTGAACTGCACTTTTACGCAAAAGTTTATTGTTATCCACTGGCAAATACAACAAGAGATAATCTTCCTGCATGATTCTTGGTGCCGTAATACATTCATAATCCTCAGGATCTAGCAACATAACAGGATCGACAACATGCTGGACAACCTTGTTCGTATGTGCTTCCAGCAAGGGTTTTTGATAGGATTCCCTACAAGAGATAAAATGCACATTTTCCAATAACATGTCCAGTTGAGACTGATGTTTTCGAGTCAACTGTGCATCCGCCATACTGGGTGCATATGCAATCCTGCGCTTGCCCCGCATACTGGGAGTGGAAAGGTAGAACACAGGATCAAGCCTGCCTCGTTTGGCATTCCATATGACGTCACTTTCACATAGTACCGTGTCATATGGAAGATCTGCAAAGGCAATCGTTTGCTGAATATATTTTTCTTTAGAGACAATCAAATGATTTTCAATAAAAGAATCAAATTTTTGCACACGGCGGAGGTACTTTTCCTTTAGCTCCTCCTCATTCTCACCCGCGTAATCCTCCGTTTTTTGGCTCATGGCATCATAGCGATCCCATCCCTCTATCTTAGGCATTGTATAGTCAATGACTTCTGTCTCAATGCCTTCTTTTTTCAAAAGATACTGCTGGGTTGCCCAAGTATGAAGCATTGCTCCATAATTAAAATCTGGTGCATTTATATTTAAGCTCAGTGTTCCAACTTTCATAGTGACAATCTTCCTTTCTGCTCATGCCAGTTCTCTGGCATAATGGCATCTCAAGCTACCCCCATTTTCCGATATAATTCTGATTACTCGTATATGCGAGTTCTCCTGCATAATCGAAACATATACTATTCCAATTGCTCTTATTTTATCCAAACATTATTCCGATTATATCAAAAAATATATTAATTTGCAAGGAAATATAGATTTGAGTTTCACCATTTTGCAATTCATAGTACCAAAAGGTTTCCATCAATATTTGAACGAATGAATATATTCGTGCGACCCGCCGCAGTGCGATAATTGTTTTTTATGTAATAGGAAATCCGAAGGAATTTCCTATTACATAAAAAACAGCCCTATTTTACATATTCTTGTAAAACAGGACTGTATGTGCTGCATTTACCTTGAAATTCAACTCTTGTAATTTTTATTCTAAATATAGCATCCTTTCAAGGGTCAATTTAATTTTTCCGATACATTTTGTAAATTCGGCTTTTCTTATAACTTGGTATCAATTTTTTCCAAGATTTTATACCAATAATCCTTAGATATGGTTTCGTATAACGATAAAATTGTACCGTATCCATATTTTGAAATACAGTAAAGGCCTCTTTACCTAAAATTCCCATACTCAATCCTTGCGCTACTTCCTCAGGATGATCTTGATAGCTTCTTATAATAAAAGCATCTATCATCGGATTACATGCCGCAATATAATAACTGCCTGCAAGTGCTGCCGCCTGGTTTGCTTGTCCCCAATGGGAGCTGTAGCCTTGTTCTGAAAGAATGATACGTACGGAAGAACCATATTTTTTCTTAATATAATTTGTCATTACATTCAGGTTTTTCATTGTCACATAAGGGGTATCGCTTTTATTGGTAATTCCATATCCATCCCAAAACTTTGTATAAGTCAGAGGATAGGAATATGCATGATAAGCAAGATTCCATTTAAGTCCTTTTTGTACCTTATTCAAAGACTTCGTAAAGGTATTAATGGTATCTTTTGTACTGAACCCTCCTGCAACTGCAGCATTCCAATAATTGTCCGTACAGATGAATATATGAGCATTGGAATATTGACTGCGCACAGCATAATATAAAGCACGGAATACATGCGCATAAGTCTTGAAATAGGAAGCTTTTGATAAACTTCCCCTATAATTCCATCCCACAGGATTGTTAATCTCATTTCCTAACACCCAATTGGACACATAACAGCTTTTCCTGCCAAATATCTGCCCCAGATAGCAAAACATTGCCTCCATCTTCTCACGAGCACTATTATTGGATATATTCCAAGTATAATAAGGTGCTGCACCCGCACGTCTCGCCCGAGTAGCAATCATATCAGTCTGCCCGTCATACCAGTCCAGCATCACCTGAAAGGTCATATTAATTCCCAATTTATTACACTTTGATACAATATCCCGATAGGTGTCCATAGAGTTAAAATTATAGACCTTGCCATTGTATTCATATGGTACGGTAGGATTTCCAAAAACCATAGAAACTGTCACGTTCAGAAATGTATTTTTTGCTCCGCAGGATTTGAGTTCTTCCATACTATTGCTGAATTGAATGCCCTTCTTTGTCTTCCCTGGCTTATATTTTGACTTATTCTTGGCAGCTTTCTCTGGATTTTTTACAAAAGAGGGACTGCTGATCAACTTATATTTCCCCTTCTTTTTGACGGCAATTCCAAACATTGAAGTGACATACCCTGTATTCTCCTTCATTTTCAGATTGAAGCTCAGCTTCTTCTTTTTATAAAGCTTCTTAACCATCTTATAAGGAACTTTATTGGAGGGATTTACATATACCAGATAATAACATCCATCATCACTGACCACCCGTTTTTTCACTGTGGCGGTAACTTTGACCTTCTCAGTCCCATTGGCCTTACATGCTGTCAGCTTAGCGGAATTTTTCTTAGGACTGTTGTTACATTTCACCCACTTTGCATAGACTTTCCGATTTCCTGTGGTTCCTGCCTTGATTTCCACCACACGCTTTTTAAACTTCTTATCTTGATACCAACCGTCAAAATCATAACCGCTCCTGGATGGATAAGGCAGGGAAAATGTCTTGGTATTGATGTTAAATGTGTTCTTCGCAGATTTTGACAGCTTACCGCCTCGTAATTCATAAGAAATAGAATATTGCGTCGCTTTCCATTTCGCATACAGTGTAACCGTACCATTGTATTTTGTGGTAAGTGTCTTAACTTTGCTCTGATCTGTATAAGTCTTTCCCTTTCCATCCTTACGCGTATTCCAACCGGCAAATGTAAATCCTTTGCGCTTAAAATGATTCGCATTCAGTTTACTTTCCACCCCATAGACATGTTTGCTGGTTTTTACTGTGCCGCTCTGAGCACCATTTCCGTCATATATTACCCTATATGGATTCCCCTTCCACATAGCATACAGCTCAAAAACTTCACCATCTTCCTTACATAAAGAATCCACTTTCTGATTTTCTGTAAAGCTCTGTCCTTTTCCATCTTTACGGGTATTCCAGCCAATAAAAGTATACCCCTTCCTGCTGTACTTGTTTTTGGAAAGCTTTTTTGCCTCTCCACAAGTAAAAACCTGCTCATCCATTGTTCCTGTGCCGCCATTTGCATTAAAAGAAACTTTATAGTTTCCTCGCCGCCAGACAGCTTTCAGCTTTACCACAGCACCTTCCTGATCCGCCAAATTTCTTACATAAGCACCTTCCTGGTAAATCCCCACTCCCTTTTGTTTCCATCCATAAAATACATAACCTGACTTATGAGCCATATTGAATGGCAGAATCTCTTCCTTGCCATAAGTGAAAATCTGTTCTGGAGGCTGCTGCCCTTTACCGCCATTTAAATCAAACTGTACCCTGTAAGTAATCGGATTCCATGCAGCAAGCAATGCAATATCTTTTGTCACAGGCTGATCAAAATTATAATATGCTCCTGTTCCATCCATCCATCCCTTAAATAGATAACCCTTTTTCACTGGTACAATCACTGCAGAGGTATCTGGCAATTGTCCTGCTGGCACCTGTATAGAGAAAATGGTTCCTCCTTCTGAAGTAGTTCCTCCTGCCAGATTAAAATAGATTGTATACTGCACTGTGGGGTCTTCCTGTGGTGGTTCATCCCCCGGCTCTCCCTCAGAGGGATCCTCTGTCTCTGGAAGTTCTTCCTGTGGTGGTTCATCCCCTGACTCTCCCTCAGAAGGATCCTCTGTCTCTGGAAGTTCTTCCTGTGATGGCTCATCCCCTGGTTGTTCTTCGGAAAGATCCTCTGTCCCTGTTAATTCTTCTTGTGCTGGCTGTTCCATTAAATTTTGTACACCCTGTCCATATTGCTGAGATGCTCCTGCATCTTCTATACCAAAAAGTCCAGCACCTTCCATCGTAACTAACAGTACAATTGCCAACAATACAGATAAGATTCTTTTTCCCATAATATTTCCTTTTCCTCTTCTGAGTTTCTAAACAACTAACTAACCAATTTTATTATAGCTCCTCAAATTTGATAAAACAATGAGAATTGTAATTTTATTTTGTAAAATAAATGTTAAGTTTTTGCAAAGATGGAAAATTTTTGTTATATATGGAAGTATTTAACAGAAAAATAATAATGGTTATTTGGAGATCTCATCTTCATCCGTCCTCTTTTAAAATATCTTGATTCGTTGTATAATATTTCAGAACCCCATAAAAAATTTGCTGACATTTTTAATTTATTTAGATAAAGATGCATGTTTATTTTCATGAAGATTCTGGATAGTACTTATTTTCAAAAAACAAGGAGCAGCCTTATGAATGATTTCCCTCATGTAAATATTTTATTAGCTACCTACAACGGCAGCAAATATCTAAAGGAACAGTTGGACAGCCTCTTAGCGCAGAGTTATCCAAATATCACCATCTATATTAGAGATGACGGTTCTACCGATGACACTATTGCCATCCTCAAAAAATATATGGCTGATAGCAGTTCTTCCCGAAAAATTATTCTGCTTGACAATCAGGGGGAAAATCTGCGCTGTCCTGGCTCCTTCTATGAAATTTTAAGAAACTGCAGTCCTGCAGACTATTATGCGTTTTGTGACCAAGATGATATTTGGTATCCCGACAAAATAAAATGGGCAGTAGAAAAACTAGAATCACAGGCTAATCGGCATATCCCCACTGCCTATTTCTCAGCTTATGAGTATTACAGTGATACAGGGGAATTTCTGCACCATTCTCCGACTCAAAAATCTCACATACAGCTTACAGATGTTCTTTACTATACACCGGCCTCCGGTTTCGTGATTGTTTTTAATGAAGCTGCCAGACAACAACTAATCTTAAACGTTGACCCTGGAGAGGAACTTCACGATCGCTGGCTCCTAAGGGGCGCCGCCTGTTTTGGAAAGATTATTTACGATCCCAGAAGCAGCGCCTCGCATATTCGCCATTCCAACGCAGTCACCGCAGAAGATTCCACTGATTCCAGTCTGATTCGCAGTTTTCTGCGTAATGAGATTGCTGGAACTGCAATGACTGACAGCAAGCTATATCTTAAACATTTTCAAACCGTCTTCGCTGACAGACTGTCTGATTCTGAACAGAAAACATTGACATTATTTACTGCGCCAAATAATCTGCCCCGACAAATACGCAAGCTATTTTATCCCAAACGGCTTCGGGCACGACTGGCTGGAGAAGTTGCCATTCGGATTTTATTTTTAATCGGGAAGTTATAATATTACATTGACAAAGGAGCCAAATGGCTCCTTTATACTACTTCTAAATGATGCTTTTCTTTTATGAGTTCATCTGTAATACATTTAAAAGAAGTTCCATCATAAATACTCTCCCACGGTGTTCCTGCCCGATGGGTCAGGTTTACTAACTCGCTTGCTGTAAATTTCCCATATTTCTCAATTGTCTGATCAATGGATTGTAACTTACTGTTGCCTGCCTCAGCAAACAAAATCCTACTCCTTACTGGCATTTTTAAAGATGGTTTTTTTCAATCTCATTATCATCCAAATCTTTATTATCAATCTTACAAGAACCTTTAAATTTTTCTCTCACACTTTTTACTACCGGACCTAGTTCAAATGCATAGATCTGATCTTCAAATAATCTCTTATGAAATGAGCAAAAATAATCCGCATAGCAATAGTAAACTAATTTTTGTAGTTTCAATTGTGTGCATGATTTTTTACTCAAAATATATTTTGCCACATCCAACCCTGACAATGTTCGATCTTTCTGAATTAGTTGTATAAATTCATCTTCATCTTTCAGTAGCAAAACGTCCTCAAAAAAACTGTCCTCTTTCTTTACCGATTCCCATTCTTTAGATTCTGCCTCAATACAGTGCAAGGACAATGAGGTATCTTCACCGCAGCTTTTTTTTATTTTATCAATCATATGATTAATAATATCTATATTGCTTAACTCAATTCCAATTATATCCAGTGCAATTCTTCGACCTTTGGAATAAGAACTACTTAAAATAATATAATGTCTAACCATGTCACACACCCCCTGCACTCTCTCTTTCCCACTTTGTGTATTCTTATTTATATTGCTTATTGCGAGTTCAAATTTTTATCTTTATCTGAACTCTTCCATATCTGTAATTCCCACGGAAAAGAAAAATTATCATATTTAAAGTAATTTTCTTATTATCAATAGTGTCAAACACTCCTATCACCTTAATTTTTCGTGCCAATCCGCAGAAGTTTCTGCACATATGGCATCACAAACTCTACTGTAATCTGTTCTCTCAATAGCAGTAACACTCCTCCATAAATTCCAAAAAAAACAGTTGCTGTGACAGCAAGTGTCAGAAAATCACCAACTGACAGCAGCACAATTTTTCGCAACAGCTCGGCTGCAATAACTGCTGGCAGCAGGGCAAGAAAATAAGGCAGCACATGGTATTCCTGTCGTATGTTCTTTAAAAAACCCCGCAGCATCACTGCCTGTACCAAAACAACTGCCAATTCTGCTGCCAATGTTCCAAAGGCCGCGCCAGAAGCGCCCATCTTAGGTATTAGCAACAGATTTAGAATTAGATCTACCACTCCTCCAGCAATCACAGAATACAGCACCTTCCGCTCCTGATCTGTAGGGATTAAGATCTGCATTCCTAAAATATTAGAAAGCCCAATAAAAACAACGGTTGGCATAATGATACACATGGATGGCACCGCTAATTCATAGGCCGAACCAGAAAGGAATCGAATACTCTCCCTGGCAAACATCATAAAATAGAGTGTCACCGGAAGTGCCATCATAGTGACAAAGCTTAAGGCTTTGGAGGCCATGCGCTGAAATTCCTCCTTCATCCCTTTTTCAATATAATAGGAAAGCCTGGGCAGCAGAACTGCACCCAGGGAAGTGACTAGACTTGACACAATCAACTTGATCTTAACAGCCGCATTATAATATCCGGTCTGTTCATCTCCGCTGATAAATCTAAGCATGACAATATCCAAATTGGTATAGATACTAGTGGCAACCGTCATCGCACAGAACACTGCAATTGGCTTCCAATGTTTTTTTAAATCATAATTTCCGACCGGCTTTAAAGTAATATATCTGCCAAGCCTCAAAAAATTCAACACACTAGAACCTACATTGGAGATCACGGTAATTCCGCCATAGATCACATAATCCTGTTTGTCATGGACAAACAAAAACATTAAAATTACACCGATCACCTTAAATACCAGAGACACTGCAGTAATATAGGCATATTGCTCCAGGGCAGAATACAGCCAGCTCACGCCAATGACATTGAAAAGGATCGTGGCGCTCATAACCCAGAGCAGTGCCTTCTCCTGGGCAAATTTGGGCACAAACTGCAGGGAAACCCCAAAAGCAATGTATACCAGAACTGTCATAAACCCATTGATCATCAGGATTTCCTGCACAGTTCTGGATAATTTTTCCTTATCATCCCGTACTTGAGCACAGGCGCGAATCCCATAAGTGGGAATCCCCAACATAGATACCATAGAAAAATAAGTAATCACCGCTGTGGCAAAAGCAACTTTACCATTTCCCACTGGAAGCAGCACCCTGGAAACATAGGGAAATGTAATCAATGGAAAGATAAAAGAAGAGGCAGTGAGAATAAAATTCATAATAAAATTAAAAGTTACGGAACGCTCTTTTCTCATGTTGCCTCCAAACTACAATCAAAACGGTCAATCGCAAAATTTCTATTATAATAAGGATCTCCAGCAGCCAAAATCTGCTTCCATCGCTGTTCAAAAAACATGGTCTCGTTGTTAAACCGTTCCATTTTCTCCTGTGTATTGTCCATGCCCCTTGACTTCGACTCATAGTGAAACAATTCCGCATACGGATTATAGACAATCAGTTTCCCAAGCTCACGTATTCTTAAACAGAGATCAATATCATTAAATGCAACCTCAAGCTGAGTATCAAATCCGTCAATGCGCTCAAATTCCTCTCTGCCAACCATCACACAGGCCGCGGTCACTGCGCTGTAATCCTGCTGAGTAATCACCCTGGCAAAATAGCCCACCTGATCATGAGGTGTATTGGAGAAAATATGTCCGGCAATCCCGCCTAATCCGACGACAACACCTGCATGTTGAATCGTACCATCCTCAAAATAGAGCCTTGCACCAACTGCACCGACATCTTCCCGCATACAAAATCCCAACAATTCCTCGATACACTCAGGATTGATGATCTCTGTGTCATTGTTGAGAAATAGAAAATAGGCTCCTTTTGCCTGGCTAGCGCCAAAATTATTGATTGCCGAATAATTAAATTTATCCTTCCAATAGAGCACCCGAATCTTGCCATTTTTCCCATCTATAGACTGATAATAGTCAAATGTTTCTTTTTGATCACTATTATTCTCCACCACCAACACTTCATAATTCTCATAGCTGCAGCGCTCTATGGAATCCAAACATTTTTTTAAATCCTCAATATGATCCTTATTGGGAATAATAATTGATACCAGCGGCTGATCTTTCAATGTGTAATGTGTGCGGTATACTCCCAGACATTGTGTCTGTGTAACCTTTGTATTGTTCCAGCCAATCCTGTGATAATGCGCCTGAATTGCACGAGCGCCAGCCTCAAATGCGTACATCTTGCTCTCTGGATTCTCAGCTGTAGATTCCTCATGCGCGCGCCAATGATACAAAATTTTCGGGATATGATAAATCTTATCTGTCACTTCTGAGCAGCGCAGTACAAAATCATAATCCTGGGCACCGTCAAATTCGGCATTTAGCATCCCCACTTTGTCCAGAACGTTTTTCTTCACCACAAACAAATGACAGAAATAATTGGTGGAATGCAGTAAATCTTTGTTAAAGTCTGGCTTAAAATGCGGCTGAAAAAATTTCTTTCCAGTGGCATCCACCTTATCCTCATCACTATATACCGCCTGCATATCAGGATGCTTATTAAATAGTTTTACACACTCATAAAGCGCATGAGGCGCCAGTAAATCATCGTGATCTGCAAATCCGATAAAATCTCCCCCTGCAACTGCTAATGCACGGTTCGTATTTTCTGAGATCCGCAATTGTTCCTGATTATATATCACCTTAATCCGCGGATCAGATTTTTCCAATTTTTTTAGGATACCTGCTATTGGAGATTCCTTCCCACTGCCATCAGACAGACATAACTCCCAGTTGGCATACGTCTGCGCTTTCAGGGAATTTACAAGTCCATACAAATATTTTTTCGGTGTCTTATATAAGGGAACTACCATACTGATTTTCGGTTCCTTGGGAAATCTATGTTTTTTCTGCTGCTCTAAAGTCTCTTTATCTGGCAGATGCTTTTGCAGCCATTTATTGTAGGTCTGATCTCCTTCCTGGAACAATTTTGCTTTAATTCTGCCGAGCGTGTAGGTCAATCCAAAACGCTTGAAATGTGCATACGTCTTATTGAGATTTCTTTTTAGAACAGCGAGACAGTTTTTTAATTTTGACGGGTGCAATGGCAGTACCAGTATCATACGCTTCTTAGCATATTCAAAACAAACTCTCGCTTTCCTATTTTCGACCTTCGTATAAGAAAGTTCAAACCCCTTCACTTGTTCTGGTTTCATCTCTGGAAAGGCTTCAATCACATCCCGCCGATAGCCATAGGTGATATCTGATTCCACAACTGCTCCATTTCGGTCTACTATCGTAAGTTTTACATCACCACGGTCAATATACCAGCCGCTAATCTTTACCCGTCCGCCGGATTCCTGGATATGTTCCATACTATAGGCCAAATCTCTTTGAGAATTTAACAGTTTTCTGAGAGATATCCGATACAGTTTGCGCCTTACATTTCCTGCATACTCATAGATTTCCAGCCATTTTCTACCTTCCGCCGTCTCTGGAAGTGTCCCACAAAAAGTATATTCCCGATTTACTGGATATGGATATTTGGCGTATTTTCTGCGAATCTCCACTCCCTCTGTAACTTCCATCTCCAAAGGAATCTTCTTGCCGTCAATGGATAAAACCACCTGGTTATCTCCCATTTTATTTTTAGAATAAATGCCCTTAAAGACAAAAACATTCTTTTTTTTCAGATGAAAGCGAGTCTCCATCAATTCAAACCTGTTGCCTTCGTTCTTCATCGTTTTGAATCTCCTTTATTTGCCATAACGCATGGTTTTGGTTCCATGATTGCCAAAAAAATTCTTTACAATCGTAATCATTTCCCATTTTTTACTTGCCCATTTCACACTTTTATCAAGCTCCGTCTCTACAACCTCTACTTCTGATATCTTCAGATTATGGCAGAGCAGATAGACCATCAGCAAACGCTCAGACAAAAAGCCAAAAATACGTTTCTGATAAGCGTCATAACCAGTAAGATCTGTTCTTCTCTCACATTCTTCCAGAATATCAAACAGCCAGGTACAGTATTGGTCAAAGATCTCTTTTTTGCATATCAGCATGTTAAAGGAAAATAAAAAACATTTGGACATCGCACAGTCAAAGCTCTCCAGATACTCTGGATATTTCTCCTCAATAATTGTGCGCAGCAGCGCCAAATCTTCCTTATTGTGAAACTCCTCAAACTGAACCTTGACATTTTTTTCAACCCATTGGCGCTTTGCCACAATGATATCACTATCCTTCAAGAAGGCTTTCGCCTCCTCCATAGAGAGCAGTTCTCCTGGTTTTCCAAAAAATCTGCGGTAATGAGTCAATCCCACAATATCTTCCCGCTGATTTTTCCATATCCAATACATACCTGTCAGCTCACAATAACTGCTGTTCTTTTGAGAAATATGCTGCCCGCAATCGTCAAAAACATAGCCCTTAAGTTCCTCTTTTTCCTCTGTGGTAAGCTTTTTTGCTCCCACAAAAAGTTTTTGGTAATGTTCCGGCAAGGATAGCTCTACCGGCTTGTGTGTCATCACATAAATTGCCAAATCCAACTCCTCCCTCTGTCCTTGTAGTAGCTGTCAATGTCTGTGAAACGTAAAATTTGCATCTCCCTCCCAGAGATTTGGATTATATGCCAAATCTCCGCGCCGCCATCCCTCTTCCCACCGCTTCTGCAGCTTGGAAAATTCTTCTGGCTTGATCTGATAATCTGTCTTACCATCTCTTCTACAGATCACCTTTAACTTACTGTCCACGACCACATCATAACCGCATTCCCGCATCCTTGCAAAAAAGTCTACTTCTCTGGCCGGAAAGAATAGTTCTTCGTCAAATTTTCCTGCCTCTCTCCATGCCTCTCTGGAAAATAAAACAAAATCCAGTGATAAAGTGCTGACATTTTGTGGAATGTCGGCACGATGGCAGTAACCGCGGTATATTTCTGGTAGTCCCTCAAACAATGGATATACTTTGCCCTTTGCAGATACCACCATCCCACTGTGCATTGTCTTACGCTTTTTATTAAAGATTCTTCCTGAGACAGCACCTACACGCCGTTCCTGACAAAATCCCAACAACTCCTCCAGCCAGTTTTCCCCTTCTGGCTCCATTCCATCTCCCACCATCACAATATAATCTTCGCTTCTCTTTTCAATTTCCTTGTTATTTTGTTTTGGTGCATAGTGATAAGTTACTTTCGTCCTATTAGATACTTTCGTCATGCTTTTTAATTGCCATAGCTGCTCCTGTTTGGCCACCAGAACCGCCACTTGCATCAGACGGTTGTTTGTATAGTTAATCCGATAGATTCCAAGATCCTTTGTCAAGGAAACTTTGGCCTGCACTCCCTGATTATTGAGATAATTCAAAATCGCTTTTTTTCCATTCTCATAAGCATAAAGCTTGGAACAGGGGTCATATGCGGTGGAAGCTGGATGAACCCGCCAATGGTAGAGTATTTTAGGAATATGATAAAATTTGGCCCCTTTTGCCCGACAACGCAATACAAACTCATGATCCTGCGCCCCATCATAGGCCGGATCCAAGCCCCCAGCCTTCTCCAGAATCTTCTTGGAAAACAACAAAAAATGACAGATATAATTATTTCTGCGCAGCAATTCTTCATTATAATCTGGCTTAAAATTGGGATCACAATAATACTCTGAATCTCCCACCAGTTTATCCTCATCCGAATAAAGCACATCTGGCCTGGGTGCAGCCTCATTTAATGCTTTTATCATCTCATAGAGTGCGTTCGGTGTAAGTAAGTCATCATGATCTAACAAAGCTAAATATTCTCCATGTGCCATCGCAAAGCCACAATTTGTATTTTCTGAAATCCCGCCATTTTTTTCCAATCGTCTATAGAGAATACGGGAATCCTTGTATTCTCGAACCACCGCTTCCACCCGGTCTGTACTGCTTCCATCCGCCAAACATAGTTCCAGATTTCCATAAGTCTGACACAAAACAGAGTCCAAAAGCTGACGCAAAAATTTTCCATCAGTCTCATAGGTTGGCACAATGATACTAATCAAAGGTTCATAGCCCCACGTTTCTTCCCTCTGTGCCTGCAATTTTGCCTGAGAAGGGAAATAACTACTGAGGCACTTCTGATATCTGCGGTCCCTGATCCGAAAATCGCACCATTCACAAAATCTATAATAAAAATCTCGCACTCCATACTGACGCAGCAAAGCCAGCGCCATACCTGCCTGTGTGATAAAATTCATCCGCTTCTCCTTTCCAGCGTGCAAAATATTCCTGCAGACACACTTTAATGCCGAAACTTCTCAACAATGTGAGAAACTCGCGGAATGATATCCTCAAAACATTTTTCAAGAGACAACATTGCAGCCAAATTAAATAAGGGATATGCTGCACTGAGATACATATAGCTAATCGCCGGACAACTCTCCAAATGTGTGACTGCCACACCTGCAAATAAAACCAACAGGCTCAGTCCAATCCCGGTGATCACCAGCCAGGCATTTACCGTTTCAAACTCTCTATGTTTCCATTTGATAACTGCAGATATGGTAAATACTATATAAGCTGCTATACCTGCCCATGCCAACAGAAATCCCAAGCCGCGATAAATATGATAAATAAAATTACACCGTTTCACTGCCTGCTCTGCCGCCCTGTGATTACTCTGCAATTCTTGTTTTGAGAAATATCCATCCACACTGCCTACACATGTATCATCCTCCATATCCTCAAAACCTTCTCTGCCAATTTGATTCCTTGAAACCTGTTTTGAACCCTCATAAGCTGCAAGATAAAAAATTGGTTTCTCTTCCTGCCCAGAATAATTCCATGTCACTTTAAAGCGGCTCTTTTCCGCTCCTTTGACCTCAGGATGTTTCCATCTCACATCCCTGCTCTTTTTAAATTTTAACTCATTGAGCTGTTTTCCCTGTGCATCTTCCACATAAACTTTCAATTTATTCAAATCATATTGCGGATACAAAATCCAACCCACACAGTAATAATCTGTCTCCATATTGGCATAATACGCCCGCTCTCGAGTCAAAATCTCAAATCCCTGACTTCCAATCATACTCTCCTCTGTCACCTCACAGACGTCTGAAAACATCTGCCGATGGCTAGCCACATAATTCCAGATCTCACCGATTGTCGCAAACAATTCTTTCCGCTCTTCTGTAGTTGCCATATGATAAGAATCCAGAAATGATTTCTGTTTCAGCTTAATTTTACCTTCATCGACTGCCGCTGATAATTCTTCATATACTTTCTGATAGAAAGTATTAGCTGTCTGACAGTCGGTATAATATCCTGACCTTTGAAATGCCCGAACCAATGCCCAGCCAATCCAACCATCTTCTACATATCCATCTCCAGGATGGGTATCATAATCATCATATTTTCCCATCACTCGCTTTACCTTATGTTCTGTGGTTGCTAGTGTAGGAGAATATTTACAGAGTTCCTGAAAGGTTTTCCAGGAAAGACTAACATTTTCTATAGACTCCTCTGTATCAATCCCAGTAAGAATCGACATTGCGGGGCCATAATATGCAATTCCAGAAGCTCCATAAAACTTTACATTTACGGAATTTACCATAAAAGAAAAAAGCTGAATTCCCAAAATAGGAATCAATAACAAACATAATCTGGGAATCGCTTGGAGGACTTTCTTCTTTTTTATCACAATGACCGCCGCAACCAGCAAAACCGTCAATGTAAATGGCATTAACCAAATAGTATCGCTCTTCGTCTCCCAAAGATATCCTAAACTGCAGGCGGCAAGCGCTGCCCAGGCACAATTTCTGAGAAATGATTCCTCTGCTATTTCAAAGTAAAGATTTAACAGACATGCAAAAATTAGAAGTGTCAATGCGGCCGCAAATGCATTGCGGTATACTCTCTGTCCACTCTGCACCGCTGTCATAATTGGGTGAAACAATGTAACAGCATAAATCACACACAATACCCACTTTTTTTTAACCACATGGCTGACTGCATACAGCATTATTAGAGCTGACACAATATACAACAGATTAGTTGCCAAAAAATAAGGCAGATGCAGACGATTGATCACTGCAAGATAAACAGAAAAACCTATTTCCTTGGTAAATATATAACAGGAAAATGGACCTGTCCAATTTTCATTCGCAATATTGATGGCCCAATTTTCCATTAGTGCGTCATCACATGCCGCTGTCACCAGAGGGCAGATCACAAGCCCTTGTATCAATAACAGCTTTACCAACGATAGGACCGTTAAGACTGCCCAAAACCAGTTTATCCTCTTTATCCATTGCTTTCTGCTCATTTGCACAGACTCCTCTCTACTTATGTTTGATGTGCAGAATCCCGATGAAGAAGCTTGCAAAAATAATCTCAATGCCCACCACAATCAAAAGCATTGCTGGGATCGTAATTCGCATCATAACATCTGGCGATAAACCGCCAAAACCAGTATTCCCCCAAATACAGAAGGCTGCAATTGTCACAACCACACCTGCCAAAAACAACAGAACGCCGACAATCACACCTTTTTCTGTGGTAGTCTCTTCCAACCACCTGTCCAACTTACCCTCCGTGGGGATAAAACCTGTAACCTGAGCATAGGAGCGCACAAATAAAGAAAACATTACCAGATTCACTCCAACCATCATTCCTGCCGCTGCATACATCAAAGTATGAACGCCGAGACCAACAGAACCAATCTGGATATTGCCAAAACTCAACACCACTGTCAACAGCAAACCCACGAAAAACAGAATTAGTCCTGGATACATAAACAGCCAATTCGGGCTGTGCATCAGTAAAAATTTCAAATGACGCCATCCATCGGACCAGCTTCGCAAATGTGGGGCACGGGAACGCCCGTCTTTTTTCAGTGTGGTAGGCACCTCCGCAATCTTTAAATGATTTAAGGTCGCCTTCACCACCATCTCACTGGCATATTCCATACCAGTAGTCACCAGACCAAGACTTAAAATTGCCTCTCGGTTATATCCCCGCAGACCACAATGATAATCGCCAATCTTACATGGAAAGAACAAGCGTGCAATAAAGGAGAGTACCGGATTTCCCAGATAGCGGTGAAGCGGCGGCATAGCTCCTGGTTCAATCCCACCTAAAAAACGGTTTCCCATCACCAGATCGTAACCTTGCCGCAATTTCTCCACAAAGGGCATTAAATGCAGAAAGTCATAGCTGTCGTCTGCGTCTCCCATTATAACATATTTTCCAAGCGCATCATTACAGCCTCCAATCAATGCCGCACCATAGCCTTTTTCTGGTACATTTACTACCCGTGCCCCATTCTCCCTGGCAATCTGCTGGGAACCATCGGTACTGCCATTATCTGCAATCACGATTTCCCCACGGACGCCACTCTTTTCCAGAAAAGTTTTCGCCTTTCCTATGCAGACAGCCAGCGTCTCCGACTCATTGAGACAGGGCATCAGTATTGTAAGTTCGTACTGTTCATTCATTCTCCTTCTCCTTTATTTCTTCCATCGTGTTGGATTCTTCTCCTTTGATGTAAAATTTCATCAGAAAACGCGCCATCCATATGGGCCAGAATTTTAGAAACATTTCATAATCCTCCTTCGCCCGCAGATTCCCATTATTGATACTGACTGAAGTCTCCGATTCTACATGAATTCTGTGCCAAGTCAACGGCAGTTTCTGATAGACAAATTCCCCCTTTAACCTGGACAATAGTTCCCATGCCTGCCAATCAATATTACTCCTAAATCCTGGTATAAATACGGTGGCTGGCAAATGTTCCTTTATGTAGGTCACAGAAGGACAGGAAATTGGATTGCCCAAAGACAAAATCCGCCGGCGCACAAAACGGCTTCCATGCAGACCTTTCAGCCGCAGCGGAAGCAACATCAAGCGTTTGATCTTTAACAGCTTATTAGATGATACATTCTCTCCGTTTCTCAGCTCATTATAATCTGTAAAATAGATCAGCGGATGTTTCGCTTGTTTAAGATCAGACAGCATCTTTTCCACATACTGCGGGTGGTATCTGTCATCTTGATGCGCCAATGTCACCAGACATGTCCTGCTGTGATGATAAGCAAAATTCCAGTCATCGGCAATTCCACAAGGTCCATGATTGACATAGAGCGGAATCTGGTACTCCTGTGCCAGATTCCGAATATAATCATTTTCTGTAGCAGTCGCCATAATAATATCAGTCGGTATTGTCTGATGTTTCAATGATTCAATACACTCCCGCAAAAATGGGCTTTCCTTGTAAGCACAAATTGCAAATGTGTGGTCTTTCGGTCCAAACTCCATAACGTCCTTCCTATTTATCCTGATACATCTCCTGATAATACTTCTGGTAATCTCCGCTGGTGACATTTTCCATCCAATCCTGATGTTCAAAATACCAGGCAATTGTCTTGCGAATTCCTTCCTTAAACATGGTTTCTGGCTCCCAGCCAATCTCTGCTTTAATCTTATCCGGTGCAATGGCATATCTTCTGTCATGACCTTTGCGGTCTTCCACATAAGTGATTAAATCCTTGCTCACCAGCTTTCTTCTGGGATCTTCTTCTGGGAGCATCTCTAACAACGTTTCCAAAATCGTGTTGATAATCTCAATATTCTGCTTTTCATTATGGCCGCCGATATTATATGTCTCGCCCAGCCTGCCCTTTTCCTGCACCATATCAATTCCTTTGGCATGGTCATCCACATACAGCCAGTCTCTGACATTTTTGCCATCACCATATACGGGAAGCTTCTTCCCCTGCAATGCATTATTGATAATCAATGGAATCAGTTTTTCTGGAAATTGATATGGCCCATAATTATTAGAACAGTTGGTAATATTCGCCGGAAAATGATAAGTGTCAATATATGCCTTTACCAAAAAATCAGAGCTTGCCTTACTTGCAGAATATGGGCTGTGCGGATCATATGCTGTGGTCTCATAGAAATAACCGCCATCCTCCTCCAAAGAACCATAGACTTCATCCGTGGACACATGCAAAAATTTCTTGCCCTCTTTAAAAGTACCATCTTCTTGCTCCCAGGCTTCCTTGGCACAGTTTAACATAACTGCAGTTCCCAAAACATTTGTCTGCACAAATACTTCTGGTGTCCGTATACTGCGGTCTACATGGCTCTCTGCCGCAAAATGTACTACCCTGTCAATATCATTCTCGGCAAAGATCTTGCGAATACCCTCTTTATCGCAGATATCTGCCTTGACAAATGTGTAATTATCTCGTCCTTCCACGTCCTTTAAATTCTCAAGATTGCCAGCATATGTCAGCTTGTCCACATTGATAATACGAATCTGATCTTCATATTTGCGGAACATATACTGAATATAATTGGAACCAATAAATCCCGCTCCGCCTGTTACCAAATAAGTTCTCATGATTTGTTCTCCTTTTTCTCAAGTTTGTATCATATTTTACTGTTACTCTGTTTCTCGTGCTAGTGCAGCGTATCCATATATTCTTTGAGGGCATCCTTCCAGTCTGCCATCCGAAAATCACATGTCAAACGAAGCATATAATTTTCAAGAATAGAATATGCTGGTCTGGGGGCCTGGTTTGGATTGCGCCGACAATACTCTTCTGTTGACACCCGCTCTACTGCGGTATCTTTCCCTGCCAGTCGAAAAGTTTCTTTTGCAAGATCTGCCCAACTGCAGCTTCCCTCACAAGTGGCATGAAACAGTCCATAGTTTTCTGTAGGTTCCAAAAAATGTATCATTCTTGCCAGCTCTGCTGCACTGGTGGGACTGCCAACCTGGTCGTCTACCACTGTAACCTTATCGTGGCTTTCGGATAAACGCAGCATTGTTTTCACAAAATTCTTCCCATCTCCATAAAGCCATGCAGTCCGCAAAATAAAATATTTATTTGCGAATGCCTTTACAAAATATTCTCCTTCCAGCTTTGTCTTGCCATAAGCACTATTTGGCCCGGGAGCGTCAAATTCTGTATAAGGCCTTGTCCCAGTTCCATCAAATACATAATCCGTAGATACATGTATTAGCTTTGCCCCTGTCTCAGAAGCAGCAATACTTAAATTCCTTGCACCCAGAGCATTGATCTTATATGCGCTATCCCATTGTTGTTCACACAAGTCAACTGCAGTATGAGCGGCACAATTGATAATTACATCCGGTTTCGTCTCACGCACAAGGGCTAATACTTGCTCCACATCGGTGATATCAAGCGCTGTTACTCCTTCACCTGCTTGTACATCAGTATTGATAAATTCGGCCTCATCTTTCATATATTCCTGATTGATCGCCTTACCAAGCTGACCATTGCAGCCTGTCACCAAGATCTTCTTCATTCCATTCTCCTCCTGTTATAACATTCGATTGATTAAAAACAGTATGCGCATGACAATCTCATCCAATACACTCTGTCGATATATCTCTCGTTCCCACATAATTTTTATCCTGCCAGGGAAATCCTGTGCCGCAAGAATCCGCTGTATCAATGCATCTTTCCTACTATCACCCTGGTACAAATCGGCAAAATCCATAAGTTGTGCTTTTAATTTGCCATGATTCTGTTTTAGATATGCTGCTTTTGAACGTACCTCGCCCCAAAATCCCGGCCTGGCACCGACCACATTCTGTCCGTGCTGACGGTACTTGATATAAGCATGTTCATCAAAAATAACTGTTCCCACATAACAGGCAACCAGATAAGACCACCAATCATGTAAGATCGCATGATCTGGCAGTCTCTTTTTGATCATATCTGCTAACTCTCGATTCATTACCGCGGTACATCCTGTACAGATACATTCTACCGCCGCATTTCCAAAACCCGGGTTTCGCTTCTTGTTATCCTGCTGATTCATAGGATTGCCTGCGCTGTCTGTTAAAATTTTATTACTGCAATACAACACAGGCCCCTGTTTCTGACTCAGCTTAACAACCGCTGCCTCGATCTTTTGCTCCATCCAAATATCATCCTGGTCACAAAATGCCACATAATCTGCATCACTTTTTTTTAGTAGTTCAAAAAAGCTCCTGGCAACCCCACAATTTTCTTCCAGAAAAATATAGACATTTGAATACTTCTCACTATAATCTTTTAAGATTTCTCTGGTCTGGTCCCTTGAGCCATCGTCCCGTATCAAAATATCCAGGTTTTTCCAACTTTGATTCAAAATACTTTCTATCTGTTCCCGTAAAAACCGTTCTCCATTGTACGTTGACATCAGAACCTGTACCTTTTGTGATTCCATCGGTAATCTATTCTCCTAAGCCGCTTTCCACTGCCGCAATCACAGCTTTGAGCGCCTCCTCTTCGTCCTCTCCTTCACATACAAACTCAATGGTATCCCCTGACTTAATCGCAGCACCCAAAATACTCAATAAACTTTTGGCGTTGGATGATCCGCCTTTAAAATTAAACGTAATCAAAGATTTATACTTTGCTGCCTCATAACTTAAAATCCTGGCTGGACGTAAATGCAGCCCTGTAAGATTTTTGATCGTTACCTTCTGACTAACCATTTTTTGTTCCTCCAATACATTCCCGCCCTTAGAGCATATTTTTTCTGATTAAATCAGCTAGCTTGCGGGCATCTTTTGTAATCTCATCTAAATTTTTGCCTTCAATCATCACTCGAACCAATGGCTCTGTGCCTGACGGACGGATTAAAACTCTGCCTTCCCCTGCAAATTTTTCCTCTAACTCCTGCACTGCCTGAGCGATCTCTGGATATTCCATAAAATGTTCTTTTTTGTGATTAGGTACTTTTGCATTTACCAGCGCCTGAGGCAATACTTCCATAATCTGGGCGAGTTCAGAGAGAGATTTTCCTGTGTTCACCATAACCTCAAGCAGATGCAAGGCGCTTAACAATCCATCCCCTGTCGTATTTTCATCCAAGAAAATAATATGTCCAGACTGCTCCCCACCTATATTATACCCATTTTCTCTCATATTTTCCAACACATAGCGATCTCCTACTTTCGTCTGTTCAATATGGATTCCGCAGCGCTCTCCCATCAGCGTAAATCCCAAATTACTCATAACAGTTCCCACTATAGTATCTTTTTTTAATTTTCCATGCTGTTTCATATCGTTTCCAATAATTGCCATCACCTGGTCGCCGTCGACAATATCGCCATTCTCGTCTACAGCAAGCATCCGGTCTGCATCTCCATCAAAGGCAAGCCCCACATCTGCCTTCTCATAGACCACCCGAGCCCGCAGTTCATCCATATGGGTTGAACCACAGTTAGCATTGATATTAGTCCCATCAGGATTGGTATGAAGCGCAACTAAATTCGCTCCCAATCCCTTTAATGTCTCCACCGCAGTATAGTGAGACGCACCTTCTGCACAATCAATAACAATTTTTAGTCCACTCAAATCTACTGGCACCGTCTTCTTCATAAAGAAAACATATTCCTCTCGTGCTTCAAAGCGGTAACTGATTGTTCCAATCCCAGAACCCAAGGGCATAGGAACATCCTTCATTCCCCCATTGATCAGGGACTCTATCTCATCTTCCAATTGATCTGAAAGCTTATATCCCTCGCCATTAAAGAATTTGATTCCATTAAATTCCATCGGATTGTGGGATGCAGAAATTACCACCCCTGCATCTACCTTATGTTTCTTAGTCAAGTATGCGATCGCTGGTGTCGGCATCACCCCCATATATACTGCATTAGCCCCCACAGAACAAATACCTGCCATCAGTGCATTGGCCAGCATCCCCCCTGAAATTCTGGTATCACAGCCCACAATAATCGTGGGCTGATGTGCCTTTTCTCTGGTGAGCACATAAGCGCCTGCCTGACCTAATTTCATTGCCAACTCAATGGTAAGTTCTGTACCTGCTACTCCTCTAACTCCATCTGTTCCAAACATTCTTGCCATACTTCTACCTCTATATTCCTCTTTCTCTTAATCTAATTTACGTCGGGACTTCCATCCTGGTTACTGTCCTGACCGTCCTCCTCATCATCCTTGTCAGAAATATCCTCACTTTCCTGTGGCTTATCTGACGTATTCCTGTCATTGTCTGTAATCTCACTCTGATCTGTGTTAGAATTACCAGTATTGTTTCCAGGGGCCTGTGTAGCTGCATTTTTGTCCGTAATTGTCACTTGAACACTGACGGAATTCATTAGCTCATACTTATCTCCAGGCAGATTAATGGTAAGCTGCCTGGTATGGGTACCTGGCACAAGATCTGTGACATCCAAAATCACCTCAATGTTTTTGGGTTCTAAGGCATCCATATCCTCCTCCAATGCTCTGACATTGATCGGCACTGTAGTGGTTGTTCCCCCAAAAGTCAATTCATAGGCGTTACTCAATCCAGTGATTTTAATATCCTTTGTATCAAAGTTAAAAATCCTCGTCTCTTTGCGCTCAACAATAGCTTTTACCGCAACCTGGTTGGCAGTATCATCCACCAGGGAAACGCCCATTTCCTTGAGATACGGCGTAAGATCAATGGAAGTTTCTACATCCTTGGAAACCCCATCAATATTGATCACATCTGCAGGTATATTCACTGCAGTAATTCCATTCAACACAGCAGCTTCTCCTTTGATTAACACTGTCTCAGGCGCGTATTCTACACCTCGATACTGATAACCCGAAGCCGGAGTCCCACTAACTTGACAACGAATGGGGATACTTTTTGTTGCAAGGATATCTGCACGGATCGTCACCACAGACTGATTCATTTCCAACAGTTCTGAAGATATCGTCAATCCATTTTCATCGTACAATACTGGCATCACATTGTCAGATACATCACCAGATATACCATCTACATTGATGGTAGCTGTCACTCGGTTGATGCGCGATACAATTGAGGCTGGACCAGAGATCTTTAAAAGATTCGGTGTCACCTCCACGTTTCCAATCGCACAGCCATCCGCCGGATCTCCAAACGTCTCCGCTGAAATCACAAATTTCTGTTCGGAACGGTCTTCCAGTGTAATCTGCATATTCACTGTTTTGCGATTAATGTCAATGCGTTTATCGTTTTTCTTGGCTGTAATCTCAATAGGAACCAGCTTAGCTTCCCCATCCTGACTTAAATCCACCTGACTCAAATCCGCCGTCACATTAAAGTCATCTGAAGTCATATCCTCAACATAGCTCCTGGGACCTGTAATATAAAATACTGCAATATCTGTGTCCCCCACAATTCCCGGAACCTTTCCCATCTCGGTAATCACATCTTTATTGAGAATCTCCACCGGCACAGAAAAGGATTTGGTCGCGTCTGGATCAGCCACATTCACCACAGCCAGCCAAAGTATCACCGAAAACAGGATGGACAAAAGTTTCAGTCCCGGATTATTTGCCAGATGCTTCATCATTTTTCGGAACATGCTTCATCCTCCTTTTCCAAATTCGGAACCGTGCTACATCCATAGCGCCTTTGCGGATAAAATTCAGTTTTCCCTTTAAATATTCCGCGTCCACATTACGGTATAATTCTCCGCCGATCGCGATAGATACATTTCCGTTTTCCTCCGATACCACAATCGTCAGAGCATCACATACTTCACTGATTCCCACTGCAGCTCTGTGGCGGGTTCCAAGTTCTTTACTGAGCTCCATATTATCGGAAAGCGGCAAGTAACATGTCGCAGAAACTACCCGATTGCCCCGAATAATAACAGCGCCGTCATGTAATGGTGTATTATGCTCAAAAATATTGATTAAAAGCTGACTAGAAACCAACGAATCCAGGGCAATTCCAGTCCTCTCATATTCTCCCAGCACAACGTCTTGCTCTATCACAATCAGCGCCCCTGTCTTAACCTTTGCCATCTCATACGTGGCTTTCACCAGCTCATTTGTCACCCGCTCACTAAAACGCTCCTGATTTTTCTGGGATTCAAAGGAAAACAGTGAGGTAATAAAGTTCTTCCGCCCAAGCTGCTCTAACGCACGGCGCAATTCTGGCTGAAATACAATAATCACCGCTATCACCGCTACATTGATCGTCTTTCCAGCAATCCATAATATGGTATTCATCTGGAACATTGCCGCGAGCATGACAAAGACCAACACCACAATAATTCCTTTTAATAAATTCCAGGCTCTGGTCTTTTTAAACCATACAAGAATATTATAAATCAAGAATGAAAGTATAATAATCTCTACAATATCAATTTTTGTAATCTGAGGCCTGTCAATCCAGAACAGATACTTGGACGCAAAAGAATTTACAATTGCGAACAATTCCTGTATCATACTTTCCTCCATTTCTTTTCAACTAATCTATTTGTCCTTCACTAATCAAGCAGATCCTGGTCAATATCCAGCTCTTCTGCCAGTTCCCTGCGGTTTACAGTTGTCTTTTTCCTTGGCGTAATCTGCTTTACCCGTTTATCTTTCCTGGTAACATATACCTTAGGGACAGCTTTTACAAAATAATAATATTCATCATCTTCAAATTGTACCCGTTCAATTCTAGAATAATCCAAATTATAGAAAAAGAATTCCAAAATCAAGGAAATCACCACAGATACTATGGTCCCCAAAACCACCCACATAATTTTTTCTGGCATTCCCAACAAAACATAACCGACCAGCAAAAGGATCATCTGAAACAGATTTCCCAAAAGCAGTGCAATCCGCCATGCATGATTGATCGACTGTCTGCGAATCGCATAGACCAACACAGAAGTCATCAAAAATGTCACCAACACTAAATACATCTCCTTATTGCTGGTCAGCATCTTTAACGCCGCTGTAAACTTTGCTGTGCCTTCTGCTTCCTCTATAGAAGTAAAATTAACAATATTGAGTTTTACTCCCTGGACATAGAAGAATACCACCACACCGCAGAGAACCGATAAGTATGAGGATGGTTCCTTTAACAAACCTGTTCCTACTGGCATCACCTGCGGTATTTTAAAAAAACATAATATAGATGTCAAAATAGCTATGTCACCATTTTTAGGGGCAAATCTGACATACAAAAATAATAACAGCAAAAACAAAGACAATCCCAGCACAAAAGCTTCCATCGCCAGGGCTGACAAATGCAGTAATATCATTCCACAGGCTGTCACCACGATGGCATTGACTGGCAGAAATGCACAGACAAGCGCTGACAGCAGTATCACTGCTGGATGATCCAGCCGTTCCATATAACCCATTTGACTGTTAATCAGAAAAAATGTTATCAGACCCAGCACAAATTTTATACCTGTGACAACATAGATCTCATATTTTCCATAAAAATTCCGCAGTCTCTCTCTTATTTCCAACACACCTGTCATTTCTGTTCCTCCAAAGGCTGTGTCCTCTCTTCCTTCTCCTGAAGCTTCTGCACCTTCTTCAAGATGGAATAATATTCCTTCAGGCTTGCCGTTGCCTTTGTATAACGTCGGTAATAGACTGCAAAAGCAATTCCCTGATAGACCACAACAAAAATAATATATTTTACCAGAATGGAGATTCCAAAGGCTGTCAGATCCCTGCCGCTTAAAACTTCTGTTATATTTTCCAATTCATACAGCATCCAGCAAAGACAAAGTATTCCAAAAGCAACGGTTGAGGTAAAAAATGTTTTTAACATTCCATAACTCACATAATCCCTTCGGTAATATTGTTTTATGGGCATACATTCTTTTCCTTCACCCTTCTCATAGGACGCCATTTTCGTCATCAGACGAATCCTCTCAATATTCAGCATTGATCACACCATCTAGCCTTCCATATACTTAACCGGCCCACTCTTTTCGATCGAGTAGGGAAGATTTTTTTGCCTACTCGCTGCGCCCCTGCGCATCAAAAACTGCCGGTAGGACAACCGCTCCGGCTCCGCAAAACGGCTCCGCAAGCGGTACACTCTGCCCGGCAGTCTTTAATTATCCAGAAATCTCATTCGATCCTTTGTGCTCCCCTTAGGCTTTTGCGCAGCCAGTGTTACAGTCGGGCGATTCAATGCACTGTTTAAGTCATTTTGGAGGCTGGTCTTGCACTTAGCACAAAACCTCCCTGTCAAAACCTTAGCCCCGCAGCTCTCACATTCCAGCGTAATATTAGATTCTTCGGTAAATGTCAGACGCTCCTCTCTAACCCATTGTTTGATCTGCTTTACGGAGACATCATTTTCCTCTGACACTACATTCAAGGGTGCGTTCGGATTCTCCCTCAAAAACATTTTTACCTGTTGAAATTTTTCTTCCAAATCTGCAACACAGGCAGGACACAATGGCTGTCCCTGCAGATAATTAAAAAGTCTTCCACAACCTTTACAATTTCTTACTTCCATATCTTCATTCCTCCTGATACCCTCTGCCGATGCTAATACTCAGGCAGTAAACTTTAGTGATACCCGATCTCTTCAGTTCACTTGCCGCCTCATTCATCGTACTTCCTGTCGTATAAATGTCGTCTATAAGTAAGATATGGTTCAATTGTACCTTATTTGCCTCCGTTTTAAAAGCCCTTTTCAAATTATTTTTGCGTTCTTGCTCATTTAATTCTTTTTGTGCCCTGGTATCTCGCACACGAATCAACAAATCCTTATAAACAGGGATTCCTGTCCGCCTACCCAGTTCCCTGGCAACACATTCTGCCTGGTTAAAACCGCGCTGGCGCAATCTCTTTTTAGAAAGTGGAATTGGCACCAACGCCTCGATTCTGCATCTTTCCATCCATTGCTCATACTTTTTTGCCAATTCTTTGCCGTAATAGTGCGCATACTCCTGTCTATTGTGATATTTAAAGCGATAAATGGATTGCTTTACGATCCCTTCATAAATCCACAGAGCCTTTCCCTGCACAAATGTACGATCCACTCTGTTGCAATCATAACAATATTCCTGCCGCTCATCACGCAAAGGCTTCCCACATTTTTTGCAGACAGGTTCCTTCACATATTGTGCCTTATCCCGACAAGATGGGCATACCAATTTCTGTGGGGCAAATATAGAGGAACATAACACAGTATCACAAAAAGGACATCTTGGTGGAAATAAAAGATGTATCAAATTTTTGCTGTAAATTTTCATTATTACCTATTAAAAATATCTCTCGGGCAGATTTTATAGTAACACACACACTGTCCCTTTTCCATAAATTTTTTCTTAAGATTTTATAAAAGGGCTCAAAAAGAATCCTGCACCGCAGGATTCTCCGTCTGAGAGAGTTGCTTTAACAACACCTCCCCTCTTTCTCAACTGTTCTTTTTTTGATCTTCTTTTAGGACAGCATCATACGATCATTTGAAAATTCTCCGCCGCTTGCCTCACCAAATTTTGACAGAAGATCAGATACCTTAAGGCTTTTCTTCTCCTCTCCTGCCACATCATAGATAATTCTGCCCTCATGCATCATTATTAGACGGTTTCCTAAACGAATGGCATCTTTCATGTTATGGGTAATCATCATAGTAGTCAAATGGTTTTTCTCTACAATCTCTTCTGTAAGATCCAGTACTTTTTTCGCCGTTCTGGGATCTAGCGCCGCTGTATGCTCATCCAGTAAAAGTACCTTGGGCTTTTCCAAAGAGGCCATCAAAAGGGTCAGCGCCTGACGCTGCCCTCCAGAAAGCAATCCTACTTTGGCAGTCATACGGGCTTCCAATCCCAGATCCAACGCTTCCAGACGCTTCTGATATACCTGCTTCTCCTTCCCAGTAATCCCCCAGCCCAAAAAACGATTTTTACCGCGTCTTGCTGCTATAGCAAGATTTTCTTCAATATTCATATCTGCTGCCGTTCCAGTCATAGGATCCTGAAATACTCTCCCCAGATATTTTGCACGCTTATGTTCGGGAAGTTTCGTCACATCTGCAGAATCAATCACAATTTTTCCGCTGTCCACTGGATATACTCCGGCAATCATATTCAATATGGTGGACTTTCCTGCGCCATTTCCACCAATCACTGTCACAAAATCTCCCTCTTTCAGTACCAAATCAATACCATTCAATGCCTTTTTCTCATTGATAGTTCCTGGGTTAAAAGTCTTGTACACTTTTTCAATCCTAAGCATCTTTTTTTCCTCCTCTACTGCCTGCTTTTGCAAAATAACTACCTTTCAAATGGGGTAATGCAAGGAACAGAGCTACTATTAGGGCAGAAAATAGTTTTAGGTCATTGGTAGACAGTCCCAGCTGAAGCACAACCGCAATTACAATAAAATAAATAATTGCTCCCAGCACAGCGGCAAACATCCGAAGTGCAAAATTGTGAAATATCTTTCCAAATGCCACTTCTCCTATGATTACGGATGCAAGTCCTATCACAATCGCACCGCGTCCCATATTAACATCGGCACTGCCTTGATATTGGGCATACAGCGCGCCTGAAATCCCTACCAATCCATTAGAAAGTACTAATCCCAATACTTTCTGTACATTGGTATTAATCCCTTGGGCACGCGCCATATTTTGGTTACAGCCGGTCGCGCGGATTGAGGCTCCCAATTCTGTACCAAAAAACCAGTAAAGAATCAATATAATAATAATACAGCAAATTCCAGTGGTAATACATGCTTCTTTTATGTAGCGAAGACTCACCGTCAATGCATACTGATCTACACTGACAGCCTGATTAGCTTTTCCTAGAATCCGCATATTTACAGAATACAATCCGAGTTGTGTCAAAATTCCTGACAAAATGGGCGGTATGCCAAACACTGTATGAAATAATCCTGTTACAAATCCCGCCAACATACCTGCAGCAAATGCAGCGGCAATTGCCACATAGGGATTTGCCCCATTAATGATACACATAACCGCCACTGCGCCACCAGTAGCAAGACTTCCATCGACGGTAAGATCTGCATAATCAAGAACTTTAAATGTAATATATACTCCTATTGCTAAAATCCCCCAAATCAGCCCCTGTGCCGCGGAACCAGGGAGTGCATTGATTAGCGCTTCCATAATTCTATCCCTCTTTCTCGATGGCTACCATATCTGAAGGCATATCGATATTTAATGCCTCTGCCACCTCTGAATTATATTTTACTGTCATTTCATCTGCATATTGAACAGGCATTTCTGCTGGCTTTTTACCGTTTACCAAAATTTCATATGCCATAATTCCTGCATTATAACCAATATTGTAATAAGAAATACTAAGAGTTGCCAGCCCGCCGGCAGCACACATATTTTCCTCACCGCATATGACAGGAATATTTGCTGGAACTGTCACATTTTTTACTCCCTCCATATTATCCGCCAAGGTATTGTCTGTGGGAATATAAATCGCATCACATCCTGCTACAGCGTTAGAAGTCACCTGTTGTACATCATTTGAATCTGCCACAGTATATCTTTCATAGCTGATCCCTTTTTCTTTCAATGCTTTCTCTGCCTGTTCTGCCTGAAATACAGAATTTGCCTCTGCAGAGCAGAATAAAATTCCCACTTTCTTTGCAGAAGGCACTAAAGTTGTCAAAAGATCAATCTGTTTATCAATTGGAGCCAAATCTGAAGTTCCTGTTACATTCCGCCCTGGCACATCATTGTTTTCCACAACGCCTGCCGCTGCGAAATCTGTTACAGAAGTACCAATAATTGGGATATCCGCCGTTGCAGCCGCACAAGCCTGCAGCGCTGTTGTCGCATTGGCCATAATCAAATCTGTTTTATCATTCACAAATTTTGTGGCTATTGTGGCACAATTTGCCTGTTCTCCTTGAGCATTCTGATAGTCAAATTCGACCTTATCTTTGCCCAGTTTTTCTTCCAAAGCAGCTCGAAATCCTTCTGTTGCTGCATCCAATGCCTGATGCTCTAATTGCTGGCAAATTCCGATCTTATAAACCCTACTCTCATCACTTTCACTCCCATTTGAGGCAGGCTGACTGTCAGACAGATTTTCTGTGTCGTTCTTGTTATTTGTGTTCTCTTCACCCTTTCCACCAACTGTTCCACATCCTGCCAACAGTGAAACAACCATTGTCATAGATAAAACCATTGCCATCCATTTTCTTTTCATGAACTTTCCCTCCAAATCTTTTACTTTAGCACGCAAACGCGTTAATACTTTACTACTATAATATAACATTGTAAAAGAAAAAAGGCAAGACTGTTATGGGGCTGTTGCAAAATGAAGCTTATATACAATATATGGATAAGATTCTTGCGTTCTAAATGCCATATTTTGCATATACCAGCTATTTTGCAACAGCCCCATTATGTCTCTGCCTTTTCTCCTAGCTGATTTTTTAATCCTGTATAGCGCTTCTGTTCACTGACATTCTGAATCATATTTTGAAAAGTAATATCATTGCCGACCAATGTCACACATTTCTTAGCTCTAGTGACCGCAGTATACAGAAGGTTACGATTCATCAACATTTTTGGCCCTGTAAGCAGAGGGATTACCACTGCTGGATACTCACTTCCCTGAGATTTATGAATCGTGATGGCATAGGCCAACTCAAGTTCATCCAACTGTTTAAAAGAATAATCTACCATCCTTCCCTCTTCAAACTCCACTGTCACAATTTCCTGATAACTGCTGATACTGCGAATCAATCCCATATCTCCATTAAAAACACCCATACCTTTGTCGATGGCAAGACCATGTCTGCTGCGGATTTCCCACTCTAACTGATAGTTGTTTTTAATCTGCATTACCTTATCCCCCTCGCGGAACACCATATCACCATGCTCTTTCTCCACTTTATCCTTGTCTGGAGGATTTAAATACTGCTGCAAAATATGATTCAGGCGCTCCACGCCCAGCAATCCTTTGCGCATTGGAGTCAACACCTGAATATCAAAAGGCTTGGCATCCACATATTTGGGAAGTTTCTGCTGAATAAGCTGAATCACTACACTGATAATCACATTGGCGTCAAACCGTTTTAAGAAAAAGAAATCCATACTTTTATTGTCCAAGATCACTTCCTGGCCACGATTAATTTTATGGGCATTGACAATGATATCACTCTGTGCCGCCTGACGAAAAATCCGCGTCAGACGGACAACATGGAATTGATCAGAATCTATAATATCCCTAAGGATACTTCCAGCGCCCACACTGGGAAGCTGACTGGCATCTCCTACCAAAATCAGCCGCGTTCCTGCTGCTACCGCCTTAAGCAATGCATGGATCAAGGAAGTATCCACCATTGACACCTCATCGACAATGATTACATCTGTCTCCAGCGGATTTTGTTCATTGCGCTCAAATCCAGCCGTCCCTTCCACTCCTCCATTCAATTCCAACATTCTGTGAATCGTCCTGGCCTCAAAGCCTGTTGTCTCACTCATCCGTTTGGCAGCTCGGCCCGTAGGAGCTGCCAAAAAGATATCCATCCCTTCCATCTCAAAATAACGGATAATGGCATTGATTGCAGTAGTTTTTCCCGTGCCAGGTCCTCCCGTAATTACCAGCAAGCCATTGCAAGCTGCTTCCCGAACCGCCTCACGCTGCAGCTCGTCCAGTTCCAAGCCTGTACCCTTTTCAATAGAATGGATGCGGCTTCTCAACTCTTTTTCTGGTACTTCATAGGAGATATCTAATTCCTTCAACATAACTGCTGTATTCATCTCCATATAATAATAATTTGCCGCATACATATAGCGAATCCCATCCAACTCCTTGATGACCAGTTTTCGGTCTATGGCAAGATCCATATAATGCTTTTCCATATACTCTGGTGATAAACCCAAAAGTTCACTTGCTCTGCTGCTCAAGAGCTTTTCTGGCAGACAAGTATGACCTTCTACCGACGCTCGAACCAAAGTATATAAGATACCACTGCGAATTCGAAAATCAGAATCCATATGGATTCCGACACGGGCGGCGATCTCATCTGCAATACGAAAACCCACACCCTGGATATCATCTGCCAAGCGGTATGGGTTTTCCTTTAAAATGCTGTATAAATCCTGTTTATAGGTCTGATATATTTTTATCGCAAGTGTCTGGGAAATACCATACTGCTGTAAGAAAATCATTGCCTGACGCTGTTCCCGTTTCCCCTCCACCTGCTCTGCAATCTCCATCGCCTTGCGCTCACTGATCCCCTTAACTTCGGCCAGCCGTTCTGGTTCATTTTCAATAATTTGAAAGGTATCTTCCTGGAATTTTCGGACAATTCGGGCGGCTAACGCCGCCCCAATGCCCTTAATAGCGCCGGAACCAAGATATCGCTCAATGGAAAGCACATCCTCCGGCGGTTTTATTTGAAAGGATTCCATCTTAAATTGTTTGCCATAAGTAGGATGCGTAGAATAATCCCCTTTCAATTCCAGGGATTCTCCTTCACTGACCCCGTGAAATATTCCCACGCAGGTTATCTCTTCTTCCCCACAGACAAAATTTAACACGGTGTAACCATTTTCGCTATTCTGAAATACGATATGTTCTACATATCCACTCAGCGTCTCCACAGATCTATTCCAAGCCGTAATTGCGCTTCATCTGCTCATAGAGCATCTGCGCAAGTCCCAGCCCCTCTCCCTGTGCGGACTGCTCTGCATAACTCTGAATCATCTGCTCCTTGTAGTAATCTTGAAGCTGTCTGGTAGATGAAGAAACACTCTCAGACTCTGGAATCATCTTCTGCATAGCTTTAAACATCTGTTCTGTAAAATACGCCTCAAATTCCTTGCAGACTCCCATCAATTCCTCTTCTGTCGCTTTGGATAAATCAGAATTTAACGTCTCCTTCAGCTTATTGGCTGTATTTGAGGTCTTGCCAGTATCATATAAATTGCCCAATCCTTCTACGCTAAGACTCATAATGCTTCCCTCTTTCTATTCCATTATCGTTTTAACTGATTTGCCTGACCAAGCATATCATCTGACGCCTGAATTGCTTTGGAATTCATTTCATATGCTCTCTGTGCCACAATCAGATTTACCATCTCATCTGCCACCTGTACATTGGATCCCTCCAGATAACCCTGACGAACAGTACTCAACACCAGATTTGGCGTAGTTGCCTCATTCATCGCCTCACCAGAAGCATCTGTGACACCCAAAAGACTGTTGGACAACTTATCCAGTCCGGCCGGATTGTTAAACTGGAACAAACCAATCGACTGATTTAAAGCCACATAATTGTTCTGTCCGTCTAGATACCCCAGCGCTCCCTCTGAGGAAACCATCATCTTGCTTGCCTGGATACCACCTGGGAATACAATCGGATTACCGTTAGTATCTAATACGGGGAAACCATCTGCCGTCACCAGGGTAAGATTTCCATCCTCCCCTACACTGAGCTTAAAATCACCATTTCTCGTATAATATGTATTTCCATCAGCCCCTCTAACTGCAAAGAAGCCATCTCCATCTATTGCCATTGCGGTATAACTCTCACTGTCGAGATGTGGACCTTGCGTAAAATTCGAAGTAATCGCTGCCACTCTGGTTCCCAAACCGACCTGTGCGGATATAGGCTTTTCCTCACCATTTGCTGTGGTAGTCCTAGTCTGCAATGTTTGATACAACAGAGACTTAAATTCTGTCTTCTCGTTCTTGTAGCCAGTAGTATTTACATTTGCCAGATTGTTGGCAATGGTATCTACCGCTGTCTGCTGGGAAATCATGCCGGACGCTGCCGACCACAAAGATCTCATCATAATGAAAAAACTCCTTTCTATGCCTTACCTATGCTATTAACGGCTTTTTCTAATGTGCTGTCTATGGTCTGGATAATTTTCTGATTACTCTCATAAGCGCGGGTGATATTGATCATCTCCACCATCTCAGAAACCACATTGACATTGGACATCTCCAAAGTTCCCTGGTTCACCTGCGCCTCAGAAGCCTGCACCTGCCCGCCATCTACAAGATCATACATATTCTCGCCGTATTTTGCCAAAAAGTTATAATCGGCAAAATCCACCACTCCAATTTGTGCCACCAACATATCATTCTGGTAAATATCCCCATTTTTATCCACCACAAGCGGTAGATTGGGATCTACTTGTATGTAGCCAGCCTGCCCTGGGTTGCCTCCCATTGCCGCTGCCTGGTTGAGCACAAAATCTCCATCCTTGGTCATTAGATATCCTTCCCTGTTCACGGTAAAAGCACCATCCCTGGTATACTTTACAGAAGCCTCTCCCGCTTTGTTTGTATAGGAAATGGCAAAAAAGCCATCTCCGTCAATTGCCATATCATAAACATTATCGGTGACACGGAATGCTCCCTGTCCATAATCCGTATAACATTCTCCAATCTTAACCCCCAGAGTGACGTCACCCAAGGTCTTGGGCAAACTATACGCTGAGGTATCTTTGATCTTGATAGCCAATTGCTCATCAAAGGACTGGGAGGTAGAACCCTCCTTCTTAAATCCGTTGGTGGCAGAATTGGCAAGGTTGTTGGTGAGTACGTCCATGCGGTTTTGCTGGTTAAGCATCCCCGTATAAGCCGTATATAATCCTTTTACCATATTTTCTGCTCCTTTATGTGCCAGTTAATCTGTTCCCCATCTCTTTTGCTGGATTTGTAATGTAGACTCTGCCTGATATCTTTTAAAATACGCTCTTGCCTGCCGTGTTGTTACTCCTCCATTTTGGCAGCTCCCGACAAAAATTCCACATACTTTCCTGTGCCAATAGCCACACAAGTCATCGGCTCCTCCGCGGTCATCGTATTGATTCCAGTTCTGTCCTCAATCAACTCTTCCAGACCGCGAAGCAATGCCCCGCCTCCTGTAAGAATAATCCCACGATCTGCGACATCCGCAGCCAGCTCAGGCGGTGTTTTCTCCAATACATTATGGACAGCATCGACAATCTGGATCGTTGCCTCCCGTAATGCCTCCTCTGTCTCCTCTGAGGAAACAGACACGGTCTTTGGAAGTCCTGTCACCAAATTACGTCCACGCACATCCATAGTGTCATTCTGTGCCAATGGAAAACAAGTCCCAATTTTAATTTTAATATCCTCTGCGGTCCGCTCTCCAATCAAAAGATTATGTTTCTTTCTCATATATCGGACAATCGCCTCGTCAAAATCATCCCCAGCAATCTTAATGGAAGTACTTACCACTGTGCCCCCCAGAGAAATTACCGCAATATCTGCTGTTCCTCCGCCAATATCGACAATCATATTGCCGCAAGGCTTGCCGATGTCGACACCTGCGCCAATGGCTGCTGCAATCGGCTCCTCAATAATAGAAACCTCCCTGGCGCCAGCCTGATAGGTGGCGTCTTCCACTGCTTTTTTCTCCACTTCAGTGACACCGCTTGGAACACAGACGCTAATCCGTGGTTTGCGGAAGCTCTTTTTGCCAAGAGCTTTCTGGATAAAGTACTTTAACATTTTTTCGGTCACTGTGTAGTCAGAAATAACCCCTTGACGCAAAGGTCTTACCGCAACAATATTTCCCGGAGTCCTTCCAAGCATCAAACGCGCCTCTTCTCCGATGGCTTTTATCTTATTTGTATCTCTGTCAAACGCAACCACAGACGGCTCCTTTAACACGACGCCTTTTCCTTTTATATATACAAGGATACTTGCTGTACCTAAATCAATTCCAATATCTGTAGACATCACATTTGTCCCCTTTCGTTTCTCTATCTAAACATCGTTAAACATAATAACTCTATTTTTCCATATACATCTACATTATATACAATCATAGAGAATTTTCAAAGTGTTTTTTTCAAATATGTAAAAAAAACCCTATTATTAACCTTTTCCAAAGAACTCCTTATAAAAATTTATATTTTTTTTATAATTTGATAAGATTTTTTGCAGGAAACTTATTTCTATCTTTAAAGTCTGCCCACCAGTACTATAAAGTTTCTTTTGCGTTTATGCCTTTCTTTTAATTCACAAAACCTTTCTTCCCATTCAGCCTGTCTTTTATTCTTCTTCATAAGAGCTTTTATTTTCTTTAAAAAATCTACCGCCATCTCATAATTCTTATTATTTGATGTACAGAGAAGATTGTCAACATCCCGCCAATAAATCGTCAATATTTCATTTGGATATTTCTCTGCTAACCGCTTGCTGAAATAAATCTGGCAACCTCCAGATAGTCTGAAGCATATTGCAGATTATTGAGCTTTGTCTCTAAAAACTGATCTTCATCTCCAATACTTTGATAGAGCCTGGCAGCATAATTTTTGTAATAGCTGCTGTTCCCCTTTGTTAATACATCAGCCAAATATCTTGTCTCTTCCTCATTTTGACAAAATGCTTCTGACACCTCTATTAAGATATCATCAAATCCGCTGTTCCCAATATTTAATTCTTCTAACATTCCATCCAGAATCTCCCGCCGCTGTTCCCAGGATATGTCATATGTTGTAACAATTTTCTCCATTTTCCACAGATTATCGCAGGCCTGCTCATCTTCTGAATCAGGACCTCCGCCATACTGATTAAATTCACTGATGATCGTGCCAGCCCGTTTCCAAAACTTGTCTAACTCAATCTCTATCGCCTTTTTCTGATATTTCTTATTGTTTCTTTTACACCAGTCAATAATCACTTCTTCTGCCTTATAATTTCCCTTTGAAATTTTTGATATAATCTCAATGAGATCTTTTCTGTCTGCACTTTCCAACATTTTATCCACTGTCTTCTTATCCATAATACTCCTTTTCCAAAATCATATTTTCACAAAACTCATTGTAACACTTAAATTGTTAATGAAAATTTATCTGTATGATATGGGGACTTTGTTTATCTGGTCTAACAGCCTCATTCTACTGTAAACAAAACCATTATACAATATCTTTCCATTGTCATCTATCCATCAAACTATCCTTTACATGAAAGTTTATATTTTTTTTATACTTTTTGGAAATTCTTTTCTATTTTTTCACATATCGGTCACAATCTTTGGTTATACTAGTACCTGTACTAGCTGACAAGCTAATATAATTTTTCATAACTCATGCTTCCTGGGTTCTTCGGAATCCAGGAGGTACTCCCCGAATACTATGGAGCCGCCGCATAAAACTGATATGCGCGGCTCCTTTTTGTATATGTCCTAAGAACTTTTTCAAAGATTAAATAGCTATGCATACTCCTGTAATCCCTAAATGACGGCATTTTATGATATAAAAATATGGAATCTGTCTATTTTCCTAGACAAATCCCATATCTTTACACTTGTTCTTATTTTTCAAGATATTTCTTGATATATTTTCCTGTATAGGAACCTTCCACTTTGGCAACCTCCTCTGGTGTGCCCTTAGCAATCACAGTTCCGCCGCCGTCTCCTCCTTCCGGCCCCATATCAATAATATAATCCGCCGTCTTTATCACATCCAGATTATGCTCAATCACCACCACGGTATTGCCGCCTTCCGCCAATCTCTGTAAAATCTCAGTCAATTTATGCACATCTGCGAAATGCAGTCCTGTTGTGGGTTCGTCAAGGATATAAATAGTCTTCCCCGTACTGCGGCGGCTTAATTCTGTAGCCAGTTTAATTCGTTGGGCTTCCCCGCCGGAAAGTGTGGTGGAAGGCTGGCCCAGCTTCAGATAAGAAAGACCCACATCATACAAAGTCTGAATCTTCCTGTGAATAGAAGGCACATTTTCAAAGAATGTCAAGGCCTCCTCCACGGTCATATCCAACACATCATAGATACTCTTTCCTTTATATTTTACTTCCAACGTCTCCCTGTTGTAGCGCTTGCCGCCGCAAACCTCACAGGGTACATAGACATCTGGCAGAAAATGCATCTCAATTTTAAGGATTCCGTCACCAGAACAGGCTTCACAACGGCCGCCTTTGACATTAAAACTAAATCTTCCCTTGGCATAACCTTTGGCCTTGGCGTCTGGGGTTGCCGCAAACAAATCTCGAATCTGATCAAATACACCTGTATATGTGGCTGGATTGGAACGAGGCGTTCTGCCGATCGGCGACTGATCAATATCAATCACCTTATCCAACTGCTCAATCCCTTCTATTGTTCTGTGTTTTCCTGGAATCACTCTGGCACGATTTAGATCGCGCGCCAGGCGTTTGTACAAAATCTCATTGGTCAATGACGATTTACCAGAACCAGAAACTCCTGTGATACAGGTCATCACACCCAATGGTATATTTACATTGATATTTTGTAAATTATTTTCTTTTGCTCCCTTAATCTTCAGAAACCCTGTGGGTTTCCTCCTGGTTTCTGGCACAGGAATTTTTATCTTTCCACTCAGATATGCTCCCGTAATGGATTCTGAACTCTGCATGATTTCCTGTGCCGTCCCCTGTGCTACAAGCCTCCCGCCGTGTTCTCCGGCTCCCGGCCCAATATCCACGATATGATCTGCTGCAAACATCGTATCCTCGTCATGCTCCACCACAATCAAAGTATTTCCCAAATCTTTCAAATTTCGCAGCGTATTCAAAAGTTTATCATTATCCCGCTGATGAAGCCCAATACTTGGCTCATCCAGAATATATGCCACCCCTACCAAGCCAGAACCAATCTGAGTGGCCAGACGGATCCGCTGCGCCTCTCCGCCAGACAAGGTTCCTGTTCCTCTGGAAAGTGTCAGATAATCCAGTCCCACATCAACCAAAAATCCCACTCTCGCCCGAATCTCTTTCAGTACTTGAGCCCCAATTAACTGCTGTTGACTGGTCAATTCCATCTCCTGTAAAAATAACTGCAAATTCCGAATGGACATGGATGTGACTTCATAAATATTTTTTTGGGAGACCGTCACTGCCAACGCTTCCCGTTTCAACCGCTGTCCGCCACAGGTCTTGCATGGCGTCACCCGCATAAACTGCTCGTATTCCTGCTTCATGGTATCAGAACCCGTCTCACGATAACGCCTCTGCACATTGCGTATCAATCCCTCAAAAGCCACATCATAGACACCCTCCCCGCGCTGTCCCTTATAATGTACTTTCAACTCTTTTCCATTCGTGCCATTGATCAATACATTTTGAATCTTTTTGGGAAGTTCCTCATAAGGTGTATCTAAGTCAAACCCATATTTCTCTGCCAAAGCGGTAAGAATGGCATTGGTAAAACTTCCTTTGTCTGTACTCGACTGCCAGCCCATCACTTGAATTGCTCCCTGTGCAATACTTAATGATTTATCTGGAATCATCAGATCCACATCAAACTCCATCTTATAGCCAAGTCCAAAACAGTCTGGGCAAGCGCCAAATGGATTGTTAAAAGAAAAGCTCCGCGGTTCAATTTCATCCACACTGACCCCACAATCTGGACAAGAAAAACTTTGGGAAAAATTAATTGGCTCCCCGCCAATCACGTCCACTGTCATCAGTCCTTCCGCCAATTCCAGAACATTTTCCACAGAATCTGTGAGACGTTTCTCAATCCCTGGCTTTACCACCAGGCGGTCTACCACAACTTCAATGTTGTGTTTAATATTTTTATCCAAAGGAATTTCCTCAGACAAATCATAAATATTTCCATCCACCTGTACTCGAACATAACCGCTGCGCTTGGCCTGTGCAAATAATTTCTGATGCGTCCCCTTGCGCCCCCGCACGACTGGCGCCAGCAATTGAATCTTTGTACCCTCAGACAAAGACATAATCTGATCTACCATCTGATCTACCGACTGCTTCATGATTTCTTTCCCACAGACTGGACAGTGAGGAATCCCAATCCTTGCATACAGCAGCCGGAAATAATCATATATTTCTGTCACTGTCCCCACGGTAGATCTGGGATTGCGATTTGTGGACTTCTGATCTATGGAAATAGCTGGGGAAAGTCCCTCTATCCGCTCTACATCAGGCTTCTCCATCTGTCCCAAAAATTGTCTTGCATAAGAGGATAGAGACTCCATATACCTGCGCTGCCCCTCCGCATAAATTGTGTCAAATGCCAGAGAAGATTTTCCTGAACCACTCAAACCTGTCAAAACAATAAATTCATTTCTAGGAATATTTACATCCAAATTTTTCAAGTTATGTTCATTAGCGCCTCTGATCTTAATGTATTGTTTTTCTGATTTTGCCATCTGTAAGCTCCTTTATCTTAAAATCATCTTACTACATATCCCGCAGATTTTTCTTTAATTCAATCATCTTATCGCGCAGTTCTGCCGCTGCCTCAAAATTCAGTTCTGCTGCCGCCGCCTGCATTTTCTTCTGAATATCACCGACTAATTTTTCCAGTTCCTTTTTACTCATAGATTCTGGATCTTTCTGGAATTGGTACTCTTCTTTGGCCACCTTCTTGGAAATAGCAATCAATTCTCGGACAGATTTCTGAATCGTGGTAGGCGTAATCCCATGTTCTTTGTTATAAGCTTCCTGTTTTCTCCTTCTGCGATTGGTCTCCTCAATCGCCACCCGCATGGAATCTGTAATCACATCCGCATACATAATCACATGCCCCTCGGAATTGCGGGCTGCTCGTCCAATCGTCTGAATCAGAGAAGTCTCAGAACGTAAAAATCCTTCTTTATCTGCGTCAAGGATGGCCACTAAGGTGATTTCAGGGATATCCAACCCTTCCCGCAATAGATTAATGCCCACCAATACATCAAACACATCCAGCCGCAGATCACGGATAATCTCAGCACGCTCCAAAGTATCAATGTCTGAATGAAGATATTTGACCCGAATCCCCACTTCCCGCATATAATCTGTCAAATCCTCTGCCATTTTTTTTGTAAGTGTAGTGATCAATACTTTATGTTTACCAGCAATCTCCTTATTTACTTCTCCGATCAAATCATCAATCTGTCCCTCCACAGGACGAACATCCACTTCTGGATCCAATAACCCAGTAGGCCGGATGATCTGTTCCGCACGAAGCAGCTCATGCTCCTTCTCATAGACATTCGGAGTAGCCGATACAAATAACATCTGATCTATTTTACTCTCAAATTCCTCAAAATTTAAGGGACGGTTATCTTTGGCAGAGGGCAGGCGGAATCCATAATCCACCAGCGTACTTTTGCGCGACTGATCTCCGGCGTACATTCCCCGCACTTGGGGAATAGTAATATGGGACTCATCCACAATAATTAAAAATTCCTCTGGAAAATAATCCATCAGCGTATTTGGCGGCTCACCTGGTTCTAACCCTGACAGATAACGGGAATAATTCTCAATGCCGCTGCAAAATCCTGTCTCTTTGAGCATCTCAATATCAAAATTCGTGCGCTCAGCAATCCGCTGCGCTTCTAAGAGCTTGTCCTCTCCCTTAAAATATGTGACACATTCTTCCATTTCTTTTTCAATTTCCACGGCTGCCTGATGGATTTTCTCCGGCGCCACCACATAATGGGAGGCAGGAAATACTGCCATATGCTCCAACTGGCTCTTAATCTCCCCTGTTAAGACATCAATCTCTGTAATTCTGTCAACTTCATCTCCAAAAAATTCCACTCGAATAGCTGTCTCGCCAAAATTTGCCGGAAAAATCTCCACTACATCCCCTCGCACTCGAAAAGTTCCCCTCTGAAAATCCATATCATTTCTGGTATACTGAATATCAATCAGCTTTCGTATCACCTCATCACGGTCTTTTTCCATTCCAGGCCGCAAAGACAACATCATGTTCTTATAGTCCACCGGACTACCCAAGCCATAGATACAAGATACACTGGAAATAATAATCACATCTTTTCGCTCCACCAACGCTGCTGTGGCCGATAAGCGCAGCTTGTCAATCTCATCATTGATAGAGGAATCTTTGGCAATATAGGTGTCTGTGGAGGGAACATAGGCTTCCGGCTGGTAATAGTCGTAGTAGGAGACAAAATACTCCACTGCGTTATGGGGAAAAAATTCTTTAAATTCTCCATATAATTGGGCTGCCAATGTCTTATTGTGCGCTATAATTAAAGTGGGCTTATTCAATGCCTGAATGATATTTGCCATTGTAAAGGTCTTACCGGAACCGGTGACGCCGAGAAGGGTCTGGAACTGGTTGCCCTCCTGAAAGCCTTTTACTAATTCTTCAATTGCCTGCGGCTGATCGCCTGTGGGAGCGTATTGCGATACTAATTCAAAATGATCCATAAAGCTTCCTCCTTTATGAATTGATTGGATAATACAAATTCTTAATCTTTCTCTATTTCTCAATCATTCTTTTTAACTCTTTTACTTTCTTGCTTCGTTCTATATTATCTAACTCTAATATTGACAGCAACAACATTTGATATGTTTCATCATACTATGATTCTAATTCTTCATCTGTCAAATTTGCTACATACTTGTACAATTGACGCACAGCAGATATGGCAATCATTTCTCTGAAATCATAGTATATCACTATATACAAAAAAAGTACAGACAAAATTGAACATTTGTTCTGTACTTTTTAAATCTTTTTAATTTATTATTCCACAATTTTCTCAAGACAATCCCTCAATTTTCGAATGATCTGCTTGCCTTCCATCATCTCATGATACCTAAAACAATTTTCCATATGATCATTGATCATCCCACTAATGGCCCATATAAAGAATCATTTTACCTTTTGTAAATTCCCATAAATAATCACTGAATGTGCCAAATCCTCCCTGAACCTAAAAAAACATTACACATTATGAATATTTGTCAAGGTAATATTATTTATTCCAGTATAACACTTTTCACAAAAAATTACAAAATGCCCAATGACATAACACCAGGAGCGTGTAAAAAATTTGCACTGCCCCTGGCCTATGGATTATTTCATTTTAAAATTCTTTGTCTTTGCTTTCTGCAAAAGTTTCTTGTAAAAAGCTTTCTTGGATTTCTTAACGGTAAATACTGCGTTTTTCTTAATGTTTTTAAACGCATATTTCCCAATACTCTTGATTGCCGTACCGCTGAACTTAATTTTTGCAAGTTTCTTACAGCCGCTGAACGCTTCACTTCCAATGCTTTCTATGGCATGGCTTTTACCAATCTATATAGAACGCTGTAAGTGCCTGTTTATGGGCATTTCCGGCGTTTCTTCTTTTTATCCTGCCCCACCAAAAACCGTAAAATCACAGAAAAACGGTGTCAAAAATGGTGTCTGTTTATGGTATATGTATCAGAAATTTAATAAGAATAATTTCGCCGGATTCCCAAAAATACAGTTGATTTTCAGATGCAGAAATGTTATATTATAGAAAAGGAGCAACCGCCCACAAGCGTGGTTAGCCTCCGCTATAGACTGTAAGCCTACCTGTGACCGACCAAGTACAAGGTAGGCTTATTTATTTTCGCTTGTTGTTCCTATTATCCAAATAGGCAAGCAATGTAATGAGAAACGAACCGCCAAAAAACAACAGGCTTAAAACTTCGTATGTACTCATAAACATCACCTCCCATCTTCCGTGAAGTTTGGGAGGCTCACCACCTTGTAACGCGTTTGCTCCTATGGAAGATTATAGCACACCAGCCATTATCCGGCAATCTGTTTTTCCAGCCCAGCCAGACACTGGAAAGCCAATGAGCCTGTCAACCCCTTTACCGGATGGCACTTGCAGAGCAAGTGGGGGTTTACAGGGCGGATTCCCGGCAGAAATGCCCCAATCATGGGAAAAGGGATGTTCCAAATGCACTTTATTGGAATATCCCTTGGTTATAATAAATCTTTTCCGTTTATTGTTTCTATAACGAAAAAAAAGCTGTCTGCTTATGTAGGCTTTTATGGCTGTTATGCAAAAAATACCCTCCTACTTTCCATGCCTGCATAAGATAATGCCACGACAGCTTGTAAAAAAATAGAACAGGGTATGCATAAACCGGGACAGTCCTGCATACCCTAAAGTAAAGAGTGGGTTATTAATTAGCTGATATTCCATTAATTAGAAGTGCCTGTTACAGACCAAGTTTTATAAGACCCACAAGGATAACTATTAAGGGAATTATCTAAGTCCTCTAATGAAAGGGACTCATTTGGTTTACCCCCTATGCCATTTTCCTCTAACCATTTTTTACCCGTTTCCTCAGTATGAGAGCGACATAACTCCTTAAGCTCCTCAAAACCATTAGTGCCACTCCAGGTTTTACCACAGGAGCATTGCAGATAGTAGATTGTATATGTCTGTCCAGCCTTACCCTTAACAGCTACCAGCTTAGACCAGTTGCTCTTGCCGTCGAACCGAACTGTCAAGTAAGCGTTTTTGTAACCTTTAAGTTTCTTGCTATTGATTGTAAAGGTGTACTGGTTTTTGCCTTTCTTGGTAACTTTAGCCTTAGCCTTTAAAGCCTCGAACTTCTTGCTATTCTTTGTAGAGCCATAAGCTACGCTAACCTTCTTTACCTTACCCAGCTTTTTAACTTTGTTAGCAGGAACGCTGACTGTTACGTTTACCTTACCCTTAGACCACTTAGCGGACTTAACAGTCGGCGTTACCTTGCTGGTTTTCTTGTTGATGAACGCTGTCCCTTTCGCCTCTGCGGTGACGCTGGCTGTCTGGATGCCCCCGAACACGACTGCAACCGCAATGGCTGTCACTGCAATCCTCTTGGCAATCCCTTTCATTTTCGTTTTCACATAAATCCCTCCATCCTTTTTCATCTGTGCCATGTCGGGTACTTACTTATATTCTTTATCATATGCGCCCGGCATTTTTCTGTGCCTACTTCTATGCCTAAAATTATAAGACTTAGTGAATGGTTTGTCAATTTATTTTTTCGACACCATTCAACAGACTTTATCTGCCAACGTCTGGGGGGATGTATTACGCCGTGCGCCCTCCGTCCACAGGCGCGGAACTGGCAGGGGCGCATGAAGGCGCACCGCGCCGGAATGCGTTCCTGCCAGCGGAGCGGATGGGGATGGAGGGGAACACCGCCATGCGCTTTCCGGGTATAGTATTACCCCGGAAAATGAACAAAACAAAAAACAGCCACAAAAGCCCGGAAAACAGTGGTTTCCAGCCTGCAAGACCTGTGTACCCCAGACTGCACAAAACGCACATACTGACACTGTTTGGAAAATCAAGGAATACAGGCACATATATTATGGCATAGCAGAAACCAGTAAGGTTTGAAATAACATTTCAATCCTGACATTAGTGCTGACACCAAAGCTGACACCAATCTGACACCAATCCTGACACCATTTTTTGTGTCAAATTAATTTACATTCCCCCGGCTCTGTGGTATAATTGGCATATACAAAAGCCATGCCATAAAAGACCGGGGAATTAAGAAAGGATGGTATTTTATGGCAAACAGGAAAGACAGCAAAAACAGGGTATTGAGGAATGGGGAAACAGAACGGAAAGACGGTCGCTATATGTACCGCTACACCGATAAGAAAACCGGGCAGAGGAAAACCGTCTACGCAAGGGACTTGCCGGAACTCCGGGAAAAGGAAAAATCCGTCCTGTCTGACGTGGAAGACAATATCAGGACTGGCGGAAACGTGAAAAGCCTGACGGTTAATGACTTATTCCGGCATTACCTTGAAATCAAGGAAATATCCGATTCCACAAAGGTAAACTACCGCTCCACATGGAAGAACAACGTGGAGGATTCCATAGGGCGGTATAAGGTCGTGCAGGTTCTCCCGTCCGACATTAAAAAACTCTATTCCGGCTTATCACAGAAGGGGCTTGCAAAAAGCAGTATCAAGCGCGTACACAACCTCCTTCACCCGGTTCTTGAAATGGCTGTTGACGACGACATCATACGCCGTAACCCGGTAAAATCCGTATGGGGCAATTATGGGCGCGAACCAGAGGAAAAGAAAGCCCTGACGCTTGCACAGCAGAAACGGCTCATGGAGTTTGTAAAATCTGACACCACATACAACGCCTACTGCCCTATGCTTACGGTAATGCTCGGCACTGGCGCAAGGTGTGGCGAACTGGTAGGGCTTACATGGGACGACGTAGACATGGAAAAGAAAGAAATCCATATCCGCCGGACGCTGGTCTACAAAGACTATGGGGATGGCTTGAAACTCCATGCAAGCACCCCCAAGACAAAATCCGGCATACGCACAATCCCAATGTCTGACGGCGTATATAACGCCTTTGCACAGCAGAAAGAACTTAACTCCCTGCTGGGGAAGGACAGAAACAAATTTGAAGTTGAGGGATTGCAGGGATTCGTTTTCATCACAAGGAACGGCAGACCGCTTTTAATGTGCTCCGTCAACAAAATCCTGTCCAATATCATAAAGGCGGTAAACGCACAGGGGCAGGAAGAAACATTCCCGGACATTTCAGCCCACACAATGAGGCACACGTTCTGTACCCGGATGGCGGAGAACGGAATGGATATAAAGGTACTGCAATACCTGATGGGGCACGCAAACATTAACATCACAATGCAGGTGTATAACCATATCGCCGATTCTTCCAGAATTGAAAAAGAACTTGCCCGGATAAATGCTTTAGCGGCGGATTTCTGATATTACATAAAGGAATAAAAACGGTGTCAATCATGTGTCAAACCACAAAAATCCTGACACCGTAAAACCCCGAAAGCCCGGTAAACAAAGGCTTTCACGAACCTAATAACACTAAAATGTATAACCCCCGATAGCTGTCACTTTAAAACTTTGGCCTTTATATTTTACGGTTGCAGGCACTGTCAAGGTAGTAAACTGTTTTGCTGCTCCAATCACTGCTATATTCTTAACAGTTCCTTTATAAGCTGTAATTTTGTATTTCAATCCATTACTGCCATTAAAAACCTCATTTAACCTAGGCTTCTCATCATTTGAATCGATCGTGTTCTCTGCTGCCTTAACTGCCGCTGACAACTTTTCTAACGCTGCCTCTATCTCTTTTGCAGTTACATTTTCTTTCTTAAGCAGTTCCTTGACTTCATTGATCACTGGCTGAAGTTTTTCTTTCTCTTCATCGCTCAACTTCTCAAGCAGTTCCTCCGCTGCTGCAACTTTTTTACTCAGTTCTGTAACCTGCTGCTCTGTTGGCGGCTTTGGATCTTGTGTCTGCTGATTCGTTTTCCAATGGGCATAAATAGTCATATTCTCATTGACAATCGTTTCCTCCGTCACTGCCTCTCCGTTTTCTTTGGCTGTATACCAGCCCTCGAAAGTGCAGTCTGTCTTGGTCGGCGTTGGCAAAGTTCCAATCTTTTCTCCTTTTTCCACTTCCAGTGTTTGCGGATTAACTTCTCCTCCATTGGCGTCCAGTGACACAATATATTTTATAGGTTTTATTGGTTCAACCGTCTTTTCAAGTACTGTCACAATTGCTGTACCTGATTTCTCCTGGTCTGCCTTGGAAACAGCAGTCACAGTCAGCATTTTTGCTGTCTCATCACTACCTACTGTCAGCTTTCCTTCTGTTGTAATAACTGTGGCGCTGCTCACTCCTCCACTGACACTCCATATCACTTCTGTGGAAGGATTATTTTCCCCTGTCACCTCTGCTGTAAAACTTTGTTCTTTTCCTTGTTCTACACTTACTTGTGCAGGATTGACAGATACGCTTGTCACAGTAGGCACTGGCATTTCTTCCACGGTCAGGGTAAATGTTACAGACTTCTCAACGGATGCATCCTGGGAAGACACGGAAGTAACTGTCACCTCATATACTCCTTTTGTCAGACCCTCTGCAATCTTAATCTGATTGGTGTCCGCATCCCAAGTAATCTTACCATCCCCAGTATTTCCAGAAAGGGTTACATGATATGGCCCGCTTCCTCCCTTTAAAGCAAAACTCTGGGTTTCTGCTGCTGCATAACCCTCTGTCAAAGTCATTTCACTTGGCCCTTCCAAATCAATGGCTGTTGGAATATTCAACTGAATAGAGGGTGCCATATCTGGAGCAGCAGAAGTATATCCAGATTCTCCTGCTCCTTCCTTACTGACAAAATAATGCTCATAACCATTGGCTTCATTTACCACAAGGCTTAAACTCTCTTTGTTGGCATCTAACGCTTCTTTCACAATATCTGTAATATCTACCTTGACGCGGGCACCGTTTACAGCATAACCACTGCCGGGCTTATCCTGAAAAGCTGCCCCAAGATTATAAGATTCTGACGTCTTCACAGTTGAGGCGTCCACCGTAAAGGATGGCTTTGTATTCCAAGTAATTCCACCATCGCTGTTCCCTTTGCTGTCTCCATTTCCCTCTGTCCAGGAAACGTCTTCCAGCACTGCCACTTTCAAATTGTCATCCTTGTTCTTATCCGTATCCTTACGCAAGGTAACATATGTAAGACATAATTGCGCCTTGTCAAAGGCATCTTTCTGCTCCTTCATCTGTGATAAATCAAATTTCAGAAAAATTATTTTCCCATCTGTGGTATCTGATGTACTGGTACTTCCATTCTCTCCCATCTCCCCTTTTTTGGTATTCATGGCTGTCAGGTAGAGAGTTCCTCCAAAATTCAGTTCTTTTTCTGTCTTCCAGGACTGGATATGTGCATCCTCTGACACGGTATAGCTTTACATACTGTTACCAGCAGAGCTAACGGTCAGCTTTACAACTGCTTCTACTGGCTTGCCTGTATGATCTGTAACAGTAAATTTCACATCATAGGACTTGCCAATATCCTCCTGTGAGGGCGTCCAGCGAAATCTGCCTGCTGCCGCGTCAAAGCTGGCCTTGCCTGATAGTTCCCCTAAGTCTGCCGCAAATTCAAGCATATCTCCCTCGTCCGCATCCTCCGCTTTCACACAGAACACCAATGGATTTTCTGCATAGGCGGCAATCGCACTGCCTGGAAATGTAATCACCGGAAGATGATTTTCTTCCACAGAGGCATCACCGTTTTTAAAAGTAAATTGTGAAATATTTCTGGTCATTAAATTCAAGTCACTGCTATAAGAAACTTTCTCACCATTGACCCACAAATCCTTAACCGTAAGATTTTCAATGTTCTGGAAATCAAATTTTTTGCTTTCTGCGCCAGAAGCTCCGTTAAAATAGCAGTTCTCCAACACTACTTCCTGAATTTCCTGCCCATCTTTTCCAAAAATTTCTGCATTGGCCCCAACCCTGGTTGTGTCAAAAGAGCTGTTCTTAATAATGATACTTTCATATCTGGGATATTCTCCTGTATTATTCTGGACAGTAATTCCACGTCCGCCGCCCTGGAAATTGACAGAATTTACATTGTCAAACGAATAATTTTTCATCTGATGCCCATAACAATTATGTCCCATACGGATTCCATTTCCGCCGGCGCAGCTCCATCCCAATGTATTTTTTACCGAGACATTAAAGCTATCTTCCGTGTCCCACTGGGCAAAATCCGCATTATATTCATCAAAGCCTGGCACTGTATTTTTAAATCCATCGCTTGGATTGTAATGGCCGGAGGCAAAACAGTCGTCATTTCCCAAGGTAAATGCTCCATTGATATCAAGATCCTGTGCACTTGCCATATCAAGCCCATCCACCCACGGCTGAGGATAAGGGGTTAGCCCTTTAATATTATTCAATGTACAATGCTTACTGCCATGAGATTCCCAGTTCCACTGCTTGGCATCCCGCACATAATGCTCATGTGCGGTAAAGTAACATAATATTTTAGATAGTCACCCACTATTCCGAAACAATAGTATTTTTAATTACTTTTAGAAAATCATAAGTATTTTTACTTTGTTGATTACCAAACACAACCAAGTTTATATTTATGCTTTTAATATTTGGTGTTTTCAAAATGAATATATCTTCTTTATCCTCAATAGTTGAGTATGGGAGTAGTGAAATCCCCATACCAAGTGAAACAGAACGAATTATCGCATCAACAGTATCAAATTCGATAATTTGAGGTGTAGACGGGTTTTGAGAAGCAACCCATTCTAGTAAAATGCTTCGGTAAGGGCAAGTACGAATTTTATTGGTAATAATTGGCAATGTTTTTAATCGTTGTTCGTCACTTTGAGGAGGTGCTATGATACACAGTTCTTCGTTAAATGAAAAAAGTGAGTGTAATTGTTTTGATATGTACTTTTTCTCCACAAAGGCGCAGTCAAGCGTTTGACAACACAATAGTTCTATAAGCTTATCTTGATTATCCGTAATTACAGATACAGCAACATCAGGAAACTGTTTTTTATAAAGTGACAACCAATAAGGGAGTCTGTAAGCAGCTAAAGTTTGTGTGGCTCCGATATGCAGGTCAGATTTTTCTTGCTGAAATTCGTATGTTGCCTCATCAATTAAATCAAGTATAGAATTTGCATAAAATAATAATTTTTCGCCCTCACTGGTTAAAGTTATACCTTTATTGTGACGCACAAATAAAATGCTATTTAACTCTTTCTCTAATTTCTTAATATGAGCTGTAATATTCGATTGAACATAATTCATATTTTCAGCTGCTTTTGAAATAGAACCAGCTTTTGCGACTTCCCTAAAAATTTTAAGTTCTAAACTCTCCATAAATAATACCCCATCATTTAAAGTGATAGCCAACATCATTAGCAACTATTATACACCACGACTAAGGAAATGTATAATAAATCGTGAAAAAATAAGTTATAGCGGATTATAAAGGAGGACTTATAAATGATAGCCATGCAGTATAAAATTTCTTTACCAGATGATTATGATATGAGAATTATCCAAAAACGAGTTCAAGACAATGGAAATAAAACAGACGGGTTTCAAGACCTGCTTTTCAAAGCCTATCTTATTTCTGAAAAGGGAACATTTGGAAACAAAAAGAATGAATATGCGCCGCTATATTTATGGAAAAGAAACCAAGGAATGAATAAGTTTATCTTTGGCGGATTTTATAATAACATCTTAAACTCATTTGGCTGGCAGCAAATAAATATTGGTATTGTATCAACAGATGAATTAAAAGATAACTTTTCAAAATCAAAGTATGTCTTAGAAATTGAAAGTGCAATTCCAGTAACACAACATATGAAAGCATTAAAGTTTTCTTTGGATTTTGATGACTGCACAGGTAAAGTAATTATTTATAATCCAGATAAGTGGAGATATGTAGAGTTTTATTTTTTTGAAAAAGTCCCTAATGCTGCATTCAATTCAAAAGTCTACAGACTGTTGCACTTATCTATGTAATTGACCGATAATTAGCAAACCCAGTCGAGCCAGTCAACGGTCAAGATAAACGGGCTATGAGTGCTGCCGCCCCTTACATCATAAAAGGCAACTATCAACCAGCCACTACCCTTTATGGAGGAAAGGGGGAATTTCCATGACCTGTACAGAAGAATATCAAGAACGCATTGAGTACACGTTCCATGCCTTTTGTAAAGTCGTTATCCGCAATGCCATGTATACAGCGTTAAGGACACGGAGCAGGAAGAACAAAAGAGAAATATCCCTTGATTACCTCACAGAAGAAAAGCACTACCCTTTAGGCACAGAAGATGAATATTTCATAGTACCGGAGCCGGACGAGCAGTATACGCTTATTCTATGTGGCGATACTGTCCTGTTTAATAATGGCTTGCTTGTGGAAGCTCTCTCCCGCCTGCCAGCGCAGGAGCGGGAAATGCTTTACCTGTCCTTTTTCAAGCATATCCCACAGCGTGAAATCGGCAGGCGGTACGGACGCAGCCGCAGCGCAGCGGGCTACCATATCCGCAAAGCCATACGGCAGCTTTACGAGGAAATGGAGGAACTGGCGCATGAGGAATAACAGGCTTCTCCCTTATGACACAATCGTACAGGCTACCAGCGGCGAACCGGAAGCGGTCAACACAGTCTTGCAGTATTACAGCCGCCGCATACGGTATGCTGCTCTTGTGGACGGACAGGCAGACGAGGACATAGAGGAATACATCATTGAAACACTTCTGAAAGCGTTATTCAAGTTTCGCTTTGAAGTGTAGTCGATACCAACAACTGAATAACCGCCGCCATGCAGCGGCACACCGAGCAGGAAATCAGTGACAAGGTTTCCTGCTTTTTTGCGCCTTGCGGTTGCCGGAATCGCCTTTTCTGCATTACTTATGCAAAGCAAACCAGAAAAATATGCTGCTCTATTCGGCGTTTTGAAAAAATCTCTGTATTATCTGGCGAAAAGGGGAAATCAGATAAAAATTCTTAAAATCTCCGTCATTTTTGCCTTGTCCAGTGTTGAAGGTAATGAACGGAGATATTTCACAAAATGCCGCCCGCAGAGTTGGCAAAAAAATATTTTTCTCCGTCGAGGGAAATAGCGGGTAGAAAAGCCCTTTTGCGGTGTCTTGTTAGTAGAAAGCGGGCAGAAACCGCCGCTTCAATCGCTTTGTTAGCGGGAGCCGGAGAAGCCAGAACACCCCGCCGGATTTGTAGTATGAATAGACGCAGCCGGAAGCGTCACTTTTTTAGAGCAAGATTCTACCACAGTACCAAATTTCGCCTATCGGCTCAATTTGTCCTGCGGGAATCTTGTTGGGGTTGCCACCCCAAGCCCGCCTTTTTGCGGCTTGCGCCGCTTGAAAAAATCCACCCACGAAAGGAGGTTCACAGCCATGAAAAGATACAACACGCCCCACCGCCACCGGGTAATCAAGACACGCTTGACCGAGGAAGAATACGCCGAGTTTTCCGAGCGTGTTTCCCTCTGCAAAATGAGCCAAGCCGAGTTTATCCGGCAAGCCCTTACCAAGTCACGAATACGCCCGGTCATTACCGTTTCCCCGGTCAATGATGAATTACTTTCTGCCGTTGGAAAGCTCACAGCCGAGTACGGGAAAATCGGCGGGAATCTGAATCAGATTGCCCGCTGTCTGAACGAGTACGGCGCACCCTATAACGCCCTCTCCCAAGAGGTACGAGCCGCCATAGCCGAGCTTGCCGCTTTAAAGTTTGAAGTCTTGCAGAAAGTAGGTGAAGCCGTTGGCAACGTTCAAACATATCAGCTCTAAAAATGCCGACTATGGGGCGGCTGAACAGTACCTAACCTTTGAGCATGACGAGTTTACCATGAAGCCCACACTGGATGAAAACGGGCGGCTTATCTCCCGTGACGATTACCGCATTTCCTCTCTGAATTGCGGCGGCGAGGATTTCGCCATAGCGTGTATGCGCTCCAATCTCAAATACGGCAAGAACCAGAAACGGGAGGACGTAAAGAGCCATCACTATATTATCAGCTTTGACCCCCGTGACGCTGCCGACAACGGCTTGACCGTAGACCGGGCGCAGGAGTTGGGCGAGGAATTTTGCAAGACGCATTTCCCCGGACACCAAGCCCTTGTATGCACCCACCCGGACGGACATAACCACAGCGGCAACATTCATGTGCATATCGTAATCAATTCTTTGCGGATTGCGGAAGTGCCGCTACTTCCCTACATGGAAAGACCAGCCGACACAAGGGAGGGCTGTAAGCACCGCTGTACGGACGCAGCTATGGAGTATTTCAAAGCGGAAGTCATGGAGATGTGCCACCGGGAAAACCTCTATCAGATTGACTTGCTGAACGGGAGCAAGAACCGAGTTACCGAGCGTGAGTATTGGGCGAAACGGAAAGGACAAGCCGCACTGGATAAAGAGAACGCTTCCCTTGCCACCGCAGGTGAGCCGCCCAAACTTACGAAATTTGAAACCGACAAGGAGAAGCTACGGCGCACGATCCGCACCGCCCTGTCCTCTGCCGTTTCCTTTGAGGACTTTTCCGGGAAGCTGTTACAACAGGGCGTGACCGTCAAGGAGAGCCGGGGGAGATTGAGTTATCTCACGCCGGACAGGACGAAGCCAATCACCGCCCGGAAATTAGGTGATGATTTTGACCGTGCCGCCGTACTGGAAACACTCTCCCAAAACGCACAGAACGCTGCAAGAACCGCCGAAAAGCCCCTACCCAAACAGGAATACCCCCACAGCATAAAAGACCGTCTACAACGCAACAAAGCCGCTATAAACGCACCGAAACAGGACAGCGTACAGCGCATGGTAGACCGGGAAGCCAAGCGAGCCGAGGGCAAGGGCATAGGATATGACCGCTGGGCGGCTGTCCATAACCTAAAACAAATGGCAGCGACCATGAGCATTTACGAGGAATCCGGCTTTTCTTCCCCGGAGGAACTGGAAGCCGCCCTTGCCGCCGCCAGTGTGGGCTTGCATGAAACCACCGGGAAACTGAAAGCCGTGGAAAGCACTTTACGGGAGAAAAAAGACTTGCAGAAACAGCTATTAGCGTACATCAAGACCAAGCCAGCCCGTGACGGATTGCGGGCGCAGAAAACGGAGAAAGCCCGGAGAGCCTACCGGGAGCAGCATGAAAGCGAGTTTATCATTTCCGAATCTGCCGCCCGGTATTTCAAGGCACAGGGAATCTCCAAGCTGCCAGCGTCCAAAGCATTACAGACCGAGATTGAGCAGCTTACCAAGGAGAAAAACGCCCTTTACAACGAGTACCGGGAGAAGAAAGAGAACGTCCGGGAATTGCAGACCGTCAAGGGCAATATCGGGCAGATTTTGAGGGGCGCACCGAGCCAGCAGAAAAAACACGAACAGGAACGATAACAAAACAGCCACAGGAGGTAATGCCATGAGATTTACGAACAGCGAGCTTGAAATGATTTACCAGTACGCCGCACCCACCAAAGCGGAAACCATAGGCGGCATGAAAGAAACCGTACCCGTGATAAAAGACCTATTGACAAGGGTAATCATGGAGAACTCCATAGAGAAGCTGCAAAAGATACCGGAGCCGGAATGCAGCCAGTTTATCGCCGACAACAAAGCCCGTTTCCTTGCGGGGCATGAGAACTCTATCCGGCGGCGGCTTGCTGAAGCAAAGGCACAGCAGCCAGTCATGCAAGGACACGACTTGACGGGCATGGAGCGTTTTCTCCCCGAAACCCGCCACATGATAGTCCTTGACGTAAAGACCAGCGACAGCCCCGTGGGATTTCCGGGGGAACGTCACCGCTATTTTCTCTCTGATGAGGGCTACAGGAACGCAAGAGCCAGCGAGGGGCGGGGCGAAATCAAGATAAAGAGCCATGCCGCCGTAGCCGCCGGGAAGCTGTACCCGGACAGGAAGCCGGAAAGGGAGCGTTGAGGGCATGGGCGCAAAGATACCAAGAATGGACTACCGCCAGTACCGGGCGGCGTGCCGGCTTGTGCATGAGTGCTGCAACTACGATAACGGCAACTGTATCCTGCTGGATAACGGCGAGCCTTGCGTATGTGTACAGAGTATCAGCTATTCCCTTATGTGCCGCTGGTTCATTGCCGCCGTGCTGCCGCTGGACGGGAAACTGGAAGCCGCCCTTTTGCACCGGGCAGACAGGAAACGCTGTACCGAGTGCGGCGGGTATTTTCTCCCCAAATCCAACCGGGGGAAATACTGCCCGGATTGCGCCGCAAGAGTGCGCCGCCGGAAAGAAGCCGAGCGTCAGCGGAAAAGATACCACCTTTCTACGCATTTAGGCTATGAAAGAAGCCCGTAAATCAAGGCTTTTTCGACCGCCCTCAAAGGGTAGCCGATACATTTATCCTTTACCCCCGGAAAAGCCGCTTTAATTGCGTAACAGAAGCCACAGACAGGAGGTGAGAACCATAACCGATTACATCACAGCCGACACCGCAATGCCGCAGTTTTTCCCTTATCCCTGTTTTCTGCTGAAAATGGACTTGTCATATACCGCAAGGCTGCTCTATGCGCTGCTGTTAGACCGTACCACCCTCTCACAGAAGAACGGCTGGCAGGACAGCGAGGGCAGGACGTATATTGTCTATCCTGTTTCGGAGATAGCGGAAACGCTGGATAAAGGCAGAACCGCCATAAAATCCGCACTGAACGAGCTGGACGCTGCCGGGCTTCTGGTGAGGGAACGCCGGGGCTTCTCCGCACCGAACCGCCTTTATGTGAAAATACCGCAAGTGCCAGTGGTACAGTTTTCCGACCATATGACCGCCATACAGCCGGAAAACCGACCCTCTGATAGCCGGAAAAGCGACCCTCATAAGGACGGAAAACCGACCTTTGCGTTGGACGGAAAACCGACCCCTAACCAACTTACTATAAACCAACTAAAAGAGAACCAACTAAAAGGAGCGAGTGGGGAGCCGCCCGCACCCTTTGGCAGATATAAAAATATTTTCCTCTCCGAATCCGAGTATTCGGAGCTGAAAGAGGAATACCCGGACAGGCTGGAACGGTTCATTGAGGAAATGAGCGAGTACATAGCCGCCAGCGGGAATGATTATGTGTGCCATGCCGCCGCATTGCGCCGCTGGTTAAACCGGGAGAAAAAAGAGAAGCCGAAAAAGGGAATCCCCGACTATACCTACAAAGAGGGCGAGAGCCTTTAACAGCATAGATACAACGCCCCGTAAACAGGGCGTAAAAGACCATGAACAAGGAGGAATGATTTTATGAGTGATTATGATAACGCTGTTTTCCGGCTTGCCACGGCACAGGAAGCAGAGCCGGAGGACTATACCGGGGAGGACGGGCTTTTATATTGCGGGAGCTGCCGCCAGCCCAAAGAAGCCTATTTTGCAGAGGGAAAGACGCTTTTCGGGCGTGACCGCCACCCCAAAGAATGTGACTGCCAGCGGAAACGCCGGGAAATGCTGGAAACCGCAGACCGGGAACATAAGCACCGGGAGGAAGTGGAACGGCTGAAAAGAATCGGCTTCACAGACCCGGCTATGAGGGAATGGACTTTCGGGAACGACAACGGGAAATGTCCCCAAATGGCGAAAGCCCGTGCCTATGTGGAACAATGGGAGCAGATAAAGGACGGAAACCACGGAATGATTTTGTGGGGAGAAGTCGGCACAGGCAAGAGCTATTTTGCCGGGTGTATCGCCAACGCCCTCATGGAGAAAGAGGTTTCCGTGAGTATGACAAACTTTGCTTTGATACTCAATGACCTTGCCGCCAGCTACAAGGACAGGAATGAATACATAGCCCGCCTTTGCAGCTTCCCTCTGCTTATCCTTGACGATTTCGGCATGGAGCGTGGCACGGAATACGGGCTTGAACAGGTTTACAACGTGATTGACAGCCGATACCGCAGCAGAAAGCCGCTGATAGTCACCACAAATTTGACGCTGGAAGAATTGCAGAACCCGGAGGACACGCCCCACGCCCGGATTTATGACCGCCTTATTGAAATGTGTTCCCCTGTCTGCATTACCGGGGAGAATTTCAGAAAAGCCAAAGCAAGGGAGAAAATGGAACAGCTTAAAATGCTGCTGAACAGAAAGGAGAGCCTATGACCGACACCCCCAACAGAAGCACCGCCACTACCGCCCGCCGCCCGGATTGCGTGACCGAGGTACGCCGGGGGAACACCGTCCTTGTGGTTTCCGGCTACTTCAAACAGGACACCACCGCCACCGCAGCCGACAAGATGATGAAAGTGCTGGAAGCCGAAAGCGCAGCCGGGGAAAGAGCCGCCCACGCCATATAAAGTGACATTCCTTGATTAAAAACATTCGACGTTATATCCCATAAAGTAGCAAAAAGGACTGTACAGCCAGCCCCGCCCTATGGTATAATAGACCTACGGAATAGTGGGCTGGCTGTCGGAAACGGAGGAATCTATGTCAAGACAGACCACCACAACACTTATCACCGCCCTTTATCCGAGATTATCCCATGAGGACGAGCTTTCCGGGGAATCCAATTCCATAAGCAACCAGAAGCGAATCCTTGAAAACTACGCCAAACAGAACGGCTTTTCAAATCTGAAATGGTACACGGACGACGGTTATTCCGGGGCGAATTTTCAAAGACCCGGCTTCCAGTCCATGCTTGCCGACATTGAAGCGGGGCTTGTTGGTACAGTCATAGTCAAGGATATGTCACGGTTAGGGCGAAACTACTTACAAGTGGGAATGTACACAGAAATGATTTTCCCACAGAAAAACGTCCGTTTCATTGCCATCAATGACGGCGTTGACAGCGCACAGGGCGACAACGATTTTGCCCCCTTGCGTAACATTTTTAACGAATGGCTGGTGAGGGATACGAGCAAGAAAATCCGGGCGGTAAAACGCTCAAAAGGCATGAGTGGGAAGCCTGTCACAAGCAAGCCCGTGTACGGCTACCTCATGGACGAGGACGAAAATTTCATCATTGACGGGGAAGCCGCCCCCGTGGTGAAGCAGATATACAGCCTTTGCCTTGCCGGGAACGGACCGACCAAGATAGCCCGTATGCTCACGGAGCAGCAGACACCCACGCCGGGAACGCTGGAATACCGCCGGACGGGAAGCACACGCCGCTACCACCCCGGCTATGAGTGCAAGTGGGCGACTAACACCGTGGCGCATATCCTTGAAAACCGGGAGTACACGGGCTGCCTTGTGAACTTCAAGACCGAGAAAGTGTCCTACAAGGTAAAGCACAGTGTAGAAAATCCCGTGGAGAAACAGGCGGTATTTGAGAACCACCACGAACCAATCATAGACCGTGACACATGGGAACGTGTGCAGGAGCTACGCAAGCAGCGCAAACGCCCGAACCGCTATGATGAAGTGGGCTTGTTCTCCGGCATACTGTTTTGTGCGGATTGCGGCAGCGTCATGTACCAGCAGAGGTATCAGACGGACAAGCGGCGGCAGGACTGCTACATATGCGGCAGCTACAAGAAGCGCACCCGTGACTGTACGGCGCACTTTATCCGCACCGACCTGTTGACCGAGGGAGTGACCGAGAACCTACGGAAAGTCACCAGCTACGCCGCAAAGCACGAAGCCCGGTTTATGAAGCTGTTGACCGAGCAGACCGAGGACGGGAGCAAACGCCGGAACGCCGCAAGGAAGAAAGAACTGGAAGCGGCAGAAAAGCGGATTGCGGAACTCTCCGCTATCTTCAAGCGGCTGTATGAGGACAGCGTGACCGGGCGCATATCGGACGAGCGTTTCACGGAGCTTTCGGCAGACTATGAAGCCGAGCAAAAGGAACTGAAAGAGAAAGCCGCCGCCTTGCAGAGCGAGCTTTCTAAGACGCTGGAAGCCACGGCAAACGCTGAAAAGTTTATGAAAGTGGTACGCAAGTACACCAGCTTTGAGGAACTCACCCCTACCCTGTTACGGGAGTTTGTGGAGAAAATCGTAATCCACGAATCGGAAGCCCTTGACGGGAAACGCCGGGGGAAGCTCCGCAGACAGGAAATCGAAATCTATTACTCTTTTGTCGGCAAGGTAGAATTGCCCGACTAAAGCCCGACCCGTCCGGCAGTCAGCCGGACAGGGAACGGCAAAATTTTTTACACTTCTTTTACTTCTTTATCTCACATGAGCAAAGTATCCTGGAAAATAATATTGCTGGACCGTACAATCATTACGCCCCCCTGGTGGCAGCTATCCTTGGCATCATGACGGTCTTTCTTATAATTTGCCACACCGTTTCCATCAAAGATTCCGCGGCCGGAAATCGTAATGTTCTCAGAATCCCAGATTCCGATTGCCGCCTCCATAGCCTGCATACATTCCTGAATACGGTTTTTTAATAACGCCCCTTCCTCCAGATAGATGTTCACTGCCTTGCCCTTGCGATTCCTGATTTCTAAACCAGAATATTTATAAGTACCTGCTGGAAAATAGAGGGTATCGTAAACTGAGCCTTCCTTATAAATCTCATCCAAAGCCGCCTGCAGCGCCGCGCTCAGATCATCTGCTTCCAGTGCACGCTTATTGGGGAAACGCACCTGCTCTGCATCACTGGCAACTGTAACTCCCTCCTCATAAGCCTGCCCGCCGCTGGTTGTGCCGGCTTCCACCACTTTCTTTCCAATTTCCGTATCATTTGGATGCTCCTGCAAATATTCTTTTGAAAACTCCTGAAAATTCAGCACATTGGAAGCTGATTTATCTGGAACACCTGTCTCTAAGGGATCATTGACCAGCGCAAGATAAGGCTTTCCTTTCTGGTCTTCTGGACCGCCGTTAATCATGACAATGGCATAAGGCAGTTCTTCGGCCATAGAAAAAGTCAAGGTATGCTTATCCTCACTGACCCTAAGAGCTTTCTGGGGATAATATCTCTGTGGATATACTGTAACAGAATTGATATCCTCCTTCACAGTCACCTGCATTTCTGGTGTCCTGCTGTCAGAAGCAAATCTTGCGATATCCACATGGCTGCCATTTGCGGAATACTTAACTACTGGGACATTCGTTCCGTCTGCCTGCAAAGTATACTTATCTGATGCCACATCACCAGGCGTACTTTCATAGACGTGGACAGATGATGGCTGTACACTGCCTGCATTCTCTGCAAAGACAGCTTCTGGTATCATCGTTGCTGCCATAAGAAAGCTCATAGCCAAAGCCGCCATGCGTTTCAACCAATGCTTCTTCATAATTTTTCCTCCTTGCTTTTTACCATCCTCTTAAAATGGAGATATTATATTGCAGCAGATTATCTTCCCTCTGCTTTACCATTTTCCGCCACTGCAATGGCGAATACCCTGTCAGTTTTTTGAAATTACGGATAAATGTCGCTGATGCATGATATCCCACTTTAAAGGCAATTTCCTCCACCCGCTCTTCGGTTGTCTCCAGCAATTCACAGGCTTTCTCAATTCTCACCAAAGTGAGATATTCGATCGGTGCAGCATGCATACAGTCATGGAATTTTCTGCGAAAATTTGCCGTACTCATATGAAACATTTCCGCCAGCTCTTTCATGGTGAAATTCTCCATATAATGATTCTCGATATAACTCAATACCTTTAAAACCACTCCATAATCGGCAATTTCTGAATCCATCTCCTGATTCTGCCCATTGTTGCCCTCATATCTGGCAACCTGCAGCAGAAAAGCCTGCAGCAGCGCCTTTACACATGGCTTATAAAGCTTTTGTTTTTGTCTCATCTCATCCAAAAGAAGCTTTATCAACGTCTCCAGCTCTGGCTCCTTTTCCCCGAAATAAGAAACATTTTGCTGTTCAATCTCTCTTCCAGCAGATTTGCATATTTGACCTTATCTGGAAATGCATAGTTTAAAAAACGTTCCAAATCAACAAACATATATTCCCAGCGGTTTGGCGGCTCATCTGTCTGTCGGGTGTGATGTGGAAAATTTTTAGGGACTATAGTAATGCATCCTGGACCATAAGGTTCTTCCCTCTTTCCAAAATACATATTTCCCTGTCCATAATAACAATAGCCAATTTCCAAGCAGTTATGGAAATGCATAGCATCCTCTCCATACATCCGAATCCACTCTTCCCCCAGCAGGGCAATCAGCGGCATATCAGAAGGTATCTCATAATATCGGAATTCTATGCTTTCTTTCTCCATAATCTTTTCCTATTCTGTAAGATGTGTTTTATCCATATCTCCCTGACTATCCATATTATAACAAGCATCCTCAAAAATTTGTTTTCTAAAACGCTATAAAAATTGACGATTTCGCTCAAATTATGTTATTTTCAGGCAATTTTTTCATAGATTTATACGTTTCTTTGAGAATCTAATCCACTCCTTCTGATTTATTTTTAACAAAAATGTAACTATTCAGAACCCCAAGCCACAAACATGCCAGCAAAGCTGTCATTCGCCTCTCACGAGGTTTCTGTCTGTGGCTGAGGGAATGATCACCTCCCTGGAAATAGCAATTCATCCCTTTTCAAATAAATTTGAACGTTCTGACTCGCTATTTAGAAGGTTTTTGAATAGTTACAAAAAATAAAAGAGAATACCTATAAGAATAAAAAGCGTATTCTCTCTTATTTTTATACAGTTTCTGCTATTATCATACTTATCCTATATTACTCTCGCAAGTAAAAACGTTGATATTTAACCACCAGACTAATATCGTAACAGCCTAAGCACAACTAACCTGGGCCAAATCAAATTTACCCATCATTCCGTATCAAATCTTTTTGAGATTGCTGTTGCGAAACTGTATCGGAGTCATGTCATATTTCTTTTTAAACATACGGTTAAAATGTTCTACATTCTGATAGCCCACACTGTCAGCAATATTTTCTACTGTCATACTAGTATTTTTAAGAAGGGTCTTGGCCTTTCCCATACGCACATTTTTGACAATCTCACCAAACGTCTTACCAGATTTCTCCTTAATATACTTAGAGAGGTAAGGCTTTGATAAATGCAGTTTTTCTGTCAAATCATCCATTGTCACTGTGAGATAATTTTCATGAATATAATTCATAATCTCATTGAGCCGTTCATCCCGACATTGTTCATTCTTGCGAATCTGCTCCAATTTATTGACTGCCACACAGAGCGCGTCTATGGATGAAGAAATAATATCCTCATCAATTCCCACACCCCAATACGGAATCCCATTACAGGAAATTCCCACATAGGAGACCGCTTTCGCGGAAGAACCTCTGGAAAGTGAATGTTCCTCATAGACAGACAACTCATAGCTGACATTAAAATATTGCTTTAAGGCATTGCTCACAGCATCCAGACGGCCATTTCCATTCCCAGTCACCACACGAACCTGCCCGCCATGTGAAATCGCAGCCTCTGCCACCATTCCTCCCTTTTGTTTAAAATGACATTCTGGAATCTGAAAATAGGGCATATTATTTACATAATGCTCCTCAAAAATTTGATAAACTAACTGCGGGGACAGTTCCATATGACGGCGATCTGAGATTCCTTTTACCGTATAGCCCACTTCCTCGCGCATTTTTTCAGGGATAGTGACTCCATAATTCTGTTTCAAAATATAGGCTACTCCGCCTTTGCCAGACTGGCTGTTAATACGAATCACATCCGAGTCATACGTACGTCCCACATCCTTGGGATCAATTGGCAGATATGGCACTGTCCAGGGTTCCTGCATATGTTCTTCTCTGCAGGCCATTCCCTTGGCAATCGCATCCTGATGAGAACCTGAAAACGCAGTAAAGACAAGTTCTCCGGCATAAGGCTGTCTGGGTGATACCTGCATCCTAGTACAGCGCTCATAAGTTTCTGCAATTCGAGACATATCACTAAAATCCAATTTCGGATCAACACCATGAGAAAACATATTCATGGCCAACGTGACAATGTCCACATTTCCGGTTCGCTCGCCATTGCCAAACAATGTCCCTTCAATCCGGTCTGCCCCGGCAAGTATTCCAAATTCTGCGTCACAGATTCCCACGCCGCGGTCATTATGCGGATGAAGTGAAAGCACCACATTTTCCCTGTAATGCATATGTTTGCTCATATATTCTACCTGCCCGGCAAAAATATGAGGCATGGCATTTTCCACCGTAGTCGGAAGATTGACAATCGCCTTTTTCTCTGGTGTCGGCTGCCAGATATCAAGTACCGCATTGCATACATCTAACGCATAATCTATCTCAGTTCCTGAAAAACTCTCTGGACTGTATTCAAATGTAAAGTTTCCCTCTGTCTGATCTGCAAGCTCTTTTAACAGCTTAGCGCCATCCACAGCGATCTGTTTTATCTCCTCTTTGCTCTTTTTAAATACTTGTTCTCTCTGTGCCAAAGAGGTGGAATTATACAGATGTACGACCGCATGAGGCGCACCCTTTACAGCCTCAAATGTCTTGCGGATAATATGTTCTCTTGCCTGCGTCAATACTTGGACAGTGACATCCTGTGGAATCATATCCCGCTCAATCAAAGCTCGCATAAAATTATATTCTGTATCAGAGGCTGCAGGAAATCCCACTTCTATTTCCTTAAATCCCACATCCACCAAAAGCTGGAAAAACTCTAATTTCTCCTCTAAGCTCATCGGTTCCACCAAAGCCTGATTTCCATCCCGCAGATCAACGCTGCACCAAATCGGCGGCTCTGTAATATATTCTTTTTTTACCCAGTCATAAGTCACTTCCGGGGGCATAAAATATTGTCTCACATACTTCTCATAATTTTTCATTGTTAATTCCTCCATTTTGTACAAATGTATATTATATTCTTATAACTATTCAGAACCCCAAGCCACAGACATGCCATCAAAGCTGTCATTCGCCTTTAACGAGGCTTCTGTATGTGGCTGAGGAGATGATCACCTCCCTGGAAATAGCAATTCATCCCTTTTCAAATAAATTTGAACGTTCTAAATCGCTATTTCCAGAGGGTTCTGAATAGTTACATATTCTTAAAAATTTAATCCTATAAAAACAAAGATGCGCATATGCTCTTCCTTATCAGAAAAATTTTTCTAAATAATAGAAAAAATCCTCCGAATCTACTATCAACGATAATAGAGACGAAAGATATCTTAATCCTGCGCGGTACCACTCTACTTCATGTTTCCATGCTCTCATCCACACTCCATACTGATACTTTCCATCATTCAGTACTTTATGTTTATCTCTATAACGGGAGAACCCGTCCTGGCTTACTCTCTTGATTGACAGAACTCCAATGTACGCATTCCAACATAATCATTATTATAATTTTCCTGTCCTATTTCAGCCGGAAGCTCCAAGGCCAGTTCACTGAATTGTCACTGCCATCTCCCAGCACCGATGGCTCTCTGTAAGCTCCGCCGCAGCTACTACTCCTTTTCCTCGCTTTCACGTGTCTTATCTTAGCACATATCAGTCTGATTGTATAGTGATAATTTAATCATTTTTATTGATGTATTTTAATATAAAACACTTGACCAAGGGCTGCTTTTCAGACAGCCCCTTTTTGGTGAAGATATTTTTCTCTAGTTGCCAGCCCACCGCGAATATGCCGCTCTGATTTATTTACATCTAACACTTTACGTGCCTGAGATGCAAGCGCTGGATTAATCTGGACGAGACGTTCTGTTACATCTTTATGTACTGTTGTAACAAATAGATACGTTTTCTCTCTCTGGAATCCACACTTTGAGATTACACAATAATCCTTTTTAATGGTAAATATGTACAAAAAAAATCTAAATTTTTATTGTATTGACGTAAAAATAACGATATAATGAAAAAGAAGGGATAAAGATACCAGGGAGGTTACTATGAAAAAACAAAAGAAAAAATTTAATTCCAAAAAAAGAATCGCCGATGAAATTCTGCAGCGAATTGGCGGCAGTGTTGTTCTTGTACTTTTGATAATCGCCATTGTCTCAATCTACATGGTAGGATGGCTGAGCATTACCTCAAAAGAAACAGAACTAATTCAAGAATCCAATGCAGCCGCAAATCAACTGACAGGATTTTTGGAACAATATACAAAAAGTGTGGAACAATTGGCTGCCAATCCAGAAATCAAATCTGTCATGATGAACACCAAAGCAGGAGACGATATCCGGCAAACAAAAAAAATGGATACTGTTATGGAGAATCTCATCAATATCTCAAATACGGATACTGAAAATGTCATGGCCGTATGGATCTCAGATTTAGATGCAAGTGTCCTCACGCAGTCTGATGGTTTTACAAGTGAAGAAGGTTGGGATATCACCGGACGTGGATGGTATCACTGTATTGAGAACAAAGAAACTATTCTTACAGAACCATATGTTGATTCTTCCACAGGAAAGATGATCTTAAGCGCTGCATCTCCGGTTTATGATGACGCGACTGGAGCCGTTCTTGGAGCAGTGGGTATGGATATCTCACTAGATCACATGACGCAGCTCATGAGTGAATACAAGATTGGTCGTAAGGGCTACATCTTGTTGTTATCGGAAAATGGCACCTTCCTTTATCACCCTGATAATGATATGATTGAAAAGAATATTAACGATGTGGACATATCCCAAAATGTCAGAGACGCTGTTACATCCAAAACTAATAAATTTTTAAAATATAGAACAGATGGCATTACAAAATATGGCTCATTACAATATGCTGGAGATACTGGATATATTGTACTCAGCAGCCTGCCTATGTCAGAATATTATTCTATTCTAATTGCGATGGTGGTTGCATTGATCATTATCTTTGCGATTGGTATTACACTGATAGCCATCAGCATCAAGAAGAGCGCTGCAAATCTGACAAAACCTATCTTGGAGTTAAATCATACTGCGCAACAACTTGCTGCTGGAAACCTGGATGTAAATTTACAGATAACTAGTGAAAATGAGATTGGAGAATTAGGGGATTCCATTCAAAAAACGGTTGATCGTCTAAAACAATATATTATTTACATTGATGAAACAGCAGAAGTACTGGCACAAATTGCCGACGGAAAACTAAGTATTGATCTCAAACATGACTATGCTGGTGAATTTCAGAAGATAAAAATTGCCTTGCTCAATATCTCTGATTCTATGAATCAAGTTATGGTTGGAATCCATGCAAGCTCTGAACATGTCTCTGTTGGAGCTACTGAGCTTGCCACCGCTTCCCAGGTTCTGGCAGAAAGTGCAGAACAACAAGCCGCGTCTATTGAAGAGTTGACAGCAACCACAAATACAGTTGCCGAACAAGTAGAAGACAGCCGCAGAGAGGCAGAAGTTTCTGCCGCAGCAACTGCACAGGCCACCGCAATGATTGAACAAAATCAGGAGAAAATGCAATTGATGATGAATGCCATGAATGAAATCCAACAGACCTCTCAGCAGGTGGTTGGAATCATCCAAACCATCGAAGATATTGCCTCACAGACGAATCTGCTGTCATTAAATGCCTCCATAGAAGCTGCCCGTGCTGGTGAAGCAGGAAAAGGCTTTGCAGTTGTGGCTGATGAAATCGGAAAACTGGCATTAGAAAGTTCCAAAGCGGCAAGCACCACAAGAGAACTAATCGAGATCTCACTCAAAGAAATCAACAATGGAAATACCATTGCTGTTGGTGCTATGGACTCCCTGAAAGAATCTGTAAATGCCGTAGACCAAGTAAATGAAAAAATTCAGGTAACAGCCGAAAATGCTTCTATCCAGGCAGAAAACATGAAGCAGCTCCATGCAGGAATTGAAGAGATCGCCCACAGAATACAAGATAACTCTGCTGCTTCTCAGGAAACCTTTGCAACTTCAGAAGAATTGGCTTCCCAGGCGGAAATATTAAATAAAATGGTACAAAAATTTGAACTTTATTAAAAGGACTGGCTGATCATTGTTTTTGGGGCTGCCGTATTAAGAACAACACATAACAGATATAGTATCTTCTGCAATCAGAACTTTCTATATCTTATATGATATTTTCTTAATGCGGCAGCCCCGATTTCCTAATACAAAGAAATAAAAAACGCTTCCTTGTTATTTTGTATCATTATTGTTAATTGAAATTGCATTTTCAAAACCTAACTCCCCAAAAAGACGCAGATAAATATCCACATTCCCCTCATGATCTACTTCTATTTTCTGGATAATCTGCTTAAGCTGTTCATTACTCATATCACGGACAGCAGTGATATCCTCAATACTTTTAAATGTGCTACTCAGAATATCCTTTAACTGATCTCCTTTGTTTAAATTGTATTCCACCAACTTTAACTCATTCTCCAAAGTTTCTAATTGTGATTTCAGATCGCTCATTTTTTGATTCAATTCCTGGCGGCTAATCAAATCATCTGTATACATGTCCATATATTTTTGACGAGTCTTTTTAAGCTTTTCCAGTTTTCCCATCAATTCTCTATGGTAATTTATATTTTGATCTTTTGCCTGATACACTTTGGAAAATTCCTGAATGACATAATCTATGATCTTTTTTCTGTTTTTAATCATTTTGGAAAAATATTCTTCCAGGGCTTGTACTAATTCCGCTTCCTCCAACGTCACCGTATTGGGACAACTGTCTGCTCCTCTTCCATTGTGTCCCGAACAAACCCAACGGACATATGTATTTTTATAAGTACGGACACTCCTTCGAAAAGACCATCCACACTCTTTACATTTAATCAGTGTGCTAAAAAGATATTTATTGCTCTGGCGTTCACTCTTGATATGAAAAGCTCCATGACGATTTTTTAAAACTTGCTGCGCCTTATCAAACTGCTCTGGTTCAATAATTCGTAAATCTGGGCGGTCTATGACCATCCACTCATCTTCCTTTTTTTCTTCTCTTACCCCTGTCAAAAAATCGCTAACTTCTTGCTTGCCATTGATAATTTTTCCAATATATAGTTTGTTGGTGAGAATGCGGCGAACTGCATTCTGGCTGAACTTACAGCTTCGCTTGGTTTTTATTCCCCTTTCATTGAGCATATTGGCAATCTTCGCTGCTCCATAGCCCTCTTTGGTATATAAATCATAAATCTGATGGACGACCTTTGCTTCCTCTGGATTAATCTGCATATCAAAATACTCACCAATCGTCTTGTCATAGCCATAGACAAAATTGGGAACCCGCCCTTTTTCTGCATTTAACTTTTTTCCAAACTTTACTCGCTTGGAAGTATTGGCGCTTTCTTCCTGAGCCAAAGCCCCAAATATTGTCAGTACAAATTCAGATTGACCCAGGACTGTCATATTGGCTGTCAAAAAAGTTGTCTCAATTCCCAAGGCTTTCAAGGTGCGGATGCTCTGTAAAAGATCGACCGTATTTCGGGCAAAACGGGAAATATCCTTTACCACTACCATATCAAACAAACCATGTTTTGCGTCATCCATCAATCTTAGAAATTCTTTGCGATTCTTAATTTTAGTTCCCGAAATCCCTTCATCTGCGTAGAGCTTTACCAAATGATGTCCATTTGTCTGCGTATACTCTGTAAAAAACTTTTTTTGCGCCTCCAGACTGTTTAATTGATCAGATTTATCGGTAGACACACGGCAATAAGCGGCTATATTCATATGATTATCCATCCATATTTGCGCATTTCAAAGCCTCCTTTTGCAAAATCTGATCAATTTTTTTTTGGTTTGTTTTCATAAAAATCTTCAATATGTAATCAGCCGTATCTTTGGGCGTGTTTGGATTGTGGAAACGAATATTCAATTTCTGTTTCTTAGAAATCAGAACCACCTCCCCATTCTGTTTGCTTTCATTATCATGCTTCTCTAACATATGACTGCAAAACAAAAAATAGTCCTGATTGTCCAATGTTTATTTTTCTAACTCCCAATCAATACTTTTTTCCCGCAAAAAGCAAAACCATACTTTCGTATTCTGTCACTGGAAATCCCTTTTGCAGTTAGATACACCTCATATTCTCTTTGGCTGATCTGTTCCAAGGCTGCCTTCACCGTATCACAAAGCTCTTTTTCCTCTTCCTGATCTTGTACCTTAAATTCCACTATTATGGCGTCTTCTGCCTTATTCCGAGGCTCCAACATCACATCATATCTTCCAAATCCGCTCTCTCGGTTTGATGTTATCACATAACGGTCTGCCAATTCCACCATCAGCCCCAGCACAAAGCCATGATAAAAACGTTCTGGTTCAGTTTGGGAGGCTTTTTTTCCTGTATCAAAATAGCTAAACATTTCCATACTTACGCGGTTCATATAGATATTCATTGCCTTTACGTCATTTATCAGCAGCGCCTTGATAAAATCATTATAATCTGCCCGATTCTCTGCAAACCATCCTTTGATCATCCTTCCAAACATCCGTCTTACTTCATGGTTGGTCAGATCCAGCTCATAATTTACTTCCCGAAAATCATCCTCGATTTCCTCATATTTCTCATAACTGACCACTTTTAAATACCCACTAGCCAGTAATAGGCTCCAAATTGCCCATTCATTGGTATCTAACTGGTCATATACCATCTGTTCCTCAATCGGCGTTATGAGATGCTCTCCCGCCAAAAGTCTTTCAAAGGCTTGCTTGATCTCTCTGTTTCCTTCCCTGAGAAGTTTTCCAACCAGACGGTTTGAGCTGGTGTTGGCCCAATACAATCCTGCCCTTTTCTTGTTCAAGTAATTTATGATGGACCACGGATTATAGATATCTGTCTGACTGCCGAATGTAAAACCATCATACCACAGCTTTACTTCCTGCGCCTTATTTAACAGTCCAAATTCCTCCAGTGAAGCAAATACTTCTGCTTCTGTAAACCCAAATATATCTGAATATTTATCAGATGTTGTGGTGACAACCTCCAAATTATTCAAATCTGAAAATATAGATTCCTTGCTTATTCTTGTTATTCCGGTCATAATAGCCCGTTCTAGATATGGGTTATCCTTGAATGTGGAATGAAACAGGCTTCTGATAAAACCAACCAGTTCCTGCCAATACCCATTTACATATGCCTCCTGCATTGGCGTATCGTACTCATCCAACAGTATAATCACTTTTTTTTCATAATACCTGCTGAGATAACCAGAAAGAGACCTTAAAGCTGCTCCCGCTGTACTGTCCGACATATGGGTGGAAACTTCCTGATAAAATTGTTTTTCTTTTTCGTTCAGCAAATCGTCTTTTAGAAGATAATCATTTTTATTATATTGCTCTTCGATGACACGACATATACTTTTCCTCGCCTCTATAAACGTGTTTTCTTTCATGCCTGCAAAGCTGATAAATATTACTGGATATGTTCCCTGAATCTGCTGATACTTTTTATCCTCCCATATGAAAAGCCCTTCAAACAATTCTCCTTTGCCGGTAAAATCTACAGAAAAAAACTTCTCTAACATACTCAAATTTAAAGTCTTGCCAAACCTTCGCGGACGGGTAATCAAGGTCACATCATCCCCCGCCTCCCACCATTCTTTGATAAAACTAGTTTTATCTATATAGAAATTATTCTTTATCCGTAGTTTTTCAAAATCCTGATGTCCAATCCCTACTGTTCTGGGCATATATTCACCCCCTTCTTGCCTATTTTCCACAATTATACTCTATCCCACCCTATTCCACAATCCATGATTTTTATCTTGTTTTCTGATCTCTTTCGTTTCAAATACATGATAACAACAAAAGCATCCTTAAGAACTCGCCGCTCTCAAAGATACTTCTAATTTTCAAATTCTTCTTATCATCATTATACACTTGTCTTTCTATTTTATTCTCCATATTTACCGTTCCATTTTGTTACAACCATATGTACCGTGCTCTTGCTAATGCCAAATTTTTTAGCTGTCTGGCGCACAGTGGCATTCTCCTCAATTATATAATTAGCAATATTAATTGCCCGTTCCTCTATGTATCCTTTCAACGAAAATCCCTCATACACTGCTTTTTTTATAATGTATGAGGGATTGGTTATAGTTATGACAACGGTTTTTACTTTACAAGCTGCTATCTACAAATGAAAATTTCGTCTCTGTAGCTTTGAAAAATTCGCTTTTGGCCATATCAAAACATTCCATAATTTTGGGAGAAAATACGCCGCATTCATTGTTCTTAATCATGTTTACTGCTTCTTCCACCGCATATGCCTCTTTGTATACGCGTTTGCTGACCAGTGCATCATAAACATCCACAACAGAGACTACCTGTGCCCAAATAGGAATGTCATCTCCCTGTAAACGATCTGGATAACCCTTCCCATCATAGCGCTCATGGTGATGTCTGCAGATATCATAACAGTATTTATAAAACTCATTTTCTTCCTGCTTAAAATTCTCCAAAAGTTCACAACCATAGATTGTATGCTTTTTCATTTCCTCAAATTCTTCATTCGTAAGTTTACCTGGTTTTAATAAAATACTGTCTGGAATTGCAATTTTTCCAAGGTCATGCAGCGCTGACGCATTGACAATCATCTTCAAAGATTCATCAGTAAGCCCATACTCTGGAAATTCATCCTTGACATACTTTAAGATAATACGTGTAAAATATTTTACTCGCTGAATATGCTCACCAGATTCCAGGCTGCGAAATTCCACTACAGAACTCAGCGCATTTATCAAAAACTCATTGTTACGCTCCAGCTTTTCCTTACTCTCACGAAGCTGCCTGGTACGCTTTTCCAGTTTCTTTTCAATATCAATTCTGTTCTGGAATAACTCAATGATATTCTGGGCACGGCGCATAACCACTTTGGGTTCAAAAGGCTTATAAATTATATCAGATACCCCATATTCATACGCCTTTACCTCACTTTTTACGGTTGCTTCCCCAGTAATCATAATGACTGGAATCGAATTCATATAACCTTTTTCAGACATATATTCTAAGACATCCAGACCCGACTTGTTCGGCATCATCAGATCCAAGAAAATCAGCGATAACGTATCATGATGTTCTTCCAACAAATCTATGGTCTCCACCCCGTCTGCTGCTTCCAATATTTGATACTGCTCTTCAAAAATAAAACTAAGCATTTTGCGGTTGATTTCCACATCATCCGCAATCAATATGATATGTTTCTCCATGTCTACCTCCAATGGAGCAGTTGCCGCACCTTTTATTCCATTTTATCGTACTGCTCTAAATAAATTAAAATTTCCTCTCTATTCTAACATACACCGATTTGTAAAATCAATATAAATCTTACTATAGTTTTATTTTTGCCAAGGCATCTGCAAACGCATTGTTTACTGGTTCTTTTGCCTCCTGTTTCATCTTATTCATATAACGGGAAACATCTTTTTTTGATACCCCGCCTCCGCTCTCTTTTTTGCGCTTCTCAAAAGCAGACAATTTCTCGCGATAACCACAGGCACAGATAAATTTTCTCTGTTCTCCCTCTCCCACCAGTTCCATTTTTTTATGACACTGCGGACAACGGGCATTTGTAACTTTAGATAATGTTTTACGATAACCGCATGCTCTGTCCTGGCACACCAGCATCCTGCCATTTTTATGGTTGACTTCAAGCATCAGCTTGCCGCACTGCGGACATTTCTTATTGGTAAGATTGTCATGACGGTATGTCTTAGAAGATACCTGAATATCCTTTACAATATCGACCGTATAGGTTCGAATTTCTGCCTCAAAGTCCTTCTTTTTTGTCTTCCCCTTAGCAATATCAGAAAGCTCTTGTTCCCATCTTGCTGTAAGCTCTGGAGAAGTCAATCCTTGCGGCGCAAGCTCTAAAACCTGTCTGCCTTTGGAAGTCAGATGAATATATTGATCACGTTTCTCAATCATAAAACTGTGAAATAATTTTTCTATAATATCTGCCCTGGTAGCAACTGTCCCTAAACCGCCAGTCTCTCCAAGCGTTTTTTTGAGTTTCTGATCTGAGCTTTCCATATATTTTACCGGGTTTTCCATAGCCGCCAAAAGAGTTGCCTCTGTAAATGGCAATGGTGGTTTTGTTTTTCCTTCGATAATTTTTCCATCCGAAAATAAGATTTTATCCCCCTTGGAAAAATCAGGAATACTGCCTGTCATAATCTCCGCCGCAGAACCCTCTAAACCAGATTCTCTTGCATCGGATTCCTCCTCATCCTCTGTTAAAATACCAGATTCTTGCTGTAAAATTTTGATTTCCTGCCAGCCTGGTTTCTCTACAATTCTTCCTTTTAATGTAAACCGTTCTCCCTCACACACTGCTGTCACTTCCGTCTGCTGATACTCACACGGCGGCATCAGCACTGCCAGGAATCTAGAAACCACAAGCTCGTAAATCTTACGCTCCCCATAATCCAAATCTTTTAGATTTACTCCTTGCTCTGTGGGAATAATTGCATGATGGTCTGATACCTTCTTATCATCGACAAACGACTTGTTTCCTTTGATGGAAGTCTTCAACAGCTTACCGCAGATCGACGCATAGCTCCCGCCCCGACAGGCTCTTAACCGTTCTGGAATGGTCTCCACAATATCTGCTGTCAGATAACGGGAATCTGTTCTTGGATAAGTCAAAACTTTATGACGTTCATATAAATTCTGCATATAATCCAAAGTCTGCTTAGCAGAAAATCCAAACATCCGATTGGCATCCTGCTGTAAAGAGGTGAGATCATAGAGCCTTGGCGCATAAGATTTCTGTTGCTTTTTCCTGACCTCCTGTACCACTGCTGTACTGTTTGTCGCTTTTTCCAACGCCTTTTGGATTTCCTGCTTGGAAAATGTACTGCTGCTGTTTTGTGTTGATTTCCAACTCCAGTAAATGCCCTTGCCCTTCATCTTTAGACTATAATACACTTTTGGGGAAAAAGCTTTGATCTGTGCCTCGCGTTTGGCGATAATAGCGAGTGTCGGCGTCTGCACTCTGCCGCAGGAGAGCTGTGCATTATGTTTCACTGTCAGCGCACGTGTCGCATTTAATCCCACCAGCCAATCTGCTTCTGCGCGAGCCACCGCTGCCTCATACAATTTCTGATACTCGCGGGCATCTTTAAGACTGGAAAATCCCTGACGGATTGCCTTATCGGTGACAGAAGAAATCCACAACCGTTTCATCGGTTTTCTAACTCCGGATTTCTGAATAATCCACCGCGCCACCAGTTCCCCTTCCCTCCCTGCATCTGTGGCAATAATAATTTGCCCGATATCTTTGCGGTACATCTGAGATTTAACTGTCTGATACTGATGTCCAGTCTTCTTAATTACTTGAATTTCCAAGCGCTCTGGAAGCATGGGAAGGGTCTCCATCTTCCATTCCTTCCACTGATTGCCATAACTTTCCGGATCTGCAAGCTCTACAAGATGCCCAAGCGCCCAAGTCACCACATACTCTTTTCCCTCCAGATAACCATTGCCGCCCTGTTTACATCCCAGAACCCTGGCGATATCTCTGCCCACACTGGGCTTTTCTGCAATTACTAATGACTTCATCTATTCCCCACACTTTCTCTCATTTTTATCCTATATGGCCTTACGATTGCTTAGATATTTCTGATTCCCCGACATCTAGGGAAATCACTGCAGCCATAAAACTGGCCGTAGATGCTGCTGCGCTTTACCATCTGAGCGCCACATTTTGGACACATCACTTCTGGCTCTGCCTGTAGCTTCTTTTCCTGAATTTTTCCCAATTCCTCATAACATTTCTGATTCATCACACAGTCAGCTAAAGCACGATGCGCGCCTGCCGTACTGATATGAAAATATGCCGCTACATCTGAAAGCTTGTGATGAGATAACTGCGGCAGACACTGCCTTGCCATAAAAAGTGTATCTATATAATTATTTTCCACTTCTTGCCCAAATAGACGCTCGGCGCCATCATAGACAAACTTTAAATCAAAGCTCTGAATGTTATGGCCCACCAAAATATCATTTCCCGCAAACTCCAAAAATCCTCTCAAAGCCTCGGCAAGCTTAGGTGCATCCTTTACCATCTGATCAGTAATACGGTTTACTGCTGTGGCTGCTGCTGGAATATGCATCTTGGGATTGACCAATGTGGAATACTCCTCCACAACTTGATGCCCGCGCACCCGAATGGCAGAAATCTCCACAATTTGATCAATACTTGGACGCACACCAGTGGTTTCCAGATCAAATACCACATAATCACCCAGATACTGGTGCAAACGTTTTCCTTTGTTTCTTGTCACAGATATAATCCTCATTTCTCTTATGATTTCACATTATAAAGGGCTTTGGAAACTTTTGCAACCTATATCTCTTCTGGCTCCACAGCACTCAGCACATACAGACGAGACTCAAAATCTGTACACGGCGTCTGCCCTCTCTGCACCTCTCCGGCAGTACTATCTGTTGTGCAAAGCCCTAGATTCATCAGTTCATCCCCATAATGGCCAAAACCGTCTGCATTAATTTGATAACAAAATTCTGGCTCCAATCCTTCCAGACGCACTCTGGTAAATCGGCCATTCACCACATTCAACACACGGTACCATCCCACAATAGCCGTCTGTTTGTCCTCACCGACCACCATCCAGGCCATCTCATTTTCCGCAAAAGGACTTTTAAGACGATAAAACTTGCCAAATTGCAGCAGCCTGCGGTATTGCTTCATAAATGCTATCTGAGTCTTAACCTCTGCAATCTCCTCCTCTGTCAGCTTATTTAAATCCAACTCATATCCAAATGTTCCGAAATATGCCACATTTGCCCTGGTGTGTAAGGGCGTTTGACGATATACTTGGTGATTTGGAACCATCGATACATGGGAACCAATGCTGCTGATTGGATAGCACAGGGAAGTGCCATACTGAATCTTCATGCGCTCCACCGCATCCGTGTCATCACTGGCCCAGCCCTGCGGCGCATAATAGAGCATTCCAGGGTCAAAGCGTCCGCCGCCGCTGGCACAGGATTCAAATAAAACTTCTGGAAATTGCTGTGTCAAACGCTCATACAGGTTATAGACCCCGAGTATATAACGGTGATACACTTCTCCCTGACGCTCTGGGGGCAGATTGGAACTGAAACATTCTGTAATACTGCGATTCATATCCCATTTAACATAGGAAACCTTGGCCTGGCCGAGAATTTTTGCCATCATTTCATAGATGCAGTCCACAACTTCCCTGTTGGAAAAATCCAGTACATACTGATATCTGCCATGTGATTTTGCACGCCCAGGCACAGAAATCACCCACTCTGAATGCTGACGGTACAACTCAGAATCTTCATTCACCATCTCTGGTTCAAACCACAATCCAAATTTAATTCCCATTTCCTCCATACGCTGTGCTATTCCAGCAATACCATTTGGCAAACGAGCCGGATTTGCAATCCAGTCTCCCAATCCAGCCTGGTCATTATTCCGCGCCCCAAACCAGCCATCATCCAGCACAAACAACTCTACGCCGCATTCTTTTGCCTTGTTTGCAATCATAAGCAGCTTTTCTTCCGTAAAATCAAAATAAGTCGCCTCCCAGTTATTGATTAGAATCGGACGTTCCCGATCACGCCAATAGCCTCTTGCCAGACGTTTCTGGTACAGTCTGTGGAAAGTCTGGCTCATACCATTTAAACCTTGATCCGTATATATCATAACTGCTTCCGGCGTCTGAAAACACTCCTTTGGTTCTAATTTCCAGGAAAATGTATCAGGATGGATTCCAGCCAGCACTCTGGTGACATCATGCGCATCCACCTCTGCCTGCATCAGAAAATTGCCGCTGTAGATCAAACTAAAACCGATCGCTTCCCCCTGATATTCTGTGGTCTCTGGACGTTTGAGCGCCAGAAAAGGATTGTGGTGATGCGATGAATTTCCCCGCATACTGCCAATCGCCTGGATCCCACTTGCCAGTTTATGTATCTCGATCTGACGCTCTCTTGACCAGGCGCCAGACAACTGCAGCCACTGATATTCACAATCCGGCAAATCCAGACAAAGACTGAGCGCCCGCTCAAGCTGCTGTACCTGTGTCCCCTCATTATGATAGCATATACTCCTGGCAATGATTCCACCCTCGGAAAAAATCGTGTAAAACAGCTCTGCTCTGATTTTGGTGACAGGATCCAACAGATTAATCACCAGTGTGGATGCTTCGTCGTCATCCTCTGTATAAGTTGCTGGAAGGCCTGTCAATAAAGGTTTCCCAGGCTCCACATGATGGGAATGGTATTGAAAATCTGAGATCCGGCTGCCATTTTCCTGGCAAATCTCTACGGCTGGACTGCGATAATCTCCAGTCCCAAAAACCGGCAGTTCCTGTTTGATATGTTCCAGGGAAAATGCTTTATCTCCCATAAAGGTACACGAGGACATCGGGCGCGCCGCCAGTTCCAATAAATCTGACATCCCTTTTCTGTCATGAATCTTTTTCCCAAAATACAAATGGCCCAAATGACCATTTTGCAGTACCATCATCACATAACTGATAGACTGATTATACAAATGAAATACTTTTGACTGTTGATGATATACAATATTCAAATCTATTTCCTCCTCTGTCTGTTTCCGCTATTTTTCTCTAAGAATCATGTTCATATACCTGGATTCTTTGATGGACTTATTATAAACACTTTCATCACGTATTGACAGAGTGTTTTGTATGAAAAAACAGTCAAAATGTTTCCAAAAGCTCCATCATCTCCCACTGTTGCTGCTCCAGCTTGTCCCGCTGGCTTCTGCGATACAACTTGCGGTAAAAACTGGGCGACTTCCCCATAAATTGTTTAAATGCTTTGGAAAATACCAACACGTCCTGATAGCCACAGGAGACGGCTACACATTCAATTGTCAGCTGTGTCAATTCCAAAAGCTCCCGCGCGCGCATGATTCGCAGACGTGTCAAAAATTCTTTTGGCGATACCTTAAGATTTTCCTGAAACACCTTGTACAGATAACTGCGGCTGACACCTGTATGCTTTGCAATCTCTGTCACGCCAATCCCTTGGGAATAATTGTTGCGAATGAAATTGACTGCCTTCTTCACATAGATGCTTCCCTGAGTCTCTTCCACGACAGCACTCATTGGTACTTCTCTGGTAAGCACTGCAAAAAATTGATACAATAGACTCTGAAGATCATATTGATTCGTCTGGGAACCGCTATGATGCTTTAACATTTCACTGACAATCCGTCTCAATTCCTCGCCATATTTACTTTGAAATATATGTTGATTGGCATTCAGCCCTAAATCCTCTAAAAATATTTCTGCCTGCATACCGGCAAACCCTACCCACAGATAGGTCCAAGGCTCCTTTTCATCTGCCTGATAAAAAATCAAAGTCTCTGGTTCGATCAAAAATCCCTGCCCCTGCTGCAGCATATATTTGCGGTCTCCCACTTGATAACTTCCTTTTCCAGACAAGATATAATGCAGAATATAATTCGGACGGATTGCTGGTCCAAAGCTGTGAGATGGTTCACATTCAGATACCCCGCAAAAGCACAGATACAGATCCTGAAATTTAGAATTCGTAAGCTGTAAAATATAAGCGTCTTCCATAGTCGTTCCCTCCCTTACAACACATGGGCAAATCAAATCGGCTGCCCTGTATATAATTGTTATTTATATTACTAGGAAATCCAAAGGAATTTCCTATAAAATAGACAGAGGTTCCTCCCCATCCGCTGGAGCAAACCTCTGTCTTATTATATCCTCTGCGTCATTTTGGCGGAGACTCCTGCTTTGCAGGATTCTTTATTCTTTCTTACTTGTGCAAGAACACGCGTCTTCTTACAGCGGATGCTGATCTGTCAGCTCCTTTACCATGGCGCGCACTTCCTCAGATGCCGCTTCCCCCTCTTTGATCATCTTGGCGATACACTCTGCCACCTTGTCCATATCTGCCTCGGTAAATCCCCTGGAGGTAATTGCAGGAGTACCAAGACGAACCCCACTGGTCACAAATGGAGATTTTGGATCGTTGGGAATTGTATTCTTATTACAGGTAATATTTACGGAATCTAATAATTTCTCTACTGCCTTTCCGGTCAGCTCAAAAGGTGTCAAATCTACAAGCATTAAATGGTTGTCCGTTCCCCCAGACACCAGCTTAATTCCTCGGTCTGTCAATCCTTTTGCCAAAGCTTGGGCATTCTTGGCAATGTTATTCTGATACTCTTTAAAGCTATCCTCCAAAGCTTCCTTGAAGCACACTGCCTTGGCAGCAATCACATGCATCAGAGGACCGCCCTGTATTCCTGGGAACACTGCTTTGTTAAAATTAAACTTGTCCGCCATTTCCTGATTTGCCAAAATCATGCCGCCTCTTGGCCCGCGCAGGGTCTTGTGCGTGGTAGTGGTGACAACATGTGCATGTGGGAATGGGCTAGGATGGATGCCTGCTGCCACAAGTCCAGCGATATGTGCCATATCTACCATCAGATATGCTCCTGCTTCGTCTGCAATCTCACGGAATTTCTTAAAGTCAATGATTCTGGCATAGGCGCTTGCCCCTGCAATAATCATCTTTGGCTTACAATCCAGGGCAATCTCTCTGACCTTATCATAATCAATAAATCCTTCGTCATTGACGCCATACGGCACAATCTTAAAATAAGAGCCTGAGAAATTGACTGGACTTCCGTGTGTCAGATGTCCGCCGTGGTCCAGATTCATTCCCATCACAGTATCTCCTGGCTCTAACATCGCAAACTGAACCGCCATATTTGCCTGGGCGCCAGAATGAGGCTGTACATTGGCATAGTCGCAGCCAAACAATTCTTTGGCACGCTCAATGGCCAGATTCTCCACCACATCCACACATTCACAGCCGCCATAATAACGCTTTCCTGGATAACCTTCTGCATACTTATTGGTCATGGGACTTCCCATCGCTGCCATAACAGCCTTGCTGACCCAGTTCTCAGATGCAATCAGCTCAATATGACTGTTCTGTCTCTCCATCTCCGCTGTGATCGCATCCGCCACCTGTGGGTCTACAATTTTCACTTCCTCAAATGAATACATTTTCTTCTTCCTTTCTGTATCTTAACTCAATTAAAAATTTGTTGATTTTTAACGATATTCACAACTATTCAGAACTCCATGACAGCATGGCTGGCAGATCTGCTGTTTTGGCTCTGAATAGTATCTATTTTAATCATATTATTTTATATTTTGAAAGTCAATAAAAAAACTCTCTAACGCCTGATTTTATACTTTTTAGAGCCTTGATTTTCTTATTCTTCCCCAAGATTTAGAGCAATAATAACTCCCACCACAAGAGCAGCAACACCTGAAATAATTGTGAAAATGGTGATTGCGCCGAAACTGTTCATCACAAGAATTGCCACTGGAGAGGCCACAATCAGGCCGATAATCGCCCAATATGCATATTCTGGAAATCTGTCAAAAATCACCTCAATGATTTTGGCGATGGCAAAAATTCCAATCACGACGCCAATTCCAAACGGAACCAGTACCTTACAGCCTTCTAAAATGCCTGGCATATTAAAATGAATCAGATTGTCAATAAAATTATTGATCTCGCTGAGCACAGGATTATAATAACCCATCAGCATCAGCATCATCGAGCCGCTGACACCAGGGATTACCATTGTGGCAGAAGCTACAATCCCCACTCCAAAGAGCTTTACTATATTGACCAGGTTAAAGCTTAAATCTGCTGCCGCGCCTTCCTGTTCCCCAACCAACGCCAGTCCTGCCACGAGACCAAAAAACAATAGAAAAGCCAGAATATGTCCTGCGCGTATCGTTTTACCTTTCACTTTTTTACCAATTGCCGGAAGTCCCCCAATAATCAAACCGATAAATAACAGGTTCGTCTGAAAAGGCACTTTTGCAAACATATACTCAATAATCCGTGCCAAAACTACAATGCCCAAAAGCATTCCAATCACAATCGGAATTAAAATCTTCATACTTTTCTTAAATTCAGAAAACAGATGTGTCGCCGCATGGATCATCTTATCATAGACTCCCATAGAGACCGCCATAGTGCCGCCGCTGACGCCAGGAATAATATTTGCTACCCCCATCACGACGCCCTTCAAAATCATTTTTATCATAGATTCTCTCCTAAATACTGTTCTAGAAATGAAATTAATGTCTTCATTTCCTGATCCGTGCCAATGGAAATCCGCAGATAATTGTCAATTCTAGGTTTTGCAAAGTAACGCACATAAATTCCCTCTGCCTTTAATGCCTCAAATAAATCTCTGGCTGCACAGTTTGGATGACTGGCAAAAATAAAATTGCTTTGGGAATCTTTAAAAACAAAACCAAGCTTCTTTAACTGTTTTTGGGTCCATTCTCTTGTATTAATCACTTTCTGCAAAGTCTGCCGAAAATATACCTCATCTTTCACTGCTTTCACGCCCATTGCAATGGTAACAGTGTCCATCGTATAGGAATTAAAGGAATATTTGGCATCATTTAAATATTTAATCAGTTTCTGATTTCCCAATGCATAACCGATGCGCATACCAGCAAGGCTCCTGGACTTCGAAAAGGTCTGCACCACCAAAAGATTGTCATATTTGGGCAGCAGACTGAATGCAGACTTCCCGCCAAAATCAATATATGCTTCATCTATGATAACAATAACCTCAGGATTACCAGCGATGATTTGTTCTAACTCTTCCAGCTCCTTCCAAATTCCTGTGGGGGCATTGGGATTGGCAATTACAATCCCGCCGCAGTCCTTAAGATAATCTTCGGTGCGTATCTGAAATTTTTCATCCAACGGCTGGCGCTGATAAGGAATGCGAAAAAGTTCTGCCCAGACATCATAAAAAGAATAGGTGATGTCTGAAAATAAAACTGGCTTCTGACTGTTAAAAAACGTCAGGAAACTCATTGCCAGCACATCATCTGAGCCCACTCCCACAAAAACCTGCTCTTTTTGCAGACCATGATATTCTGCAAGCGCACTGACAAGATCATCCGCTGTCGGATCTGGATATTTCCGCAGCCCTTGTACATCCATTTCCCTTAAAACCTCAGCCACACCAGGCGCAGGAGGATAAGGATTTTCATTGGTGTTTAATTTTATGATATCAGAACGATTTGGCTGTTCTCCTGGTGTATAAGGGACAACCTTCCTTACATTTTCTTCCCAAACTGCCATAAGTTCTCCCCTCAAGATAATCCATATTCTTCTGCCAACGCTTCAAATGCAGGCAGAGAACGCTCTATCATTTCATAGGAAACACAGTAAGCAAGACGTACAAAACCTGAACAAGAAAAGGTTGTCCCGCCTACCAGCAGAATATGATGTTTCTTGGCCGCTTCCACAAATTTCTTCTCATCTGGATCTGGAGATTTGATAAACAAATAGAAAGCTCCTTGAGGCTTAATACAGGTAAACCCGTACTTTGTCAACGCTCCATAAATCAATTGCCGATTGCGGTCATAATATGCGACATCTGTGGTACAGTTCATACAAGGAATCAAGGCCTTCTGCATCAAAGATGGGGCATTTACAAATCCCAGCATACGATTGGCCACAGATAATCCGCTGCACGTCTGTTCACAATCTGCCATCTGCGGACTGACCGCAATATAGCCGATACGCTCTCCAGGTATGGACAAGGATTTGCTAAAGGAATAGGTCACAAATGTATTGTCATAGTATTTTGTCAGAAACGGTACTTTATTCTCATCATAGACCAGCTCTCGGTAAGGCTCATCAGAAACCATAAAAATCTCATGGCCATATTGCTTCTGTCTCTGCTCCAAAAGCGCTGCCATTTTCTGAATCGTCTCCTCTGAGTAAATCACGCCTGTGGGATTGACTGGATTATTGATAATAATTGCCTTTGTTTTCTCGGTAATTTTACTCTCTAAATCTGCAAAATCTGGCTGAAAGGTATCTTGATCGGGTTCTGCAGCTATTAAAACCCCCTGGTGATTGGCGACATAACCCCGATATTCTCCAAAATAAGGAGCCAGCGCCAATACCTCATCTCCAGGATCTAAAATCGTCTTAAACACTACGTTCAGCGCACCTGCCGCACCTACTGTCATCACAATATGTTTATGCTCAAACGCTGTCCCAAAGCGCTGATTGAGATTGTCCGCAATTGCCTGCCTGGTCTCTGGATAGCCGGCATTATCCATATAGCCATGAAGCTCTAAGGAACTCTCATTTTTTACAGCGTCAATAATTGCCTGGTTATATTCCGCGGGAACTGGTGTCATAGGATTTCCCAGGCTGAAATCAAACACATTTTCGGCGCCGATCTTAGCTGCCATTGCCTTTCCCTCCTGAAACATAGCACGGATAGCGGAACTTCCTGCAACCTCCTGCTGCATTTTCTTTGAAATCATTTTCTCATCCTCTTTCTTAAATGTTTCTTGTTATTCATAACTACTCCACATTCTCCCTATTCTACCACGAATATCCATAAAAAAAAAGAGGATGTATATTAGTGATCAAAAATATCCCCTCCAAAACCCAAAAAATTCTACAGATATGTTGAAATGGGTATATTAGTGATTAAAAATATCCCCCTCCAAAGCAGCAAATTTCTCTCATTTGTCTGCTTAGAAGGGGGAGTAGATTTTTGGTGCAGTAACAATTTTATAACTATTCTAATCCATGAAACTTTTTAATGACATCTAACGCCGGCAATGGTCTGCCCTCATAGTCGAATAACGCCTGGTTTGCCCACTCGTTGCCGCATGGCCCTGGATCTTTCATGTATTTCAGAGAAGCTTCTGTTGCCCAGCCGCTGCCTGGTACCGGGATCCAAGCGGGTTCCCAATAGAAAAATCCTCTGCCAAGACCATCGGGAACTGTTACAATCCGCTTCATCAGATCTGCCATAAAATCTGCTTGTCCTTGTTTGGTCATCGGATAATCAATTTTCTTTACCAGCTCAGGCTTTGTCGCCATTCCCTTACGCTCCTGGGGTTTTAGCTTCTCATATTTTGCATAGTCCTCCATCGTAAAGCCCATAGAAACCTCGGCAACAACCAATTCCTTTTTATAACGCTTTGCAAGATCATTCATATTATATTCCAAGTCAGCAAGAGAGCCATGCCAGAAGGGATAGTAGGACAAGCCAATGATATCAAAGTCAGCGCCATCATTTTCAAAATAGCTGTCAAACCATTCGCGATACAGCTCATTGTTGCCGCCATTGTCCAGATGTATCATAATCGGAATATCTGGATCCATTGTGCGCACAGCACGAATCCCAGCATTGACGAGCATAGCAATATTCTCATAGTTTGGGCGCTTTCCATCTGGCCACAGCAGACCATTGGACAATTCATTGCCAATCTGAATCATATCTGGAAACACACCCTCTGTCCTGAAATTGCGCAGCACAGCGAGTGTATAGTCATATACCGCATACTCCAGCCGCTTGCCAGTAAAGTCTGCCCACGCTTTTGGCTTAATCTGTTTGCCTGGATCCGCCCAGAAATCACTATAATGCAAATCAAGCAGCACAGACATATCACGTTCCTTTACCCGCTTTGCCATAGCAATCGTTGTCTCCATGTCGTTATTTCCGCCCCCGTAAGGCTCTCCCTGATAAGAACAAGGATTATTCCACAGCCGCAGCCTTATGGCATTGGTTCCATATTCCTGTAATATAGTGAGCAAATCCCTCTGATCTCCATCTTCATCCTGGAATTTTGCTCCCAGTGACTCCAATTCCATAAGGGAGGAAACATCCATTCCCTTGATAAATTTCTTTTTCTCTGAAATTTTTCCCATAGCTTTCTCCTCTTTCCCATCCAAAAATGAGGGCGCAAAAATTTTCCTTGCTGCCCTCATCCCTGTTAGTCAAAATCGAATTTTGTAATGCGCTCTGCCATTGCCCGGTAACGGAAACGAATCATTTCATTCTTTTCCAGAACATCTTTCTCATTTCCTGTATACTGACAACGCATACAATAAAATTCATCCTTATCCTTGTCATAAAACATATCAATATCCAAATCCCGCATAAAGCAGGAAGGACATCTGTAATTTAATTTGCCTTTTCCAGATTGAGCCATGTTGCAAATACCTCCTTATCTGAGATTGTCTTCGTATAACCTAAGGTGAACATCGGGGAGAATGCATATCCCTCTCTGATATATCCCACAGCATCCTTAGAAGATGATGTCAGAGATACCTTAGTCTCAATTGCTGGGATCACCGCACTGACAGCCTTAGCTCCTGCAAGCTGTGCTTCCCTGCACTTATATTCATAGGAAATAGTCTTCTCCTCTGTTCCCTCACACTTTAGGGTAATGCCTGTCATATCCTCTGGATATTCCGTTGTGCCATAACATGCCACCATATATTCATTTAATTCCACCTTAGCCTCAGGATTGCTCATCTCAAGGATTGTCCGCTCAATCTTAATATTAGAGCTTCCCTCCTCAAATGAAATCTTGGTCTGAAGCTTCACCGTCAAATCATAAAATTCAATCTCTACTGGATCCAATGTCAAGATTCTGGTATTGCCCTCCTGTGAGAAATGTGCCTTTGTGCGGCAGAGGCAGAGATCTACCTCTTCCCCATTATAGGAAAGCTTAGCGCTCCTTACTGTTCCCTCTCCTGCATAATGTGTAAAATATCCGGCACGATATTTTTCTTGAATCAGGAATGGATAAGAGGCATCCTGCACATGCTTCGTTCCAATTCCAACTGGCCATTCTAATTTTGCCGCATATGGTCTTAAATCAACAATTGCACCGCCCTGATCCATATTGACACAGGCACGCATATAAGGATCACAGTACCAGAAAAGCTGTTTGTCGGAGCCATACAGAATATCTCTCCAAAGCGCACACTCTGGCTCTGTATAACCTTTCTTCTCCCGATAGTAATCTGCAAATTCAGCCATTGTCATATCTACCAGCTTGCCCTCTTTCTTGAGTTTGCCATAGTAAGCACAGCCATCGGAATATGATTTCTCCAACAATTCATAGGGAGATTCCCAGCGTCCCATCTTGTTCATCCAGCCTGGTCCAACAAACATCATGTTATAAGCATATCCGTTGTTGTATTTTTCCAGAGAACGATACTGGTCAATTAAATTATATAGATATGGATATTCCCATGTCTCACTGTCATAGATCATCCCTCGCAGTACATTCTGCGGATGCGTGCCAAAATTGGAACCATTGCCATCATAGCAGGCAATCAAATCCCTGGAAAGATGAGGAATTGCAACAATCCCACTGTCCTCCTCTTTGCTGGCTGCCGGCGCATGCGTATTCTGTTTTGAAGGAATCCAGGGCGCCCAGGGACCACCATCAAACAAAGTATACCAAGAATTATTACAAGTATGATATGCCTTAGGTCCCTCCTCCCAACAGGTGGCAACCGCACATTTTACTGAAGGATATTTTTCCTTAATATAATTTGTCAGATCTGCATCCATATAATAGGAGCCTGTAGATTCTGGATAAAAGCCAAAAATTTCATGGAATTTTTCAAATACATCATCTACAATTGATTTCTTATCCTCCATAGAAAACATCCAGATACAAAAATCCTTGGTATTATATTTCTCACGGAACTCCTTACATGGTAAACCCAACAGGGACAAAGCAATCTCATCACCATATTTTTCATGATCTTCCTTTGCCAAGGCCACTGCCTCCTCGTTAAACAGACTTGCATAGGTCATCTGAATGGTGGTTTTTAAGCCATTTTCATGAGCCAGGCGCTGCTGTGTCTTAAAGATATCCAAAGATTCTGTCAACAGCGCTTTCCTTCCGATATCCTCTGCCTTTCCATGTCCGGTCACTTTTTCTGCATACTCAGGCACCATCTCCGGGCGATGGATAATATTTACTATAAACTTATCCATATTCTTCCTCCTTTATTTTCTCATAAAATGCCAACTGGCACAATTAGATCTTAATATTTACTCTATACAATACCCTTGAAACTAAACGTAAATTCCATCGGTTTGCTGACATCCAGCAAATATTCTGGATGCACCTCAGACAACCAGCTGTCATCACCACCGACGCCCATCTGCTGCATGGCCACCCGTACAACCGTATAATGGATCTCTGGCAGTTCATAAGGATGCATAGCATTTTCCAACTCATGAGGTGTATAGGGCAGTGCAGAAAAATATATCTTATCTCCGGTAAACTGAATGCCCTTGCCAGTATTATCAGTAATCTTTGCCCAGCGCACACCAGTTTTGTTTCCGCACTCCTGGGGTACCAGATATTTTGCCATATTGTCTGCCACTTTATTACGATAGATGCCCAGTTTAGCGCCATGCCTGCGGTCCGCATAAGTCTCCGCCGGCCCATCGCCGTACCATTCCACATTTTCAAAATCTGCGTTAAACTTAAAGAGCACTCCAAATTCTGGCATATCTGAAAGCTCCTTCACTGGGTCATAGCTGAGTGTAACCGTAATGGTTCCATCTCCAAATACCTCATAGGCAAGACTGCATTTACTTGCTGGTACAGTTGGCATCAGATAATGATAAGTGATTACTGCACTGTGTTCCTTCTGTTCCAAACTGGGATTTTGTGTTCCCTCAAAATCTGGATCCTTGCCAATATACATGCTGGCAATCTTCCATTGACCATAACGGGAAGGCATCTGATTTCCCTCGTCATTATCTACTGGTGCACGCCAGAAATTGGGCATAGGAATTTTCTCAATCAGTTCTCTGCCGCCATAACGATAGGACACCAGACCAGACTTCAAAACGCTAAACATACATTCAAAATGGGTTCCACGAACACCAATATTCCATTTTCCCCGGATTACCGTCAACTCATCCGTTTTCACTGGCGCTGCCTGGCCTTCCACAGTAAATACTGCTTGTCCAAACGCAATTTCATGTCCTGCAGGCGCCCAATCCATCTCTTCTACTAAACGGAAAGAAACAGTTACAGCATACTCACCAGGTTCGTTCGGTACGGAAATTGGCAATGGATATTCCTTTTCAGACAAAGGCTCTACATCTGTGTTAAGAGATGCCTGCTGAATGAGTTTTCCATCTTTTTCCAATAAAACTACACATAAATATTGATTCGTATTTACAAAAAGATTCTTATTCTTGACAAGGACCTTATCTCTGGAAACCTCAGCTGTGATATTCTGATAATTAAATTTTACTTCCTGCATTTTCGGAGATTCATCACGCTCACCGCCATAGACAATACCATTTCCGCTGAAATTGTAATCCGTGGGACGTTCCCCAAAATCTCCGCCATACGCCTGAAATTTCTTGCCATAGCGATCTTTCTTTTCGATGGATTGATCAATATAATCCCAAATAAATCCACCCTGATACAATGGATCTGTATCTGTCAAATCTGTATACTTGTGCATTGCTCCACAGGAATTTCCCATTGCATGAGTATATTCACAACAAATAAATGGTTTGCTTCTGTCCTTCTCCAAAAACTCCTTAATACTGGCCACAGAAGGATACATCTGGCTTTCCATATCGCTGGTATCATTGTAGCGGCGATCCTGAAATACCCCTTCATAATGTACCAAACGGGTAGGATCCAACTTGCGGAACAACTGAGACATTTCAAAGATAACCTTTCCGCCATAAGATTCATTTCCGCAGGACCAAATCACAATTGCCGGATGATTTTTATCCCTCTGAAAACAGGAATTGACACGGTCGAGCATCATCGGCTGCCATTCCTCATGGTTTCCTGGAATTATCGTCTCCTCCTCAATTTCATTCCTAAGAATTGGCTCCCAGCTTCCATGACTCTCCATATTACATTCCGCAATCATATACAATCCATATTGATCACAAAGACTGTAAATTCTGGAATCATCGGGATAATGGCACGTACGAATCGCATTGATATTATTCCGTTTCATGGTGATAATATCCTGCACCAGCTCCTCTTCACTGACCACACGTCCTGTCTTGGAGCTAAATTCATGACGATTTACTCCCTTAAATACAATTCGTTTGCCATTGATGCACATTATATGATCAATCATTTCAAAACGCCGGAAGCCAATCATCTGCGAGAATACTTCCTCTGTCTCGCCATCCTCATTCTTTACTTCAATCAACAATTGATAGAGTTTCGGCTGCTCTGCACTCCAAAGCACTGGTTTTTCCACAGGAATTGTCACCATAAACTCTGATTCTAACTGCGCATTCGCTTGTGCCACAATATGATCTCCATCTTGCAAGGTCATAAAAAGTTTCCCTGTACCAAGACCTTGAAAGCACAATTCCAGATCAGCATTTCTATATTGGTCATCCAACAATGTCCGCACACGAATATCCTGCACATGAGCTTCTGGCACAGTGTAAAGATATACACTCCGGTAAAGACCTGAAAAACGATAGAAATCTTGATCTTCACACCAGCTCGAGGCAGTCCACTTAAAGACCTGTACCGCCAGCTTATTTTCTCCTTCTACAAGATAAGGGGTCAATTCAAAATCTGAAGGCGTAAAGCTGTCCTCACTGTAACCGATGTAAGTCCCATTCAGCCACAGCGCCATTCCACTTTCTGCCCCCTGGAAGGAAATATACAGAGGTTTACCTTTCATATGTTCAGGAACATAAAAATATTTTACATAACTTGCAACCGGATTAAAGTAGGATGGAATCTCACCAGGCTCAATATCTTCTCTTCCATCCCAGGGATATTGGGTATTGGCATATTGAGGACTGTCATATCCTTCCATCTGGATATGCGCTGGAACTTTAATATCTGCCCAGGATTTGCAGTCATATTCCGCCGCCTCAAATCCTGGAATTGCAGACTGATAATTTTTCGCATATGAAAATTTCCATAGCCCGTCCAGAGAATAACGGAAACTCGTATTCTGACACTTCCATTCTTCCATTGAAGCATAATAGATATGATCAGAATGAGCTTCTACACGATTTTCCGCAAAAAATAGGGGGTCTTTCACTTTCCCATAATCAAATTGTGACATAAATTACCTCCAGATATGATTTAATAAAATTCTGTTTTTACAATAGTTTGGCAGCACCATAAAAGTGCTGCCCAACCAAATATACATTCATTATTTTACTGCTCCCGTAATACCTTCTGCAAAACTCTTCTGCAATAAGAAGAAAATAATCACGGTGGGAAGACTACAGATCAATACGGCCAACATCAATACTCCATAATCTGTAACATAACCTTCTGTAAGGTTTGCTACCAACATTGGCATAGTAATAGTGCCGTCTTCCGTCATCATTACCTTTGGCCATAAGTAGTTATTCCATGCATTCATAAATGTAATCGTCATCGCCGCTGCATAAGTGGAACGCATGGTAGGGATAAACATCCTGAAAAATATCTGGACTTCGTTTAAGCCATCAATCCGTGCGGCTTCAATGATATCATGTGGAAAGCTTCGGGCGCTTTGCCGAAACATCATAATCAAAAACGGCGTAGAGATTGTCGGTAAAATAAATGCTATTGTAGTATTCAAAAGCTTTGCTGCGGAAAACATCCGAAACAGCGGAACCAGTGTTGCCACAAATGGAACCATCATTGCCAAAAGCAAGATAGACATTACTGTATCTTTACCTTTATCATGATAAATCTCAAAACCATAACCAGCAAGAGAACAGATGATCAGCGCGCATATGGTCAAAATAATAGCATATTTAAAGGAATTAAACATTGCTGTCTGTACAGGCTGCGCTGCAAACAATGCCTTAAGATTGTCAAAAAATGCCGTTCCTGGGAGCATAGTTCCTCTGCTGACGTCTATACTCTTATTGGTGGCACTGATTAGCATCCAGTAAAGTGGAAATACCGAAATCAGCGATACAATAATCAAAACTACATACATTAACGCATTCGCTCTTTTTGTCTTAGTCACGCTTGTCACCTACTTTCATCTGTACAAATGCCAGAATAGCTACCAAAATAAAGATCAGGAAGGACATTGCTGCTGCATATCCAAACTTTGGCACATATTTAAAGGATTGATTATAAATGTAATGAGACATTGTGATTGTTGCATTGGATGGGCCTCCTCTTGTCAGGTTGAGAGACTCATCGAACAACTGCAAAGTTCCGTTGGTAGACATAATTGCTGTCAGAAGAATGGTTGGCTTTAACAGCGGAACTGTAATCTTAAAGAAAGTCTGCATTGGACTTGCTCCGTCAATCTTTGCAGCCTCATACACAGAATATTCTATATTTTGTAATCCGGACAGATAAAATACCATATTATATCCGGTCCATCTCCAAATCAATGCAATAATAATTACAATTTTTGCACTGGTTGCATGACCCAGGAAATTATATCCTGTATTTAAAATTCCAAACTTAATCAACACGGAATTGATAAAACCGTCTACTCCAAAAAGAGAACGAAAGATAATCGCATAAGAAACAAGCGATGTTGCACAAGGTAAGAAAATTGCAGTACGGAATAAACCTTTACAGCGAAGATTCTTATTATTTAACATAGATGCCAGGATCAATGCCAAGATTAACATGATCGGCACTTGGATAATCAGATAGAGAAACGTATTTCCCAGGGACTGCATAAAGACTGTGTCCTTAAACATACGGGAATAGTTGCTGAATCCATCAAACTTTAACTTATTAGCTGTTCCAGTCTGTAAAGACAGGATAAATGCCTGGATCATCGGCCAAAAGCTCATGGCTGCAATCATCAATGTTGCTGGCGTCAAAAATATCCAGCCGGTGAGATTATGCCTTTTCTCCAATGACATTTTTCTTTTTTTGGCTTCTTTTGTCTGGCTCACATCTTTACCCCCTTTATAAATCAGTTGGGGGACAGCAAACTTGCTGGCCCCCACACTGTTTTTATTGAATGCAATTACTTCTATGCACTGCGGACAGGTGATTGCCCATATCTACTTACAGATTTACCGTAAGTAAATGGTCAATGTTCCTACTGCTCCATATTGAACTCAATTGTGCTCTGTGCTTCTTTAAGTGCATCGTCAATATTGCCGCCGCCAACAACGTTCTGCATAGCTGTTGCTACAGCGTCACGTGCTTCATAGTAATATACACCTGTATTATTGCTGGGGATCTTTCCTGCAAACTCTGTGATCTTTGAGAATACTGCATCGCCGCCGTAGAATTCAGAAGGCTCGCCATATACATCAGAATCACCAGCCGGCAGATATGTAGCAAGTGCGCCAGAAGACGGAAGAATAGTTTCGTATAATTCAACGCTTCCTGCAAATGTGCTTGCCAAGAAATCTTTTGCTAAGTCTACATTCTTGCAGTTGCTGGTAACAGCCCAAGAAGAACCACCATTGTTAGAATAATTTGTTGCGTTCTCTACATCTACAAGCTTTGGCATATTGGTAATGCCCCATTTTCCGCTCTGATCATCTGCGGTCTGGATAGATGCCATAATCCAGCATCCATTGATGGTACCTGCTACTGTCTCAGTTGTAAGAGTAGAAATATACTGATCCCAGTCATTTACCTCTACCAATACTCCAGCTTCTTTCAAAGCAGCATAAGTTTCCATAACTTTCTTCAAAGCAGCATTGTCAACCATTGCTGGCTTTCCTTCGTCATCAAACAAAGAAGATCCGCAAGACTGAAGCATCATCATGATAACATCGGACTCACCAGCCTGGCAGGAAAGCAATGGCTTGCCAGTCTTTTCTAAAACAGTTTTACCTTTTTCCAGATACTCATCCCATGTGATATCTGTAAAGTCATCTATTTTCATGCCAGCCTGTTCCAAAATATCGGTTCTGTAAGCAGCAATTACTGCGCCGTTGTCAAATGGAACACCATAGTTCTTGCCATCTATTACAGAATAAGCAGTCTTAGCTTCACCAAACTTGCTGTAGTCTACAGCGCCTGTTAAATCAACAAATGCCTCTGGATAAGAGATAACGTTCTTCTGGAATGCATTATCCTGCATCAAGATAATATCTGGTAATGTCTCAAAACTTCCACTGGTTGCAGCGGTTGTCAATTTACTCTGAACATCATCCCAAGGAGTCTCGATTACTTCCAGTTCGAAATCTGCATGATCTTTCTTGTAGATTTTTCCTGCCTCCTCCATAGCATACATGTTAAATGCTGGGTCCCAGCACCATACAGTCAACTTGTTGCCGCCCTCAGAAGAGGAACTCTCTGAATCGCCTGCTTCTTTACTTTCATCTGCTGCATTGTTGTCACTGGATGCACTCTCATCTGATGCACTGCTGCCATTGCTTGCTTCCTGGTTGGTATCAGCAGCATTATCATCTTTCTTGTCGCCGCATCCTGCCAACATTGTTGCTGTCATTGCTGCACAGAGCAATGCACATAAAAGTTTTCTCTTCATATTCTTTCCTCCCTAAAACTTATTTTATAATTTAGAGCAACAAATGCGCACTTTGCGCAATCGGTTGTTCTATATCCATAAGTTTACCAAAGATGTGATTTGATGTCAATGTCAACACTTTCCAGTTTTTTTCCGTTTTTTTTGTGTAATGTGACTAAGAATTTTTCGTCACTATTACCACATTTAACATACAGACAACCACTTTCACAGGCATATTTTAATAGAAATTGCACATATTTGCGGTATCTTCCTTTTTATGAAAACGTTACCATCCCTATAAAAACGGCATTTTTTTATTCACAATTGTTTTACTGAATTATTTGGTAAATTTACCGATATTTTTCCATTATTTTACTGTTATTATTTACTAAATATTTAATAATATCAATCTATTTTTCTAAATATTTTAATTCTACCTACTGCGCCTTCCACAAGATTCTTTACCAAAAATCATCATTGTGCGCACCGAACACAACTAAAAATCCATGATATTCGTGATACTTAAACTTCTACCTCGACAGCCTTATTTTTTCCTAGATACAAAAATCTTCGATCATAGATATAAAGCTATTTTCATAAACAAAAAAGAACAGATACTCTCAAAAAACTCTTTCTCAATAAGTATCTGTCCTTTAAAATTTACTAAATATGCGTATTCTGTCGATAAACTTCTGTTTCTTACATCGTAGATTCTTTTAGTATTACTTCATATCCTAACAGCGTCCTTTGCTTCACAGCATTTCCCTCAATCAGCTCCATCAGTGTCTTACATGCCACTGTTCCCAGCTCTCTGGCATTGAAAGAGAGCGAGGTAATGGAAGGAAGATTATTCTCCAAAATAGAGCTATCATAAAAAGATGCCACCTTCATCTGTTTTGGCACAGAGATATGCTCTTTCCGCAGTTTATTCAATACATGCATACACACTGCGTCATCCAGGCAGACAATACAGTCCACCTGCTCTTGCAGAAGCTTCTCCACTGCACGCTGAATCATAATCTCTTTTTCCACATTTACAAAAACAATATCCTGATTCAAGGCAATTCCAGCCTCTTTATGTGCCTCAATATAGCCTTTCAGACGATTCTGCGTCACCACATGAGATTCAATCCCCCCAATCAGCCCTATACGACTAAGTTTTTTCATTAGGAGGATGGAAATCAGCTCCCGACAAGCGTTCTTATGGTCATTATCCACTTGAACCACATCTTGGTCATTGGTACTGCCCACTGTCACAAACGGAATTCCCTGGGATTTCAGATACTCAATATGAATATCTTTGGTAAAGGTTCGCATCAGCACGATTCCATCTACTTTGTGGTTTTCGACCATTCGCACAAGCTGCCCGCAGTCACTCTCACGGCTCATCGTGAGCAGGATATCATAATCCATACTGACTGCTGTCTCCTCAATTCCAATCAGGCATGTCTGAAAAAAAGGCAGATCCACCACAGAATAATCCTCTGGCAGCATCACACCAATATTATATGTTTTTAATTGCGCCAAACCTTTGGCGAGGACATTTGGTTTATAATTGTGTTTTTCAATGTAAGTCAACACACGCTCTCTGGTTGTTTTTCCGATTCTCCCTTTACCGGAGATTGCTCTGGATACTGTGGATTTAGACACTCCCAGAGCTTCCGCCACATCTGAAATTGTCAGCTTTTTCTCATTTGACTGTTCCATCGTATCACCTCATACTCATTCCCCACAGTGCTATCGACATTTCTATTTTTACTACTGCTCTGGTTCCGGTTCTGACCCCGGTTCTGGCTCTGGTTCCGATTCTGGTTGCTGTTGCTCTAATTCACTAAGAATCCGTTCTGCCTCTTCCAAAATAGAAACATTCGTCACCTTACTGCGAGCTGCTTCTGAAAGCTGGTTATATTGCGCCCGGATTCCTTCAATCTCTCCTTTCATCTCCAATGTGATTCCTCTTCCAGCCAATCCATTGATTGCATCAATTACTGGCTGCGCTTCTGCCTGTGCCTGTTGATCTATTGTATCTGTCTCGAGCTGCGCAATCATTGCTTCTGCTGCTTCCAGCACTGCATAATTGCCTACGTATTCTTTTGCCAAATCACTGAGCGCATTGTACTGATTTCTGACATTTATTACAGCATCCTTTCTCTCTAGTGTAATCTCTCCTAAACTGTCAATGGCCGCAATCACTGGCTGCGCTTCTGCTTCTGCAGCCTGCCTTACTTCTGCTTCCTGGGCTTCTCTTGCTGCCTCTGCCTCTTCCTCGGCCTTGGTCTGCGCACTTTCTGAACCTGACAGATTGTATACTAAAATAGCGCATCCCGGCTCAATATTTTCATACAATGTCTGCGCGGCGCTAAAAGGCATATTTACACAGCCGTGAGATCCATTTCTTTTATAAAAATTGCCTCCAAAAGCAGATCTCCAATTGGCGTCATGAAATCCTACTCCACCGTTAAAAGGCATCCAATAAGTTACTGGCGTCGCATAATCTTCGCCTCTCAGTGTCTTGTCCCGTTCCTTATAATACAGTCCATAAGCGCCAACAGGCGTGCTCCAACCTTTGGCATCATTTCCTGATACAAAATCTGTATCTAAAATCAACTCACCATTTTTATAATAAAACAAATGCTGTGAAGTCAAGTTTACTTCTACATATGTATCACCATAATCATTTCCACTGCGGCTGTTCGCCCATTTATCATATTCTGGCTCTCTGGCAACGGACTCTCCATTCTGAATCAGATCAAATAACGCTTGTGTCTCTTTTTCCCGATCAATCCTCCAGCCGTAATCACCACCGCTTACTGTCACTTCTGTCCCATAGGAAGTTTTCAAATTCTTGGACTTTCCAGCAGTATTCCATTTTTCAGCCAATTGATCTACATAGGCCGCAACCTGCTCATTTGACAACTGCGCCTCAAAATTTTCTGTATGTGTGACCCACTGGCTAATTGTCTCTCCATCTAAAACTTGCTCCTGGTCTCCAAATTGGTATGTGATTACTGTATTCACATACTGATTCATTTTATTGACCAAATCTTTCAGCTCCTGAGATTCTTTGGTATACGTAGGTTTTGTATAACAATCTTCTTCTTCCAGTGATATCGAGGACTGCAAATTTAAAATTGCCTTTCCCAATTTCTTGAGAAACTTTTTCTTATTGACAGTGGTACCCTCTTCCTCAGGCATAATCTTATATCCATCTTCCTTGGAATATTCTGACACAAAAGCATTCTCTGGCTGTTCCATCTGTTTTTTATCTAACATCTTAAGCTCGCCAGCCTTTTGTTTCATTGCCTTCTTATCATAATCTACCATAGTCTCTACTTCAATTAGATTTGTCTCAAATAAAGATATTGGCCAGGCAAAACCATTTTGTTTTCTCAATTCTTTCTGCAAAGAACCATCAAATACAGTTTTCAAGGCGATATCTTCACCTGTAATAATTTCTTCCTCCTCATAACGCCCTTCTATTCTAATCTCATATCCCTTAGTCTGATGTATAATCTGCTGTTCCACATCTTCCACATTTTTTCCTGATGCGTCAACCCCATTGATTGTTGTACCTGGAAGATAATGTTCATTAAAATAAACTGCTATTCCTATATAAACGAAAAGGCATCCGATTATTGTTCCCATTGACAACCAAATCCAAAGTCTCTTGCGTTTCCCTCTTGATTTCTTGTTTCCGCTATTCGGTTTCTGATGGATTCTCTTTGAGTTCTGCTTTTTTTCCCCTGATCTTTGATTTTTGATCTGGGAACGTTGCTGTTTTGCTTCTGTCTTCTCTGTCTTTTTCATAATCCTACCTTTCTTTCCTTTGTAGTTTCTCTATTTATTATAATTCTATTTTTCATAAAGTCAAATAATTTCTGTTTTTCAATATTTTACAGTTGACAATTTTTTATTTCTATGATAGACTACTATATGTTTCGGGGTATGGCTCAGCTTGGCTAGAGCGCACGGCTGGGGGCCGTGAGGTCGCAGGTTCGAATCCTGTTACCCCGATTTTTTATATGCTTTTTATATCTGCTTCTTTGCTTCAATGGATTTCTTTATCATCTGCTTTGCCCCTGTCTCTGCCTATCTGTGTTTACCATTCAATTTCATTATTTATCCTACTCATGAATATATCGTTCTCTTTGCTTTCTTATATGCGCTTGTATTGTCTATAATTATCTCTTATGTAACTGAAATTAATGTTTTGGCAACTGGGAATGCTTGATTTTACTGGCTTCTTGGAATGTGGTGCTGCAAACATGCTATAAACGCAGGACTTCTCATTGCGCCTCACCACACCTCTGAGTTATAAAAGAAAGAGATGCATAAAATAGCAAATGCGTCTCTCCTTCTTTTTCTCACAAAATATTATTCAAATTTGGCGTGTTTACTTATATTTCTAAACATTTCAGTTTGGTTTTTTCTTGACGATCCATTTCATATCTCAATTACATATATTATCTTGGCTTACTGATTTTCTGTTGCCCAAATATTGCCATTTCATTATATCTATCATGTGATATTTCACAGCGAGTTTTAAGAATACGTTTAGCCTTCTAATAATCTTTTACTTATGTCTGAAGCACTATACAGTACTCTTGTCACAATTACCCTGTCTTCTTCTATAAAATAGAACACAGAATAATTGTCAACAATAAGCTGTCTCAATCCAATTGTATGCTCCGGTTCAGTTTCCATTAACCTAATTCGTTCTGGAAATACACTTAACTTCTCAATTGCATTCGCAATTCTATTATATTGTTCAATTGCATTTTCTATTGCTTGGACTTGTTCGGCAATGTAAGTATATATTTCTTCCATATCTACCAATGCCTTATCAGTAATTTGCACTTGATAAACATTCATACTAATGATTCTCCCTGAATTTTGCAAAAGCGGATGCTGCATCCTGTACTCTACCTGCTTTCACATCCTCATAGCCTTCCTGCAGTTTATTATGAATTTCTTCCGCACTCATCACATCCATGTTAAGTGACTGTGGAGCTTTCGGAAGACTAATTGAAAAAGGAATACCTCCGGTCAAGGAAATTTGATTCAAATACATATCAATCGCTGTTGACATTGGAATGCCTAAACGTGATAAAACATCTTCCGCACGCTGTTTTACAGACGGATTAACTCTTAAATTTAATGTAGCTGTTTTCTCCATTTATCGTCACCTCCTTTTTCTCTATTGTAACGTATTCGTCGTTACTTTGCAATCAAATTGGCTTCATTTCCCATTGGTACAATCATACCAATGCTCCATCCAATGCCTCATTTATTTCCTCAAGCAGCTCTTTTACAACATTAGTATGATCCTTTCCCGGAATAAGTTGAATAAATTTGATTCCCTCATTTTGTTTATCAATAATCTCTGTACAAGAATGTGTAGGATTTAGCACCCAAACTCTATCGACCGGATTTAATTTTCTTACAACAAAATTCGAATCAAGTCCTCTACAAAAAGGTGATTTATAGTCATTTTTGTAAGATCTAATTTGTTCTTTAAACTTAGAATCATTATAATACAACCGTTTCTGAATATTTCTATATTTCACCTCAAATATCAATGAGCACCAATATACATCATCTTTATATAAATCAAACTTTATATCTGGTTTTGTGTGCTTCGTACATGCAAAGACTGGAGTGCTTTCAACTTCTGTTTTATCAATTGTTCTTGGTAATTTAGTATCATAACGAGCACGAATCATTATGTTTTCTTTATGAAATACCACCTCCGTTCCAGGGATTAGATCTGGAACAAGCATTATGTTATTATTCAATCCATTAAATATCCATCCCTCCGCTTCGAATCCGATCTCGTCAGAAATCAAAAATCGACACATCTTAATAAAACACCAAACCTCGTACATCTTGCTTGACACTTTCCATGAGTATGCGTACTCCTCACTCCATTGTATGTTTATATTATCCTGTTGTAATTCCCGATACATTTTATAAAACGCATTATATCTCACATCATATATAAGCACATGGGGAACAATTAGAGAATTAACACTCTGAATCTGTTTAAACCAATCTTGGCACTTAATAAGATCCGAAACACTTAAAATCTTTTTTACTGTTTCTAGATACATATTTAATTCAGTAATAACTCTTTCTTTGGCACGCATAGATGCAATATTAGCATCTCCATATCTTTTCAGTTCACCAAGTTCTTCTTTTACATATGCACAATAGTTTAATGTTGATTCTCTGAATAGCCGCAGTTCATTTTCATATATGTAAATAATCTTTTTTAACCAACGATTTTCCGGCAAATTGTAATTGTAAATTCTTTTCGGAACTAAATATGCTTCCTTTCCTGTCCCTTTTGTCAAATAATCCTTTACCGTCACATTATCAATATATGTTGCTTTATATAACGGTTCTAGTTTATATTCCTTTTCCACTTTATACTTTGGTTTATCCTTTAAATCAATTAATGCAGTCAAAATATTATTAAAGTGTTTCTTGATAACAAAAAATTTATAAAGTTGCTTGCTTGGAGCACTTTCCATTCTTTTGTCACCTAATGATATATTTCTTCTTATAATATCTGTTGATAACCCCTGAACTTCTTCTTCTAATTCTTTTTGCATAATTTTCCATTCAGAATCACTTACATTTTTAGGAAGAACATTAAACCATTGATAATAAACTATTCCATCATGATATATTCTCATTTCATACTTCCCAACACGCATTGCATAATATTCTGACGAATATGTAAATATCGAATACTTTTCGCCTAGCTGTGGGGACAAAAACAGATTCCCTTCATCATCTACTTCGCAAATTTCTGCTGGAAGCAAATCTATACCATCAAAATATAACCTATCCCCCACAGATGTAGATATGAACTCAATCTCAACACTCACAAATTCCCTAAATGCAATATTGGTTAAATCTGCGGAATCACAGTCCGCTATGGACTCTCCTGCATTAACAACATTAATTATGGATTTACCAACATAAAAATTTATACTAATTCCTATATCACAAAGTGTAACCATAATCTTTTATCTCCTGCTTTTTAATGTCTACCACTTTTTTACTTTCCACGAAATCGGAGACATCTGAGTATTCATCAAACAATTTTAATAAACTATTTTCTGCTTCATCCTCAAAAATGGTATATAACTGTTCTCTTTGCCCTCTTATTTTTGTCATAATACGTTGCACAAATTGAATATCAAATCCCTCTCGCCTTGAAATATTTTCTTTATTATCACTACTCGGTAAATTTACTAAATATTTTGCAATTTGCTTTAAAATTCTCGGACCCACACCTAAATTCTTGCCACATGAATTAAGTAACTCATGAACCCTCCAAATAAACTCTCTTTCTTGATCTAAAAGGATATTATCTTTTGGCAGCCTAACCCATTTTTGATATTCCTCATATGTCCATTCTTTAAAATAGCTTGCTTTTGTAGAAACCTCACCAGTTTTCCAATCTGTATATGGAACAATATCTAATTTAATCACATTCGCACGATCAAATACCTTATCAGAAAAATGGAATGTAGATTCATCAATATTTACCGTTCCTATAAATCTTATGTTATTTCCAATCTCAACCGTTTGTTTATATTTATCAGAATTATATAATCGGGATCCATATTCTGAAGAATATAATCTCAGTATTCTTGATTTCTCCGGCATCTCCAAGATAGAAAGGAACTGACTAAAATAATGTTCAACTCTCGCCAAATTCATTTCATCGAAACATATTAAATACAATTTGTTTTTATTACGTTCCTGACACGCTTCCATCAGAGTATTAATAAATCCAGTATCGCTAGGGCGATACACCATGTGCATTGAATCTACAAACCCTATTAAATCACTATCATCATTCCAATTAGGTCTGACTGGAATCATATGAAACCCTTCATCTCCCAGTCCCAATGCTTTTGCATAACATTGAACTAATTGAGACTTTCCAGTTCCACTCAAACCGGAAAGGATTACCAAAGAACTACTTTTTACTGCTGTATGGAAATTTATTAAATCCCGCTTGGTATAAAATAATCCATCTTTCTTGGCTACCGCCTCAAAATGTTCTATAAATTCCCATTCACTATCTTGTACATCTTCCCAAATAGCTTTTTCGTTTTCTTCTACACTTGTATCTTCCATCTCATTTACAGCAATTGGTTCAGATTCATCTAATTTAGTCATAATCTTCTTATGAACATAATCCCCCACATACAATAATGAGTGATTGCCTTCAAATGAAACTACATCATCATACCAATCTTCTTCAAACAAGAAACTTTTTAGTTCACTAAATTCATAATGAATGCCCTTCATGGGATCATACTCAAATCCTGTAAAATTTCCTACTATGCGATATTCCAAGGTTTCAGTGTCGTGAAAAAGAATATATGGTATGTTTTCTAAGTCAGTAGTGTTATACTTGTTTAATTTTGACACATACATTCCCTCTTTCAATGTTTGCTCTAATTGCTCATAATTATCATAAACTGTATCGTTATGATAAACAGGATGTTTACTAACAATCATTGGAATCGTAGTATAACCTTTCCCCGGATAATAAGCTTCGCTCAAACTAATAACATCAATATTTTTTGCTACAAAAAAACCCGCCTGATTCACTTCATAATTAAATCGAAAAAAATAATTTTTAAGTTGCTTTACATAATCATTAACACGAACATCCTCATCATACGCTTGATTGTCAATTATTGCCTCGTTATCTAATCTATTGCTGAAGCATATAACATATTGTGTATTGGAGGCTTGTCCTGGCATCCTTGAAATCACTTTTATATAAAATTGTAAAGTATCCCATTTATTAACAATACAGTTACTTCGTCCTAAATTATTATCTGTTATTTCTTCCTTTGTTGCTAATATTCCTAACCAATCAATCACTTCTGTTCTCATCTTCCATCCCCCACTTCAGTAATCCTCTTTATAATCTCCTGCTTTGTCTCCACAAAAATCGCTTTTCCTTGTGACAACTGTCGTATCTTTCTTAATTTTGCAATATGTATTCCACTTTTATACACATAAATCTGTTCAAACTTTAACCGACTTTCTTCGTCTAATAAAATAAAATCATTCGCTTTCATTTGTATAATTCCATTTCGGGAAACTAAATTCCCAGCGTTTTCCGAAATACACACGATACATAATTCTTTTTCTTCACAAGCACATATCTTTTCTTCAGGTTCATTGTTAATCTCATTTATTTTACTCAATTCCAATTTCAATTCACTATTTTCAACCATCAAATCCAGATTTTTTTGTTTTAATTTCTCGTTTTCTTCCATCAATAAATTTATTTTGTACTCAAACTCACTAATTTTCTCTTTTCGATCCTTAGCTATCGTTTTTAACTTATTAATAGTTTTTTCATCGCTCTTACGTCGTTCTTTATATTTTGATATTTCTTTTTGTAAATTATATATTTCAGATTCATTCTTATTTTCACCACTATCTTCCTGACATATTAAATCTAATATAGTTGACGCTAAAGAATCATATCCTTTATCTTTTAACGAATACAAGTACAAAAAGAATAATGGTAATTTGTTTTTATCTAATACCTCCACATATTCATTTGGCGATTCCATTGTTTTTGTAATTTCATCGTCATTAGATAATTTTTCAAAATCATCTTTAAGATTTCCTAGGAATTGTTCAATAAATTTATCACGTTCTTTGGAATGAATCAATTTTGGTATTACCGCTTTTCTATTCATGCTAGGCAATTTACTATTCCTTATTCCCTTAATCGAAACAGTTATTTTTTTCATACCTTTATCATAGTAATCGTCGCCTAATTTCAGTATTACCCTTCCAATATCCCGATATATATCCATCTTTTTCTCCTTCGTTTTTTAGTGGAAAATCCCATTTATATTATACGATATCCATATTTTTTATAAATAACGTGAGTTCGATGAACATACTTATACAAAAGTCATATTATCTGTATAAATAGATGTTCTTTTAGGCAAAAAAGAGTATGCTGCAAAACCAGCCTCTACATTGCCTTGCGTCAGGCACAAGCTTAGGATTTCTCCACGATCATTGATGGCAAGATGAAGCTTGAAGCCGTAGAATCAGATTGTCATAATCTTGTCCATAAGTTTATCTCCTTTGGTATGATTGGGTCTGACGATTTCATTATATCAGAGAAATAGGATTATGGACATTTATTTTTCATCGAACTCACATTAATTACAGAAAGATTTTTCTTGTAAGTGTTACAAAAAACTTGACCATCTCAACCTTAAAAAAAGAGAAAAGAGTAACAGCCAACGTGGAATCTGCATAACAAAAAGAACACTCTCCAGTGTCTATCACCGAAAAGTGTCCTATATTATCTAAATATTTTTGTTGCAAATATGTTACAAATGCGTTGCGAACTGAGTAAATTCCACCGCCTTTTACCGCATCTGACAACTCCACAAACCCTTGTAAAATAAGGATTTGAACGTAAATCTGGGTTCCGAAAATTATCTCTTGGAGAACTGTGGTGCACGACGAGCTGCTTTCAGTCCGTACTTCTTTCTCTCTTTCATTCTTGGGTCACGAGTCAAATAACCTGCAGATTTTAATACTGGTCTGAAATCAGAATCAGCCTGCAGCAATGCTCTGGCAATACCATGACGAATTGCCCCTGCCTGCCCTGTATATCCGCCGCCGCGAACATTTACCAAAACATCAAATTTATCAACCGTTTCTGTTGCTACCAAAGGCTGACGTACGATCACTTTTAAAGTCTCCATGCCCAAATAATCATCAATATCTCTTTTATTAATTGTCACTTTGCCAGTTCCAGGTACCAGATATACCCTGGCAATTGATTTCTTTCTTCTACCTGTTCCATAATATCTTGCATCTGCCATCTTTTTTTACCTCCTTAAAATGTCAAAACTTCCGGTTTCTGAGCTTCATGCTTGTGCTCTGGCCCTGCATAGACAAATAACTTCTTATACATCTGTCTGCCCAGTGGTCCTTTGGGGAGCATTCCCTTAACAGCAAGCTCGATCACCCTTTCCGGTTTGTCTGCCAACATCTTCTTTAATGTGGTTTCTTTCATTCCACCCACATATCCGGAGTGATGGTAATAAATCTTCTGATCTAATTTCTTGCCAGTTACCTTCACCTTTTCTGCATTGATCACAATCACATAATCACCGGTATCCAAATGAGGAGTAAAAATCGGCTTATGCTTTCCTCTTAATACTCTTGCAATTTCAGATGCCAAGCGGCCTAATGTTTTCCCTTCCGCATCAACTACATACCATTTTCTTTCAATTGCAGCAGCGCTGGCGATAAAAGTTTTCATTAAATGTTACCTCCTTGAATTTTACAATGTTACTCTGATATCCGAATGCCGTCCTGTGGTCTCCAAATAAACCGTTGTTTCCAGCTATAGTAAGATTTCATCCGTTCTATCCGTTTCACACCATTTACATTTTTCCTTGTACTTCAAAGCAAAAACGCTTCGCCGGAGTAGGCTTGCATTTCTAATTTGCATACCATAACATTTTATTATAAGTCTGTACATCTGTCAACTAGTTTTTATTTTGAGTTTCCCCATTTTTTAATTCATAGTACCAAAAGGTTTCCATCATAAAATGATGGAAACACTTTGCACATAAAAGCGCTAGGAAAAGCTAGCTTTTCAGACGCTTTTTGTGCAAGATGTCTATGCTGCCAAAGGCAGCAAGACCTTTTGGTGCTAAAATATCAGTGATTATAAAAAATGGGGAAACTCAAAGTTTTTATTCTCAAATCCTCAAAACTTGCCTACCCGAAATTGGCGGATCATTTCCTTTAATGTCTCTGCCTGTGCTGTCATCTCCTGGCTTGATGCCGCACATTGCTCTGACGTTGCGGAATTATTTTGTACTACATGATTGATCTGGTCAACCCCACTGTTAATCTGTATAACAGCTCCAGCTTGCTGCTCAGAAGCATGTGCAATCATATCTACTTTCTGAATGATAGATTTGGCGCCAGATACTACATGTTCAAGCTGCTCTGCAGTTTCATTGGCAATCACCATTCCACCCTGCACTGCATGAACAGATTCTTCAATCAAAGCTGTAGATTCCTTCGCTGCCTGCGCACTTTGCGCAGCCAACAGTGACACTTGATCTGCTACCACTGCAAAACCCTTGCCAGCTTCTCCAGCACGTGCAGCCTCTATGGATGCATTCAATGCCAACAAGTTAGTCTGAGACGCAATGTCATTGATCGTGGCAATAATCTTACTGATCTCATTGGAGGATTCACTGATGCGATTCATAGAATCCACCATTTCCTTCATCTTTCCATTACTGTTGTCAATCTCCACACCTACTTGCTGAACTTCATGACTGATATCAAGCGCTTCCTTTGCATTTAGCTCGATCTGCTCAGATACACTCTCAATCGCTGCGGAAAGCTGTTCTGTTACCCCTGCCTGCTCAGTAGCTCCTTCCGCCAATTCTGAAGAACCTGAAGATATTTGCTCAGAAGCTCTGCTCACCTGATCTGCCACAGCCTGTATATTCTTTACCATATCCGCCATATTCTTTTCAAAACCCATAAAGGATTCTTCAATTCCGCAGAAATCTCCACGATATTCCACATTTGCCTTCACATCAAAATTCCCATTGGAAAATTCTTTCATGGCACGGTCAATATCTTCCACATAGGAGGCAAGGCGCCGAATGGAACTGCGCAATGCATGAGCCAAGGTTCCGATCTCATCCTCATTGTCATAGGAAACCTCTGTATGTAAATTTCCGTGAGAAAGCTCAACAGCCGCGCCTTCAATCTCTTTCAGAGGAGACACAATCCCACGTACAATGATACCTCCAATTTTTATTGCTAAAAAGATCGCGATTGTCAGAAGGACTACCATAACAACTGTCACAAATATCACCGTTTGGGTAGCAATATTTACTGCTTTTTGTTTGAGCAAATCCGTCTCTTCATCAATTTCTTTGGAAATTGCATCTGCTTCCTCCAAAGCTGGTGCACATTCATTGATAATCCGCCTAGCTCCTTCTCCTGCATCTCCATCTTTCAAAGTCTCTATTATACTGTAACCACTTTGCAGCCAGTTCTCAATAGCTGTCTGATAGCGTTGATTTAATTCATTACTGACAACTCTTGCATTATGCAAATCCTCTAGAGCCCTTCCTATAATCTCAGCACTCTCCTTGACATTTGCCTCATAATTTGCAAAACTATTGTGATTTGCATTCAACGCCATCTCGCGAATATTTCTCGCTGCAACATTTGTATTCACCTGACACTCTTTCACTGCTGTATCTGCTGCCTGGGCACCTTTGATATAATCATTCATCTTGCTTTGCACAACAAACAATCCAATCAACGCAAATATAGTAAGAATTACCATCAGGCCAATCACTAAACCATAACCATAAACCAACTTATCCTTGATCTTCATCCGATCAATCTTTTGAAACATACATAAAGCCCCCTTCGTATTTTTCATTTTTTGGTTTCAATTACTAGAATTTATTTCTTGACGGTTGATATTACACAAATTATATATATCTTTTCAAAAAAATTCAACTATTTTTTTATCTTTTTACCAAAAATAAGACATCAAAATATAATTTTTCGACACCTTAATCTTTTGTATATTTATACTGAATCCCGATCATTGTCAATCCCTGCGCAGGGGCAGTAGGACCGGCCGCACTGCGCTGCATCTGATCCAAAATCTCTGGAATCTGCTCAGGTTCCAAATCTCCAACCCCCACCAGAATCAGCGTTCCCGCAATAATCCTTACCATATTATATAAAAATCCTGTTCCAGTCACCCGAATGGTAATCACGTCGTCCTGGGTTTTCACCACATTGCAGGAAAGGATCTGACGCACGGTATTCTCTACACTGCTCTTTACCGAACAAAAGCTTTTAAAATCATGTTCTCCAATCAAATACTGTGCTGCGTGCTGCATCTTCGCTATATCCAGACTGCGGTAATAAAAATAAGTATATCTCCTCAGCGTTGGCACTGGAATTTTGCGGTTTAAAATGCGATACTCATAAGTTTTTTCGCTGTAGCAGTGTCTTGGATGAAAATCTGGCGGCGCCTCACTAGAACTCTGTACCACGATATCCTCTGGTAGCCGTTGATTTAAAGCAAAACAAATCTTTTCCGGCGGAATCCTCGTTTCCGTGTCGAATACCGCTACATTGCCCAGAGAATGTACGCCAGAATCCGTACGGCTGGCTCCAATCACCTGAATCTCTTCCCCCAAAAGCTGAGACAATGTCTGATTGAGTACTCCCTCTATGGTAATCCCTGTAGGCTGTATCTGCCAGCCACAATAATTCGTCCCATCGTATGCCACCACCAACTTAATCCGCTTCACATGTTCCTCCATTTTTCTGTAATATTCTATATTTATGCAAACTCTTCCAAATAAATTTGAAAATCCTGATTTCTCATTTTTATGGGTTTGCGAATAGTTAAGCTATTCGGATCCAAATCACGATTGCAAAGTAAACAAACACAATGATATAAGCTGTTCCATCAAGCCGCCTATATTTCAAAGGCTTCATCTTCGTTCTGCCCTCGCCGCCATGATAACAGCGCGCCTCCATCGCCATAGCAAGGTCATTGGCCCGACGAAATGCAGAGATAAACAACGGCACCAATAAAGGTACCATAGATTTTGCCTTTTTTAATAAATTTCCGCTCTCAAAATCAGCGCCTCTGGCCAACTGTGCTTTCATAATCTTATCTGTTTCCTCGATCAATATTGGGATAAAACGCAGAGCAATTGACATCATCATCGCAATCTCATGTACTGGGACATGAATTTTGTTCAAGGGTTTCATCGATTTCTCAAGTCCGTCTGTCAACTGATTTGGCGTCGTGGTCAAAGTCAATATCGAACTTCCCAAAATCAGATATATCAAACGAATAACCATAAAACCTGCATTTTGCAATCCTTCATAAGTTATCTTAAGTTTCCAAAATGTGAAGATTGCTTCTCCCGGCGTCAAAAACAAGTTAAAAACTGCCGTAATCAACAAGATCACGACGATAGCCTTTAACCCCTTAACCATATAACCAAAAGGAACTTTAGATAGCCATATCACCAAACATAAGGCCGCTGTGACAACCGCAAATCCTGGCGCTCCCCGAAATACAAACAGAGAAACCATATAGAGCAACGTCGCCATCAGTTTCGTCCTCGGATCCAACTTATGAAGCACAGATTCGGCCGGATAATACTGCCCGATTGTAATATCTCTCAACATATCGGTTTTCCTTTCTCTGCAAACGCCTGCAAAATAGAATGTTTTGCCTCCTCTAACGTGGTGGCAGTACCTTGTACCTGCATTCCATGTTTGCGAAGATCATGCATCAGATATGTGACCTGAGGAGCTGCCAGCCCGACAGACTCTAATTTCTGATAATGTGAAAACACTTCCTTAGGCGTTCCATCAAACAGAACACTGCCCTGATTCATTACAATCAAACGCTCTACATACTTGGCTACATCCTCCATGCTGTGCGACACTAAAATCACCGTCAACTGACGTTCCTGATGCAATTTTGCCACCTGATCTAAGATTTCGTCACGTCCTTTGGGATCTAATCCAGCAGTTGGTTCATCTAAAATTAACACTTCTGGTTCCATTGCCAGCACTCCGGCAATTGCCACCCGCCTTTTCTGGCCACCGCTAAGTTCAAAAGGAGAACGATACCAATAATCCTCAGGAAGCCCCACACTGCGCAGCGCCGTAAATGCCTTTAGTTCCGCATCTTTTTTACAAAAGCCCTGATTCTTAGGGCCAAAACAAACATCTGCAAAAATAGTGGTTTCAAATAGCTGATGTTCTGGGTATTGAAACACCAACCCCACCTTGCCACGCAGCTTATGGCGGCTAAAATCCTGATCATAAATATCCTGTCCCTGATAGTAAATACCGCCAGAAGTAGCTCTCATCAATCCATTTAAATGCTGAATCAAAGTTGATTTTCCAGAACCAGTATGGCCGATCACACCGATAAATTCTCCATCTTCAATTTTTAAACTGATATCTTTTAACGCCTGAATCTGATATGCAGTTTTCTCACTGTAAACATAATTGACTTTATCTAATATAATCGACATATTGCCTCCACCAACTCCTGCCTGGTCAGTATTCCCTCTGGAATTTGCAAGCCTTCCTTGCGCAGTTCATAGGCCAATAATGTAATCTGCGGCACATCTAAACGGTAATCTTTGAGCGTGTCAACCTGAGAAAATATTCCTCTGGGCGTCCCCTGCATCACCACTTTTCCATTATCCATCACATAAACTCGATCGGCACATATAACCTCTTCCATATAGTGCGTAATAAGAATTATAGTGACGCCTTTCTCTTTATTGAGACGTTCCACAGCCTCCAATACTTCCCTGCGCCCATTCGGATCAAGCATTGCGGTAGGTTCGTCAAGGATAATGCATTTGGGTTCCATCGCCATGACGCCAGCAATCGCAACTCTCTGTTTCTGCCCGCCGCTGAGCTTGTTAGGCGAATGTTCCCGATATTGAATCATACCCACAGATTTGAGACTCTTTTCGACCCGCTTCCAGATCTCATCCGTTGGCACGCCGATATTTTCTGGGCCAAAGGCCACATCCTCCTCGACCACGCTGGCAATAATCTGATTATCGGGATTTTGAAATACCATACCTGCATTCTGCCGAATCGCCCAGAGATTGTCTGCATCCTCTGCATCTTTGCCATCCACCCATAACGTTCCGCCGCCAGGGCGCAGCAGCACATTCAGATGCTTGGCAAGAGTAGATTTTCCAGAACCATTATGTCCGAGAATCGCCACAAATTCCCCCTGTTTGACATCTAAATCCACCTCATCCAAAGCTGTGAGTATGCTCTCCACATTTCCTTCCTCATCGCGTCGGATATATTCATGTATCAGTTTTCTAGCCTCAATAAATTTCATGTCTCTACCTCATCCCAATTTAGATGGTGCAGCTCTCCTTGCAGCTTCATTTCTTGAAAATCATTTTGCCGCAATGCCTCATATAGTATGATTGCCGCAGAATTAGACAAATTCAAGGAACGTGTCTCTCCGATCATAGGAATCCGCACACAAGTATCTGGATGCTCTTTTAAAATTTCTTCTGGAATACCTGCGCTTTCCTTGCCAAACATAAGATAACAGTCTGGTTCATAAGAAACTTCAGTATAAACATGGCGTCCTTTGGTTGTCGCCATATATATCTTTGCCTGAGGATTCTTCACAAGAAAGTCTTCCCAATTGATATAACGCACAACCTCAAGCTCAGGCCAATAATCCATGCCAGCACGCCGAAGCGCCTTTTCGTTGAGCAAAAATCCCAGCGGCTCAATGAGATGGAGCCTTGTGCCGGTGGCAACGCAGGTTCGCCCAATATTTCCAGTATTTGCCGGAATCTCCGGCTCATAGAGCACAATATTTAATCTTGACATAATTTACACCAAGCCTCAAGCGAAAATACTTGCATTTTCATTATAAGGCACAAACACAAAGAGCGAAAGATGCGTGTCTGCAATTTGTCCTTTCTTCTTTTTTCTTTCACCATTTTTCTCCATCTCCTATCTTAACGTCTATGTAAATTTAAAAGCTATTTGCTTTGACGGATTTTTGTGATAAATCCCTCCATTCGGTCTAATGCTTCCTTTAATTTTTCCAGAGAATACGCATAAGAAATTCGTAAGAATCCCTCCCCGCAATCTCCAAAAGCTGTGCCAGGTACTACCACTACTTTTTCTTCCTGCAGCATACGAGTGGCAAATTCATCCGAACTCATACCAAATTCTTTGATACATGGAAATGCATAAAAAGCGCCAAAAGGTTCAAAGCAGGACAGCCCCATTTCCCTAAAACGATGAATCAGATAACGCCGTCTGCCATTGTATTCTTCACGCATTTGAGCCACATCTGCATCTCCATTACGTACTGCCTCCACTGCTGCATACTGGCTGGTGGTAGGTGCACACATAATGGCATATTGATGAATTTTCAGCATTTGTTCCAGAATGACTTTCGGCGCACAAGCATATCCCAGACGCCAGCCAGTCATTGCATACGCTTTGGAAAAACCATTGATCAACACCGTACGCTCACGCATCCCCGGCAAAGAAGCAATCGTCACATGATGATCCAGATACGTCAGTTCTCCATAAATTTCGTCACTGAGTACAAACAAATCATGTTCTATGATAACCTCGGCTATCGCCTCCAAATCCTTTCGTTCCATAATTGCGCCAGTAGGATTATTGGGAAAAGGCAGCACCAAAAGCTTTGTTTTTGAAGTAATTGCATTCCTCAATTCCTCCGCTGTAAGACGAAATTCATTTTCTTCTTGCAAATTGATGATCACTGGCGTTCCATTGGCTAATGCTGCACAGGGTACATATGACACATAACTAGGCTGTGGAATCAGCACTTCATCTCCTGGATCCAACATTGCACGCATTGCTAAATCTATCGCTTCACTGCCGCCCACAGTAATCATCATTTCCGTATCATAATCATACGATACCTCAAATCTGCGTTCCAGATATTTGGCAATCTCCATTTTTAATTCTTTTAAACCTGCGTTGGAAGTGTAAGCTGTCCTGCCTTTTTCCAGAGAATAAATACCTTCGTCACGAATATGCCAGGGAGTATCAAAATCTGGTTCTCCTACCCCCAATGAGATTACATCCTGCATCTCTGCGGCAATATCAAAAAACTTGCGGATTCCCGAAAATGGGATGTCAACAATGCGTTCAGACAATGGGTTTCTCATAAGCTCACCAACATCCTTTCGTCATCCTGAGGTTTGGCAATCACTGTGCCATGATCTTTATATTTCTTAAGAATAAAATTTGTCTTGGTGCTGAGTACAGATTCCAAGGTAGACAACTTGTCGGACACAAACTGTGCCACCTCGCGCAGTGTCTTGCCCTCCAATGTCACCAACAAATCATATCCCCCAGAAATCAAATATACTGCATTGACCTCTGGATAATTATAGACGCGCTCTGCCACACTGTCAAAACCTCTGCCGCGCTGTGGCGTGACACGCACCTCAATCAAGGCATTGACCTTCTCAATACTGGTCTTTTCCCAATCCACCAAGGTATGATAGCCACAGATAATGTGCTCTTCCTCCATAGCCTCCAGCTCATTTGCCACTGTAGCCTCTTCCACTCCCAGCATAACTGCCAGATCCTTCAAATCCACGCGGCTGTTTTTCTCTATAAAAGTTAAAATTTTTTCTCTCATCTCCATCAATCCTATCCTCCCTTTTGTTAAATCACCTTATAGAGCTGATCTGCTTTTGGAGGCTCCAAAAAACGTCTCTCCTCCTCGTTGAGCAATACCCGGTCATTACCGGCAACTGCCTTACCGATTATAGACGCTTTAATCCCCGCCTTTTGCAGTTCCCGCAGCAATGTATTTCCATCGGATGAGGCCATCAGCATACATCCACTGGAAATTAGCTCATAAGGATTGATTTGAAAAAATTCACATATTTCAATTGTTTCCTGTCTCACAGGTATCTTCTTTAAATCAATCTCTAGTCCAACGCCAGAGCTCTCTGCCAGTTCCCAAAGGGCGCCAAAAATTCCACCTTCTGTCACATCATGCATCGCACTAACGCTGGACTTCACGGCCACTGCAGCCTCCGGCAATACAGAGAGATATTGGTCAAAGGTCTGTGCCGTCTGAATCAATCGCAATGGATAACGCTTAAGGAGTTCCTGTTGCTTTTCCTTAGCAATGATAGAGGTACCTTCCAGCCCCACCCACTTACTTGCCAGAATATCATCTCCTGGTTTTGCCCCTGCGGTTGTCACCAATCTGCCCTTTTTCACTTTTCCAATGCCACAGACATTGACCACCGACTGGTTTACTGCTTTTGTAACCTCTGTGTGACCTCCCATGATCTGCACGTTTGCTTGGGCACAGGCAGTCTCCATCTGTGTCATCATCTCTTTTAAATCTGATTCTTTTGCATCTTCTGGAAGTAAAATCGTCAACAATACTCCCACAGGCTCTGCTCCTGCAGAAGCCAAATCATTCATTGTGATATGAATCGCAAGTTTTCCAATGTCTCTTGCTGTTCCAGTAATCGGATCTGTAGAAACCACAAACATTTCATCCTCACAAAGCTCTACGGCTGCACAGTCCTCACCAATCCCAGCCCCCAGAAATACTTCTTCCCTCTTTGTATGGATCTGTCGAAATACAGATCGTTTCAGTACACATTCTGGCAGTTTTCCTATTTTCATTTGTTATAATCTCCTGTTATTATAGATGAGATACTATTCAGAACCCTTGATCTAAATTAAGGCTGTTTCGCTATGGAAACAGCCTTGCTAACGTTTTTCCCTAGAACTACTCGCCGCTCTCTGGATTCTCGCCGCCATTATTATCCGTTGGCGTCTCTCCTCCTGGATTCTCTCCTCCTGGGGTTTCTCCTCCTGGATTCTCACCACCTGGGTTCTCTCCTCCTGGATTTTCATCACCTGGGTTCTCTCCTCCTGGATTTTCATCACCTGGCGTCTCTCCTCCTGGATTCTCGCCTCCTGGGTTCTCTCCTCCTGGATCTGGATTATTCGGATCTGTCGGATTCGGATTGTTCGGATCTACTGGATTATTCGGGTCAGCCGGATTCGGATTGTTCGGATCTACTGGATTATTCGGGTCAGCCGGATTCGGATTATTTGGATCTACTGGATTATTTGGATCTACCGACGGCTGCTGCGCTGCAAGTGCCGCGTCATTCCACTGGGCAATTGCCTCATTGATCGCTCCTGAACTCTGGCTTCCTATAGCTGCATTGATTGCATTGACTGCATCTGGGCTTGCCGAGGCTGTTCCCACCATAATTACAGTCGGTGAAGCCTTATAACTACTCTTATTAAATACTTCACGACTTTCCTCCACGCCATCCACTGTGACAATCTTCCATAGCTGCGCAGTATATCCGGTATGCGAGGACTGCGTCTGACTAATATATCCGATTGGCTGTCCTGGAGCTGCACGATACTCTGTACCTGGATTAGTGGTAGATAAGGTCTCACTTTCAAAGCTAATTTCTCTGTTTTCTGGCCGGGTCTCCTGACCAAAAATGTTAAAATAAAGTACTTTTCCAGATGTATATCCCTCAATATAAATCGGCGCTTTTGTGTTATTTGTAAATTTCAAATCCTTGTAAGTTCCTGCGATTGCCGCATCTGCTGAAGGATCAACATAATTTACAATCATAGAGTGATTAAAACGCTCTGTCACCTCAAGCTCTGCACGGATTACCGCATTATATAAGGTTGTAGACACCTGACAGATTCCACCGCCATAAGTCTCCACTGTAGTACCATTTTCATAAGAACCTGCCAGCTCATAGCCATTTTCTGCATCAAAGGGACTAACTGTCTCATAGACAGAAAAACTGTCTCCCGGATAAATAACAGAACCATTGATCTTAGCGGCTCCATTTTGTACATTTTGGGAACGGTTTGCTCCAGAACTGCCGTAGGAGGTATTAAATGACCCCAGCAAATCTTTTACTTTGCCAAGTTCCTCCTCAGAACCTTTCGGTTCCACCACATCCGCTGCAATCTCAATGGTTGCCGCTTCCCCTTTCCACTCCTTGGAAAAATATTTTTCTAAAATTTCTACTGATTTCTCAATATTAACTGTTACACCTTGGCTGCCTGGAACAACAGTAAATGAACTATTTTCCCTGGTAAGGCCGCCGTCCTTGGCTTCTGTATTCAATTGCCCTGCCTTACTTTGAAGCACCTGGCTGATCTTCTGACCATCGACTTTATAGGCAAGCTCATAGATCTTATCCTGATTCTCCAGATCTTTCATCGCCTTATAACGAGTAATCAAATTGCCACTCTTTCCAAGTCCTGCTGCTTCCTCTGCAATCTCAGGATTGCCCCAGGAAATGCCAAGCTGGGAAACCGGAACCTGTACCGTATTTTTGCCAGCCTGAAGCGTAACATTTTTGCTCTCCATCCCGCTCATATATTGTTCTACTGCACGCTTCGCTTCTTCCTGAGTCATTCCCCCCACAGAAACTTCGCCAAAATATACACGCTGCGGAATAGTAGAGTTCTCGTCCGTCTCTGCATTTACTGGAATCGTCACAAATGCTGCCAGTGCCAATACGAAAAAGCCACCGACAATCGAGAGGTATTTTTTCCACTTCTTTTTCATAATCTATTCTCCTACTATTTTGCTTCGTTGACACTTTACCAGTCCTATTCTATCACAAAAACGCAATTTTTCAAGATACACAAACTACGAATTTCATTGACATAAGACAACTCTTTCTGTATATTATGAACAGGTACCGACACTTTTCATACAAAAGCAGACAGAAATACAGACAATACCATAGATACCACTAAAATCAGGGCGATAACCGCCGCAAAGGTTTTCTTGGTTTTAGGGTTGTTAAAATTCAACATAGCTTTCACCTCCATATATATTTTAGAAAGGAATAATAATGATATGACTCTTTTTCTTGTAATTGGATGGACCATTATTTTTATTGTGGTAGTTTCCTACAAACGCTTCAAAGCCAGCCGTATGAACCAGGCTGCGGAAAATGCTTTCTGGAATCGGGAAAATGCGGCAAACAGCACTCGCAAACAGGATATCTCCCATCTTAATTATGTGCAATTTTCAGACGTCACACTTCCCTTTGCACTCTTTAAAGATAATTTGTTGAAAGAATGCGAGCAGCAGGTTCTTGCCTTAAAAGAGAAAAAAATTTTAAATCTCACCGGCATTAGCAACACGGATCTAAAGCTAAATTATGGTCCTGCCAATTTGCCATTACTGACCCAATATGATCAAAATTTCACGCTATTGGTGCGCACTTTAAACACTTGGGGACAGCGTCTTAACGAGCTTGGACACCCAGAAGAAGCCATCTGCGTGCTTGCTTTTGCAGTATCCATCGGAAGCGATATCAAAGCAACCTGGCAGCTTCTGGCAAAACTCTATGCCGATTCTGGTGAGAACGAAAAATTGAAAGCTCTCAAACCTTCTGCCCAGGCGCTTAATTCTCTTTCGAAAACACCAATTCTCAATACACTGGACAGCTATCTGGCCACCTTACCATAAGATGCCAGAATCTTGTCAGTGATTCTGGATGCCTCATTACGTGTTAAGCTGTCCAGCTCCCGATCCAATTCTATTTTATGATACTCCAGCAATTCCTTCAAGTGCCTTTTTTGCACAGAAGTGGCTGGACCTTGTTTTTTTACTTTATATTGTAACACTTTGGGCTCAAAAGCCTGTGGCTCGACAGCGCCAAAACGAACTTTCAGATACTCCAGCAATTCCGCCGTCGCTTTGGCATCCTCCAGCGCCCGATGATTTCTTGCTCGTTTAATCTTTAGACTCTCACAAAGATAATCCAAAGTTTTCTTCTCCACCTCTGGAAGAAATTTCCGTGCCAGCTTCAAGGTATCTATCGCTTCTTTCTCCAATGGGATTCCATGATTAACTGTATACTGCTTTAAAAAACTGTAATCATAGATAATATTATGTCCCACCAAAGGAAGATTTTCTGCAAACTCGAGAAATCCTTTCACTGCCTCTCCAGTATCAATACCCTGTTTTGCCATCTGATTGGTAATTCCTGTCAAACGAATAATCTCTTCTCTAAGCTTCATCCTTGGATTTACCAAACACTGAAAGGTCTCCTTTATATTCCCTTGTTTCACTTTTGCAGCTCCAATTTCTAAAATACGGTCTGTGCGGGCGCGCAGTCCTGTCATTTCCAGATCGACTGCCACATATACATCTAACATTCTATCCCCTCCATACGTGTTACCTGCGCCTGTTTGGTGAGCGCATTCCTCTGCTGATAACAAAACAGATAGAAATTACAAGTCTCATTTTTATCAGGATAATCTGTCAATGTTTTCGCCTGCCTAATCATCTCCATATCATACCAAAAAGGTTCTAGATGAGACAACTTTCCCTTTTTGCAGTATGTTCTGGAAATCTCCTTAAATGTAGACAGCTCTGGCGCCCAAGCGGGACGGCTCTTCATATTTTCCCGCTGATAAAGATCAAAAGTCAAGGTTTCTTGATACAACTGTTGATGACAAGAATCCGTTTCTTCTATATAATCCAACAAAATTTCACAGCGTCGCATTCTAGAATGACTGATGGCCAATAGCCCGCGCCTCTCATAAAATTTACCCAAATTTAAAAATAACTCAAAGGGATTCTCCTCTGTCAGCTCCAGCACTTTGATTGTCAGTTCAAACTGCCCACTGTTATAATACACCTCCAGCATTTCCTCAACCAACTTAATTTTTAAAATCTCCTCATACGTAAGCCAGCGGGTAGCACGCACTTCATAAGGCGGATATTCCTGAAATACAATTCCATATTCTCCCTGAAGTCTATACATGTCAGAACCTTTTAGCACTTTTAAGAAGCCAAGCTGAAGCTGTTGTGGTTTCATAGCATACACCTGTCGAAACGATTCCTTAAAATTCGCAAATCCCTCTTTCGGAAGTCCTGCAATCAGATCTAAATGCTGATGGATATTTCCTGCCTGGCGTATCTGTGCCACCACCGTTTCCAGCCGCGGTAAATTCATTGTACGGCAAATTTCTTGTATCGTTGGCCCATAGGTGGACTGAACCCCAATTTCAAGCTGAATCAATCCTGGTCTAAGAGAGGCTATCAAGCTAAGTTCTTCCTCGGTCAATAGATCTGCTGAAATCTCAAAATGAAAATTGGTAATGCCGTTATCATGCTCTTTCAGATACCGCCATATCTCTGTACAATGCCTGTGATTACAGTTAAAGGTACGATCTACAAATTTTACCTGCGGTACTTGATGATCAAGAAAAAACTGTAATTCCTGTTTTACCCGTTCAAGAGAACGAAACCGCAGTCCTTTTTCAATGGACGAGAGACAATAACTACAGGAATATGGACAGCCGCGGCTTGTCTCATAATATATCATGCGATTGTTAAAATCCTCTAAATTTTCGTAGCAAAATGGCAATTGATTCAAGTCCAAGAGTTCTCGCTTGGCCGTTCTCACAAAAGTTCCCTGTCTGGTTCGAATCAGCAACCCTTTGATCTGTTGTAATTGTGTATCTTTGTGTTCAATATAATAACTACACAATTCTCGAAAAGTTGCCTCCCCCTCCCCAATCATGACTCCTGTCACCATAGGATAGCTGCGCAAAAATGCCTCCGATTCATAAGAAACCTCCGGTCCTCCGACCCAAATAGGTACATTGGGCAGAAGTTTATGAAACTCAGTGATCAATTCCTGCACATAACGAATATTCCAAATATAACAAGAAAAGCAAAGCACATCTGGCTTTTGCTTATAAAGCTCTTGCAGCAGATATTCCACTCTATGGTTGATCGTATATTCTGCGATTTGAATCTGTTTTTGATATTCTCGCGCATAAGCTCTCAGGCTGTATACTGCAAGATTTGAGTGAATGTATTTTGCATTGATTGCTGTCAGTAATATTTTCATGGCTCTTTTCTATGAGTTTTCCCATTTTGTAAATTCATAGTACCAAAAGATTTCCATCACTTTGTGATGGAAACACTTTTTGTGCACGATCTTTTGGTACTGAAATATTGGTTATTATAAAAACGGGAAAACTCAAACTCTTTTCCAGTTGAATTTATTTTCTCAATATGTTACAATAAATAGATTAACTTATGTGCATATTCTATCACAATTTCTAAATGCTGGCAACTTATTTCACAATTTATACTCACAATCGATAAAATTTGCCGTGAGTATCGCGCCGGCTGCAGATGCAAAGCGGCATAATTTCTCATGCGGCTGTGCAAATCTTGTAATACAAAGTGGCAAATTTATCTGACACTCCGTATAAGTTTACAAATATTTCGGCAAAAAAGAAGGAATTTTCATGAATCAGAAGGAATTTGAACAACTAGCAGAATTATTTAAAATATTTGGAACTCCCACACGACTGCAAATTTTATATGCATTGATTGATAAGGAAAAATGTGTTTATGATATTGCACAGGAATTGGGCATGTCTCAAAGCGCTATTTCCCACCAACTCAGCATTTTAAAACAAAATCGTCTGGTAAAAAATCGCCGTGAGGGAAAGACGATCTACTATTCCCTGTTGGATTCCCATGTCCTTACCATCATTGCTCAGGGACTAGACCATATTCGGGAATAATTTTTTGTTTCGTCAAATTCTTCGCCGAATTGGCAATGAGGAAGAACGCCCCTGCGATCATTGTTTTTTATCATATAGGAATTCCTACATGATAAAAAAGCCGGAAAGCTGTATGATTAAGCTTTCCGGCTTTTTACTGATACAATTAAAGTGTGAGATCCTCTACATTTACGCCCAAAGAGGATAATTTAGCAATAGTCACTTTAATATAATAATCAAGTTCACTATTTTCATGATCTCCATTTGCTTTTTTAATATGTTGTAGTTCTGTGTAACGGTCAATCGTTATGGCTATCAGCTCTTTTTCTGTCATACAATCACCTACACTTTCTTTTCGTAAATCACTAATTATATTTTCATTATAACAACAATCTGGTAAATTGTAAAGATAATATAAAATTCCACTTATAAAATCAACCGTTATACACCTTACCAATCATTCATCCCACAACATCACCAAAAAAACAATTTAAATCCAGCGCTTTTTAGATGATCTTTTAAATAAATCTTTCTTTACAACGCCTTTTGTGCTACAATGTGCACAAGGCAGATAAATTATAGCCTTATTTTTTCTATCTGCCTTAACTTTTTATCAAATACAGGGAGGGATAAGAAATGAAATTGAAAACGTACCTGAAATCTGCAATCGCTGGATTTACTGCGTTTGCAATGGCTGTGACGATGGTGCCCACTAATGGCTTTGGCAATGTTCAGGCAGCCTCCACCGATGGAGATATGATTCTTCATTGGGATATGACCACAGTTACTGATGATGAAGGAAAACTCAAGGACTTGACAGGTAATACACATCACGGAATAATGAATGGATCTGTCACAAACACAACAATTGAAGGCATTGACGTTCTGGATATGACCGGAGGTTATGTGGATATTCCTGACGGTACCATTGGCAGCGATGTAACAGAAGTTACTGTAAATATGCTGGTAAAAATTAGTGAAAACATTCCTGGAAGCTGGATGTTTGGCATCGGTTCTTCCAACTCAAAGTACTTATATTTTACTGGCTGCTGCAGTGCAAATCAAGGCAGTGTCATGCGCGGCGGTGTTGGCAATGGATCGCCTGGATGGAGTCACGAGTCTGTTATTAACGGAACAGAAGCATTAAATAAGGATGAATGGCAGAATGTCACTGTAACCTATACCGATGGCGGAAAATTCATCTTCTATAAAAACGGTGAGAAACAGGCAGAAACTGTTCTATCAGAAGGTGATGCTGGAACATTCACTCTGCAGGATCTGATGACCGCTGGAGATGAAAGAGATGGTTATATGGGTTGGTCCTTCTACAATACAGGCAGCAAACCCGACCCTAAATTCCAAGGCAAAGTCGCTGATTTCCGTATCTATGACAAAGCAATGTCTGATGCAGAGGTAACAGAATTATTCACGGAAGTTGACTCCATGCTCAAAAACCTGGCAGATGGTGATTTTTCTGCTGCTGACATTGATCTGTCAGAGGCCGACTGCCTGGCAAGCAATGCATCAAAAGACAAAATTACTGCTGATTTGACGCTTCCTGCCAAAACCACTATTGGAGGCAAAGCTGATAAGGAAGCTGCGATTTCCAAATGGGTCAGCAGCAATCCTAAGGTAATCGCAAACGATGGTAAAGTGACACGTCCTCTTACAGATGAAACGGTAACATTGACTGCTACGGTTACACGAGGTGAGGTCAGTGTAGATAAAACTTTGACTTTCACTGTATTGGGAGACGCCACTCCCCAACAGTTAGTCGACCTGATGGCTGAGCAGCTCACCATCCCCAATGCCTCTGATATCCGCGGCAATATCACTCTGCCAACTACTGGGAAAATTGAGGGTTCTACGATTACCTGGAAATCCTCAAATGATGCCGTTATTAATTCCAAGGACAATGGAACTTATCTCGCTGGAGTAGTCACCAGACCTGCGGACCAGGATACCAAGGTGACATTGACTGCCACCATCACCTTGGATTCTGCAACCAAAGATAAAACTATTGAGTGTACTGTAAAAAAAGCATATGACATGCCGGAAACCACCGACTATATCTTTGCCTATTTCCCATATGCTAATACCAAAGATGAACGGATTTACTTTGGTATCAGTGAAGATGGTTTAAATTTTGAGGCATTAAACAATAGCAAATTTGTATTGGAATCTAAACTTGGCACTCACGGGCTGCGCGATCCCTTTATTATCCGTTCTCCTGAGGGAGACCGCTTCTATCTGATCGCTACTGACCTCACTGTGGCAGGTATTGAACAGGATGGCCAAAAATATCCTGGCCAGAGCTGGGATGACAACCAGGTAAAAGGCAGCCAGAAGATTATGGTCTGGGAATCCACAGATCTGGTAAATTGGTCAGAGCAGAGAGAGTGTAAAGTAGCTGTTGACACTGCCGGCTGTACCTGGGCGCCGGAGGCATACTGGGATGACGCAACTGGACAGTATGTGGTATTCTGGTCGTCCAAAGTATCTGACGATGGAAACAGCAAACAGAGAATATACTATGCTACCACCAGAGACTTCTATAGCTTCTCTCCGGCAAAAGTATGGATTGACACAGACGTCTCCGTCATTGACGCCACCGTCATCAAGGCCGGCGAATACTTCTACCGCTATATCAAGAATGAAGATGCAAAGCCAAATAAAATTGGCACTCCTGGCAAGAGAGTTTACTGCGAACGGAGCAAATCCCTGACTACCGCTGACTGGGAGCTGGTACACAACAACTCTCTGGATGTCTCCGGCAATCAGATCGAAGGCCCCACCATCTTTAAACTAAACAAAGATGATACTGAGAATGCCAAAAAAATTGCAAAATTAAAAGGTTTTGACCTAACAGGCGATGATATCTACTGCCTGATGGCTGACCAAACTGGTGTAACTGTTTTCCCAGGACTTTCTGATGATATCACCAAAGGAAACTTCAATATTCTTGGCAACAGAAAGAATGAGACTGTCGGCGACACCAAAATCTACTCTATGCCGGAACCAGACGCCAGCCACGGTACTATTATGCCGATAACTGCTGAAGAATATCACAACCTGATGATGAAATACAACACTGCTTATGCCGCAGATGCACCTGGATTGATTGAAAAGGCGGATGCAGCCGAAAAAGAACTGAACTTAACCCCAACAACAGTTACTTCTGATCTGAAACTACCTGCAAGCACTTCTAATGGCGCACAGGTAACATGGGCCTCCTCCAATGAGAAGGTAATCACCTTCGCTGGAAAAGTAACACGTCCCAAAGACGCAGATACAAAAGTTGTGCTGACCGCGACCATCACGGTAAAGGGCACAGAAGCAGTTCGTGACCAAATCCGAACAAAATCCTTTACTGTTACGGTCAAAAAAGCAGAAACTGTAACACCGCCGCCTGCAACTAAAAAATATACCGTAAAATTTGACGCCAAAGGCGGTTCCAAAGTTAATACTCAGACAATAGCAAGCGGCAAAAAAGTAATCAAACCAAAGAACCCAACCAAAAAGAATTATCTGTTTTCCGGCTGGTACAATGGAAAGACAAAATACAACTTTAGTAAGCCTGTTACCAAAAACCTTACTTTGACTGCAAAATGGACTAAAGTAAAGGTAGGAACTGCTAAGATTTCCAGCCTTAAGAATAAGAAATCCAAACAGCTTACAGTTTCTATCAAGAAAGTGAGTGGGGCGGCTGGATATCAAGTTACTTACTCCACAGATAAGAAATTTAAGAAAGGCAAAAATACCAAAGTAGTGTACAGCAAGAAAAATACTGTCACCCTCAAGAAACTGAAAAAGGGCAAAACTTACTATGTCAAGGTAAAAGCCTATAAACTGGATTCTAAGAAATTAAAAGTACTCGGAAAATTCAGTGCTGTGAAAAAGATTAAGATTAAAAAATAAAACAACTATTCTCCCTATGCCGCAGACACGCTGAAAAGTTTCATCTGCATTTCAGTAGGCTTTCATCTATGGCTGAGGGAATTATCTTCTTCATCAATTTCTATTTTCATTTGTTCGAATAGTTGCAAAACTAATTGCTAACTCATAAAAAGCCTCCTCCAGACCAATTGGATCTGAAGGAGGCTTTTCATAATATTATATAAATCTCTTGCACGTAGATTCTCTTTTGTAAATCAGGCTTAAACACCGTGAAGAAATTTTAACACAAAATATATTGTGTAATTACCTCCGCTCCGCCTGCAAACAACAGTATACCGCCCAATATATATGCTTTTAGTTTATGCTCATATCCCAGACGATAACCAGTATACAACCCAACAATGGTCGCCGTTACTGTGAATGCCGCCACCAACAACAGCAACACTGAGAGACGTTTTCCCAAAAATCCTAGGGCAATCCCTGTTAAAAGTGTAAACATACTGCCACGGATGTATCGCTTTAGAAGTCCAAGCACATTTACCCGTTCTTCCCTGTGTTCTACAATCTGCTCATTCCTCCAGGCCTTTAGAAACAGGCGCACTCCCAGGCACAGAAAGATTGTCGCCGCAGCCACCTGACCCAGAAAGCTGTCTTGTGACTGTATTCTGCCTTTGCATAGGAGTTGAGAAATATAACCGCCAATTCCCAGAAACACCGCCTGACCCACTGCCAGAATACTACTAAATGCTGCAAGTTGTTTCTTCTCGATTTTGGCAACCAGCGCTCCCTGGCACTCCATAGCTCCAAAGACATCCAGAGATATTCCCAAAAGGATAATTATTTCTTCTATCATATCCATAACGCTGCTCCTATGCCTTAGCTCTATTCTTCCTCTGGCTTTATCGCCTCTGTACGGTATATAAATTTCACGGAACCCTTTGTCCCCTTGGCCACCTTGGTAAATGTTTGATATTCTTTTCCTGCATTCACCACAGCCTCAAGCTTATTTAAAAGCGTTTTTACATCTCCGTCATAAGCGTCCATCAGCTTTTGAATCCCTTCCTTGTCAAATTCTATCATTCCATCCATCAATTGATTAGAACCTTTTGCCAGCTTCTGTACCCCTTCCCCAATCTGTATGGCAGCTCCAGAAAGCTTTGAGGCTCCATCTGTCAAGGCACCATTATTTGAAACCAGAAGCGCTGCCCCATCCGTGAGCTGATGAATACCATCAGTCAATGCAGGCATATTATCACTCATTGTCTGTGTTCCCTGGCTCAAAGCCTGCATACCTGTCACCAAACTGTAACCGCTAGTTGAATCTGTTGCATTGATAGCTGCTGAAATCTGTGCTTTTGTACCATCCACGGCTGTGAGTGTCGCCGCCTCTGCCGCAGTTTTCGCCGCAGTCTTTGCTGTATCTGCCACTGCTGCGCCTACGGTATCTTTCGCTCCATCTGCAATTCCGGCCACAATCTGTGCTGCAGTGCTGTCCATGCCTGCCTTAAGCGTATCATTGGCCATCGCTGTGGCTACCGTCTGATTTACCAGTTCATCAACAGTGGCCTTGATCTGTGCTTGCCCTTCCTCTGAATTTAATGCTGCATCTATCTGCTGTTCCACTTGTGCCATCTGTGCTTCCACATTAGCCGCCACCAAACCATTGATATCCTGCTGTGCTACCAATGCATTGATCTGGCTCTGTGCCTCTGAACCTTCTGTATTCACTGCTTCATTGACCGCATTGCAGATCGCCGCCACTGCCTCCGCATTTAATGCACCGCCCGCCTGCTCTGCCATCGCTGCTGCCTGCTGCTGAATCACTGCCGACATAACGCCGGACGTCACAGACTGTGTTACCTGCTGAACCACCGCCTGAGTGACCGCCTGAACCACCTGAGGCTTATATTGTGCCATCTGATCTTTCTTGGCGCTGTCACCTGCAACTTGAGTATAAGCAGTCTCTAATACAGAATCCAGGATTGTCTCTGTATATGTTCCCAGTCCCGCAGATACCTGCTCCTTCGCTGTCTGATTATTTGCCAGGCTATCATAAAATGTAGCTGCCGCCTGGTTTTTAATAGCTTCAGTACCGGAATTTTGATCCTGGAAAGTACTGTCAATGGCTTCATCCGCCTGTTGTACCAGAGAAGCTTTTTCTTCATCTGATATTTCTGCCTTCAAAGTCTGATCTAACTGTGCCACGCCGCTATTCAAGGTTGCTGCACTGCCATTCAGTGTTGATACGCCGCTGATCAAAGCGCCTGAGGAACCAGAAAGTGTTTGAATACCATCATTTAACTGTGAAGCACCGCTGGTATAACTGCTGATTCCACTCTTTAAAGTATCTGCACCTGTGGTAAATTCTTTCATACTATTCTTTAAAGTTTTCAGTCCCTTAGACAACTCTTTACTGCCGGAAACTAACTGTTTTGATGCGTCTGTCAGAGTATCCATATCATCCTCCAGCTCACTGACATCAAAAGCTTCTCCCAAATCTCTGCCTTCTAACAAATCATTGACGGCAACTGTCATTGTCATTTCCAGAGAAAAGTTATCCACATCTGCGGTAACTTCCACGTAATCTGGAATTTTCACTTCTCCATCCAGATCATCTTCCCCAATATCCAAGCTTTCTTTTAGTCCAGGCATTGCCATACCTACTGCAACCTTTCTGTTCCCATCAGAAATTACTTTTCCATTGGTGATCTCTACATTGCTGTAATCATCTGGCAAAATCATTCCTGTCAGCACCGTGAAAGGTACATATACTTCATGCTCCTCTCCCTCCACAATCTGAGTTGTCTTTTCATTGTTAATATAATCAAATCTAATTTTAACTTTTCCACTTTTCCCAGCTATCTCTTGAGGTGTCATTTCTTTCCCATCCAGAAAATAAGTTACTTTCTCTGTGATCGGCAATTTTTTATCTGTTGTACCCTGATAATAAATATCATTACCGCCTGCCTCCCAGGTAAGTTGATCGCCATTCTGGGTAAAGGCTTCCTCTCCTTTAACATTTTCAATATCCTTTAAATCAGAGGCGTCTTTGAGAGTTGCCTCTCCATCTTTATTTTTAAGCCACTCACTGACAATGACATTTTTTGCAGAACCATCTGCATTTGCGACAACATAGACTGTCTCCTCCTTGCTCGCTTCCTCCGTTTCCTCCGAGGCAGACAGAACCTTCTTTAATGTTTTTTCAACTTCTTTCTTATCTGTCTTACTGTCTTTGTGAGATTCCTGTGCATCTTTTTTATCTTTCTGCGCACGGACGATAGAGCCGCCTGTTCCAGCACTAGTTCCCAAGACCGCAATTGCAACTGCCCCCGCTGCCACACGAATCATGTATTTATTTTTAAACTTATTTTTCAACTCCATATTTTTCATTTCAGCAACCTCCTAATTTATTAATTAATTTTATATTTTCTCATTTCAACTTGTTATATTTTGCTTTATTTATTGCTTTATTTTTATTAAATCGTATTTATATTTTCTTCTTTTATCCTATTATGCCTTGCAGGGCCAAAATTAATGCTGGTAGAACAGATCACTCGGTCAAATACCATAAACATTGCTGGCAAAATAAAGATCGCTACAAACATACTTATAATTGCCCCTCTTGACATCAGTGTACACAGTGCACCAATCATATCAATCTTAGAATAAAATGCTACCCCAACTGTGGCTGCAAAGAAACTCAAGGCACTTCCAACAATAGAAGAAATTGAAGTGGACAGAGCAATGGTAATCGCCTCTTTCTTGTCAGCCCCGCCACCTCGTTCTTTGCGGTATCGTGTAGTCATCAAGATGGCATAGTCTACGGTTGCGCCCAACTGTATCGTTCCAATTACAACTGAGGCAATAAACGGTAACACTGTTCCTGTATATGCCGGAATCCCCATATTGATAAAAATTGCAAATTCAATCACTGCCACCAGGATAATTGGAACAGAAATAGATTTAAAGGTAATCAGTATGATTAGAAAGACTGCTAAAATAGAAACTACACTTACCACTTTAAAATCCTTATCTGTAATGTTAATCAAATCCTTTGTGCATGGCGCTTCTCCAATCAGCATTCCCTGAGAGTCGTATTTTTTCAAAATACTGTTTAATTCTGTGATCTGATGATTGACTTCATCCGATGCAATCTTGTATTCAGAACTAATCATCATCATCTGATAATTGTCTGTCATCAGCTTTTTCTTTACATCCTCAGGAATCATTTCCATTGGAACTGCCGGTCCGACAATAGACTCAAGACACAATACAGTAGATACTCCATCCACCTCTTCCATCTCCGCTTTCAATTTTCCCACTTCTTTCTGGGATAATTTGCTGTCAAGCAGTAAAATATGAGTGGTATTCATCTGAAAACTTTGATCCATCTTCTCATTTGCCTGAATACTGGGCAGATCCTTTGGCAAGGTCCCTGCAAGATCATAGTACACTCCAGTGTGAGTATAACCATACACTGCTGGTCCCAGTATAACCAAAAAGATAATTACAAATAATTTATAATGCTTTACCACAAACGGAGCAATTCCACCCAAATCAGGGATAAGTGGGCGATGTTTTGTCTTGGAAATCGGTTTGTCAAACACCAAAATCAGAGAGGGAAGCACTGTCACACAGCAAACCACTCCAAATAAGACTCCCTTAGCCATCACAATTCCCAAATCCATCCCCAGCGTAAATGTCATAAAACAAAGCGCCACAAAACCTGCTACCGTGGTAGTAGAACTGCTGAGCACAGAGCCAAGAGTATTGGAAATTGCATGTGACATCGCACGTTTTTTATCACCTGGATAACGCTCCTGATTTTCCTCATAACTATGCCACAGGAAAATGGAATAATCCATTGTCACCCCTAACTGAAGCACTGCCGCTAACGCTTGCGTAATATAACAAATCTCACCAGAAAAAATATTACTTCCCAGATTATATAAAATTGCCATGCCAATACTCAACAGGAAAAATACTGGCGCTAAGAAGGAATCCATTGTCAAGGCAAGAATTATACAGGAAAGTGCACCGGCAATTGCCACATAAGCCACCATTTCCTCATTACAGATATCTTTGATATCTGTTACCACCGCTGACATTCCACTGACAAAACATTGCTGATCGGCCAAGCTGCGAATTTTTTTAACCGCCTCCATTGTTTCATCTGATGACATGGATGTGTCATACATAATCATCATCATGGTGTCGCTGCCTTTTACAAAAGTTTCTTTCACATCCTCTGGCAAAATATCCATTGGCACTGACAAATCGGCCACCGAATCATACCAAATCACAGTCTTCACATGGGGAACTTCCTCAATTTTCTTTCGCAAAGCTGAGATATCTTTATTTTCCATTCCCTCTATCACACAGATGGAAAATGCCCCGGTATTGAACTCATCCATCAAGATATCCTGTCCTTTCATTGTCTCAATATCTTTGGGCAGATAGGACAAAATATCATAATTAATTCTGGTGCTTACAATGCCCAATACCGACGGTATCAAAAGCAGAAAGCTTATAATCAGTATTGGTATACGCAGTTTTACAACTCTTTTTCCAAATCTAATCATTTTTCCTCTTCCTCTCGCTCTTTATTTTTATCTTCAAAAAGAGTATAAAAAAAAAGACTGAATAAAGGAATATTCAATCTTTTTTTGCTGTCTATCACAAAAATACATTTTCAATACTTTGTCGTATTACCCATACACATGAAAAAATATGTAGCCCCATCATATAATCCTGTTTGTTGCTAACTGCCTTTGAAACCTCAAAAATAGTTGTTCTACCTTTAAAGTTCCTCCATCACTTCACTCATGGAACGGGTTATAATATAATTATAAATATCCGTAATCTCTCTTGGTTCTACTGTCATACCGCTGCGAATCCAATTCACCACCACAAAACACATGGACTGTGCATAATACTGAGAAATATGCTCTGGCGTCAGCCAGGGATGCCTTTGTTTCCCCGTCTGGCTCTTTTTTCGAATCACTTCCATAAGAAGTTCTTCAATACATTTTTTGGTAATCTCCTCAAAAGAATTTTGCCCCTCCAGCCGTACTGCCTTCTCATAAAATTCCTGCTCCGCTTTTACAGAGGTAAAAACCAGCATCAGCGCCTCATCAATCATCCCTGCATGAATCAATGGTCTGGTAGGCTCCAGAATCTGGACACGTATAATCCACTCCAAAAGCTCATATTTATCTTGAAAATGATTGTAAAATGTAGGACGGATTACTCCCGCCCGATCTGTAATTGCTTTGATCGTAATTTTCTCAATGGGCTGTCTTAAGGCAAGCTCCTTAAAGCTCTCAGCCAGTAATATGTCAATTCTCTCTTTCTGTCCCGCCACATTCTCACATCCTGTTACAAATTTAATTCCAGAATAGTCAGATTTCTTGCACCGTCATCCTTTTTCAGATCAATGATTTCTCCTGTGGGAATCACCTTAACCTTCGGCCTTAAAATATATTCCTCATTATTTTCCATTACCACGGCTGTTCTTCCATCAGAAAGACTCACCTCGCACCCAGCCGGATACATAGCAATTTTACGAATAAATACATCCACCAGATCTGGATCAAACTCTGCCCCAGCATTTGCCATAATATATTCCACTGCCTCAGAGGGCGGAAGCGCCTCATGGTATGGAAGCTTAGAGGTCAAGGCATCATATACATCTGCTATTTTAATTATTCTCGCATAAATCGGGATCTCTGAACCTGATCTGCGCAGAGGATAGCCACAGCCATTATACCATTCATGATGCTGCAGTACACTTTCATATACTTCTGGCGTAAAATCAAAATTATCTTTCAAAAATTCATATCCTAACTTTGGATGCTGTACAATCATAATGCGTTCTTCTTCCGTCAACGCCCGCTTTACATTGAGCACATCCTCCTCCACAAAGCGTTTCCCAACATCATGGAGCAATGCTGCTGTCGTCAAAATATCAAGTTCTTCTTGATTCATGTCACATGCTGTACCAATCATTGTAGACAATACCGCAACATTTACCGAATGGAAATATACATAATCATCATATGTCTTGATGTCTAACATATTACACATCAAATCACTGTTGCCCATTACATCTCCCAGCACATCCATTACCACCTGCTGGATATTATCTTGTTCCATAGAATAATTTTTATGTTCTAAAAACAGACTATGTACAATTTCCAGAGCATCCCGCTTAAACTCTGGACGTACCACCTGGGCAATGGTCAAATCCTCAGAAAATTCATCATCAATATATATTCCTGTAAATCCCAACCGCAGTAATTCCTCTAAAGAAGCATCTTCTAAAATCAAATGTCTGCCTAGCAGCAGTTTTCCTTCCCCATCATAAATATCCTGCCCTAACGCCATTCCTGTCTGTACTCTTGCCATAGGCATATACCGCATATTCAGTTACCTCCTGTTAAATTTTTTCTCCATTACTCTTACTTTGCTTCTGTGTCCGTTTACACTGGTACATCCTCATATCAGCACGTTCAATTACATCCTGTAAGTTCATATCTACACTGCGATTATATTTCGCAAAACCTGAGGCAATCTGCATAAAGTCTTTTACCTGAGTTCCACGAAGACTCGCAAGCCAATCACACATTTGTTTATTCTTTTCCTCATAAATTTCTGCTGTAATTTTATTTGAAAGCAGGCAGAATTCATCTCCGCCAATTCGATAAACCTCTCCAAACTCCCCAAACACATCCTGAATAATCTCACTGCCCGTGATAATATAACAGTCTCCCATACCATGTCCATAGAGGTCATTCATCTGTTTGAGATTATTGAGATCAAACATTACCACACCATAAGACTGAAAGTCCCCATGATGAATTTTGTGCAAATCTAACTCAAAACTGTGGCGATTCTTTAAAAGGGTCAGGCCATCCAGCTCTGCCTTCTCTCGATTCACCTCCGCCTGCTGCCCTGCCTGTATCAGTTTCACAGAATCATCCACAAATTGCCTGGTCAGCACAAAGATATAAATCAGACAGCCAATTCTGGAAAAACTAGCCACATCATCAAAAAAACCATAGTAATAGTTCAAAGCATCGAGAATCATACACACACCAACAATACAAATACAGATAACATTGATCCATAACTTTCCACCGTGCTCTGAAGTCTTGCCGCCTTTTTTGAAAAGCACACGCAGCCCCAATACCATAGCTGTTACCGCAATAAAAATCCCCAATAAATGTGTGACCCACAATGTCTGCCGCAAATCATACCAGCCAACACACTGGCCAATAAAACTGGCTGCAAACTCCAACACACTGGCCCAGGCCAAAAAATTCATCAGGCGGCTGTTTTTCTTAAAATAAATAATCTGAATAAAATAAATAATGGGTAGGGGCATGAGTTTTAAACTCATAATTGTAATATGATTGCACAATAGTTCCCTGCCAAACATGATAGCTGGAATCTGTGTCTCAAAGGCTGACCATACTGCAAAATAGACTGTAAAAAGCCCTAGCCAAGGAATCCCCTGATGAAAATGCATTTTCTTTCCCAATGTAAACCAACCTGCCACCAGCATCAAACCCATAGCAAACATAATAAAACTAATTATCAACGACAAAAATCTGCTCTTAATCTGCCCTAATATCACAGCAGCCGATGAACCATAGAGAAACTCTGGTACTTTTACATTGTCCGAATCATAACAATTCTTAATATGTACTTCCAGGCTCTGACCGGCATACTCCTCCCAAAGCTGAACAAAATTCCAGCAATTTCCTGGCGTCATGCTTTTTGCTCCCGGCGGAACCTTACGCTCATAAACCAATTCCCCGCCAATATATACTTCCACAAGCTGATGGGATGTATAAAAACAAATGGAATTGATTGAAGCAATATCCTCTGGCAGTTGTTTCCTTAGAATGATTTTCCCCTGTTTTTCGACTGCCTCTATCGATTCTGGAAGTATCTGATATTCTCTTGTGCCTTCCTTGGCAACATACGTCCAATACTTGCTATAGGACATATCTCCTGTTGTACCCAACAGCTCTCTATTGCCTCGATAGAAGAAGAGAATCAGTATTATAAACAGAATCGCCGCCACAATTTCTACTAGATGTATTCTAATAATTTTCACTGGGCACATCCTTTCGGCTTATCTTTCCATATTTCTTCTGTATCTTCTTATTCTATCATATTTCTAAAAAAATTCAAGTACACCAAAAGATGCATCCGGCCAGACGCATGATTCTTACAGCCAATCAATGTTACCATTTATCTCCACATGTATCTGTTTTGACAATCCCTGAAAAATTTTCCAGTTTGTGAAAAAAAGTACATAAAATGTGAAAATTAGACTAAAAAAAGTGGTTACTATTTGATTATAATTATAGATAACGTTTGCACAACTTCGTTTCAATCAGGTATGGCAATCATCTCTGCCTGCAAAAAATTTTTATTAAAACTATAAAGGAGAAAATCTATGGGAAATCAATTGGTATGGAACAATCGGTATGATATTGGCGTAGACATTATAGACAAAGAACACAAAAAACTGTTTCGCATTCTCAATAAGCTTTTTGATTTTGGACAACAAGCAGAGAAAAGCCAGTGGGTTTGTCAAGAAGCAGTAAAATATTTTAAGGATCATGCGCTCAAACATTTTCAAGACGAGGAACAATATATGGCTTCTATTGATTATGCTGGATTTCAGTTACATAAGCGTATTCATGAAAATTTCCGCAAAATAACATTGCCTTCTCTGGAAAAAGAGTTAGAACTATCAGATTATTCAGAAAATTCCGTCGAACATTTTCTGGGTGTGTGCGCGGGTTGGTTAATTGGCCACACATTAACAGAAGATCAGGCGATCGTCAGCGGAGAAGTCATGAAACAGTGGGAAAATCTTTTACCCGAAGAAGAACAGACGGTAATGGGGCAGGCAATCCTCAATCAATTACATGGCATGTTTCAGTTAGATTCACGATTGATCAGCAATTGCTATGGCGGTGAAAAGTTCGGAAACGGAATTTACTACCGCTTAATTTATTGCACAGAAGAAAAAAAGAGTTGGGAATTTCTGCTGGTTTTTGAGGAACAACTGATCATCAATACAATTGGCAGCGTAATGGAAACAAAGTCCAAAACCGTCAATGTTATGTTAATGAATGTCGCCAGATATACCGCTAGACAATTTGTGGAACATATTAAGGGACACTTCCCATCCTTGGCGCAAGCTGATGTCAAGACAGAGCAACTGCTGACTTATGAGCAGTTTCAAAAAGTATTTGAAAAACACAGCCCGCAATTTAGCTTATTATTTGATACTGGAAAAGGATATTTTGCATATTGTATGGCTACAGGCAATCTGCTTCCAACAGAAGACGGTAGCTCAACTATTACAGAAAACACGATGGCCAAAGTCAAGCAATACTTAAATCAAAATAAGGCCGAAAAAGCTGCCCTACGCCAAAAAAAGAAGATTCTCATTGTCGATGATTCGGATTTCATGCTCAAAACAATGACGCTGCTGTTGGGCAAAGATTATGAGACACTAACAGCAACCTCTGGCTTGTCTGCGTTTAGAAGCATTACACTCGACAGACCTGACCTGATTTTATTAGATTATGAGATGCCGGTCTGCAATGGAAGTCAGATTTTGGAAATGATCCGTTCAGAGAAAGAATTTGAAGATATTCCGGTCATCTTCTTAACCAGCAAGGTAGATCGCGAAAGTGTAAAAAAAGTGATCGGACTTAAGCCACAAGGATATCTATCCAAATCGCTTGCGCCAGAATCAATAAAACAAGAAATCGACCGTTTTTTTGAAAAAAACTGATTCATTTACCAATAAACACTGAGATTAGGCTAATCGCCCAAAACCTCCAGTAGATGCCTAACCCAGATACTAATCATAAATAATATCTTTTTTCATTTTTAATCATAAAATAATAGGGGAGGAATTGAAGCTTGTCAATAAACTTCCATTCCTCCCTATCGTGTCTTATCTTAAATTTCTCTATATCTTCTCTGATAGGAACGTTTGCGATTCGTTGACCAGTCTCTGGCATACACCAAAGTATACATCACAAGCGCTGTAATACATCCTGTAATCACGTCAAATACAGAATGCTGCTTTAAAAACATCGTCGACGCCACAATAGAACTCATCAAGACAAAGGATCCTCTCCTCAGCCACTTTTTCTCTTTTAACTGCTCACTGTGCATCACTGCCAGATGAACACCTATAGAGTTATAAACATGAATACTGGGAAATAAATTGGTCGGCGTGTCAACCATATACAATCCCTTGACCAAGGTAATAAAGATATTATTTCGCTCAAATACTCTGGGCCTTAGATAGTGACCATTTGGATATACGGTAGAGGCAATCAAAAATATCGTCATGCCCACAATCAAAAAAATACAAAGCTTATAAAAATCAGGCACATTTTTGAAAAAGAAATACACCATTGCCAAAGCCACATAACCAAACCATAGCAGATATGGCACAATAAAAATTTCCACAAATGGAATCAGATCATCTACAGCCATATGAACCACATGAAAACGCCTAGTCACGGTCTGCTCCAAATAGGTAAACCACATTAGATAGATCACAAAATATGATAAAATCCACCCGTGTCGGTAATTATAGAAAAACATCTTTAATTTTTCTTTCATTTGACCACCTTTGTTCCTAATCTTTGGCCCATATGCCCAAAAGAAATAAAAATCCCTCAAACTTGATTTACCAAATACAGAGGACATTCTACTCTCAAAGCAGACCAATATTGATTTTTACTTTGAGTTTCCCCATTTTTTATAACAGCCGATCTTATAGTGCCAAAAGTTCTTGCTGCCTTTGGCAGCATAGACATCTTGGTACTATGAATTACAAAATGAGGAACTCAAATATTTTTTACACATTGTCAAACTGCATTATAGCACAGGAAGGAATAAGACACAATAAAATTATTTCCGATTTAAGAAAATATTATAAAATCCCTTTTCCTATGACATCAATAAAAGCTCATTATTTATTCATAGACCGCAAAGCATATATTTGTATAATTTATTTATAAAATATCTCGTTTTTCAATTGACTTTTATGCAATATGATGATAAGATTTGGTTATTGTTTACATATTGGCAATTTTGAATCAACATTAATTTTAGGAGGTTTTTTATGGCACGTTTTACATTACCAAGAGACTTATATCATGGAAAAGGGTCCCTGGAAGAACTGAAGAATTTAATTGGCAAAAAGGCCATTATCGTAGTTGGCGGCGGTTCTATGAGACGCTTTGGATTCCTGGATCGTGCAGTTGGCTATCTCGAAGAAGCTGGCATGGAAGTGGCGCTGTTTGAGAACGTAGAGCCAGATCCAAGTGTAGAAACTGTTATGAAAGGCGCAGAAAAAATGCGCGAATTTCAGCCTGACTGGATTATCTCAATGGGCGGCGGTTCTCCCATTGACGCAGCCAAGGCAATGTGGGCATTCTATGAGTATCCAGAAACTACATTTGAAGATCTGATTACTCCTTTTAACTTCCCAACTCTGCGGACAAAGGCCAAATTCTGTGCTATTCCCTCCACATCAGGAACTGCAACAGAAGTAACAGCATTTTCCGTAATCACTGATTATGAGAAAGGTATCAAATACCCGTTGGCTGACTTCAATATTACTCCCGATGTTGCTATTGTCGATCCGGCACTTGCTGAAACCATGCCCAAAAAATTGACAGCCCACACAGGAATGGACGCTATGACCCATGCGATTGAGGCTTATGTCTCCACACTGCACTGTGATTATACAGATCCATTGGCATTACACGCTATTAAAATGATATACTGCGATTTGAAAGCATCCTTTGACGGCGATATGGAAGCCCGTGACCGAATGCACAATGCGCAATGTCTGGCTGGTATGGCATTCTCCAATGCTCTGCTTGGAATTGTTCACTCAATGGCCCACAAGACGGGTGCAGCTTACAGCGGCGGACATATTGTTCACGGATGTGCAAATGCTATGTACCTTCCCAAAGTAATCAAATATAACGCCAAGAACGAAGAAGCTGCCAAGCGCTATGCTGAGATTGCTTGCTTTATCGGATTAAAGGGTAATTCCACAGATGAGTTGGTAGATGCCTTGATCGCAGAACTGAAATCAATGAATGCTTCCTTGGAAATCCCCTCTTGCATTAAGGATTATGAAGGCGGTATCATTGATGAAAAGGAATTTATGGATAAACTTCCAGAAGTTGCAAAACTGGCAATTTCTGATGCCTGCACAGGCTCTAATCCCAGAATTCCTACACCAGAAGAGATGGAGAAACTGTTGAAAGCATGTTTCTATGATGAAGAAATTGATTTCTAAAATAATACACTATATAAACTGCCCCCGTCACCAAAACATTGATGACGGGGGCAGTTTGCTAATATCTAATGAACAACCAAATTTTTAATTGTTATCCTTCGTTATTTTCTGCCACAGCACTGTTTATACTTCTTTCCGCTGCCACAAGGACAAGGATCATTTGGATATACCTTAACATTTTCCCGTTTCTTTGGTCCTTTTTGTAAAGATTCATCACGGTTGGTTCCTGTCACCTTAGCTACCTGTTCACGCTCAACCTTCTGCTCAATTCTTACATGGAACAAAAGACGTATCGTATCTTCCTGGATATTGTTTATCATACCATCAAACATATCATAACCGCTCATCTTATACTCTACCAGCGGATCACGCTGTCCATATGCCTGCAAACCAATTCCCTGACGAAGCTGATCCATATCGTCAATATGATCCATCCATTTACGGTCAATCACCTTTAACAGCACCACGCGCTCCAATTCACGAACTGCCTCTGCCTCTGGAAATTCTGCTTCCTTCATCTCATAAGCCTTTACTGCCTGTTCTTTGAGCCGATGCTTTAACTCATTTGAACGAATATTCTGCACATCCTCTGAGGTTACAGGCTTGAGTGGAATAATCGGAGTTAAAAGCTGATTTAGTTCATTTAAATCCCACTCCTCGCTCTCCTGATCAGAAGAAATACAAGTGTCAACCGTATTTTCTACCTGATCTGTGATCATCTTATAAATTACATCGCGCATACTCTCGCCATCCAGCACACGGCGGCGTTCCGCATAAATGATCTCACGCTGCTCATTCATAACCTGATCATATTCCAACAAATTTTTACGAATACCAAAGTTATTACTCTCAATCTTCATCTGTGCCTTTTCAATGGCACTGGTCAACATTTTGTGTTGAATCTGCTCATTTTCAGGTACGCCCAGAGTATTAAACATACTCATCAATTTCTCAGAGCCAAACAAACGCATCAAATCATCTTCCAGAGAGATAAAAAATTGAGACTCACCTGGATCTCCCTGACGTCCAGAACGTCCTCTAAGCTGATTATCAATTCGTCTGGATTCATGGCGCTCTGTACCAATAATCTTTAGGCCGCCTGCCGCCTTAGCATCATCATCCAATTTAATATCCGTACCACGTCCAGCCATATTTGTGGCAATGGTAACTGCACCATGCTGTCCTGCCTCTGCTACGATCTCCGCCTCGATCTCATGAAACTTTGCATTGAGGACCTTATGCTGAATCCCGCGGCGTTTTAACATCCCGCTGAGAAGCTCGGAAGTCTCAATCGTGATTGTACCAACCAGCACAGGCTGTCCCTTTTCATGAGCCATCTCGATTTCATCTACCACTGCATGAAATTTTTCTTTCTTAGTCTTATAAACCGCATCCTGCAGATCTTCTCTCAATACGGGCTTGTTCGTGGGAATTTCAATAACGTCCATGCCGTAAATATCTCGAAATTCCTTCTCTTCTGTCAATGCAGTACCTGTCATACCAGATTTCTTCTTATATTTATTAAAGAAATTCTGAAAGGTAATTGTGGCAAGAGTTTTACTTTCTCGTTTTACTTTCACATGCTCCTTTGCCTCAATCGCCTGGTGCAGACCGTCAGAATATCGGCGCCCTGGCATAATACGGCCGGTAAACTCGTCCACAATCAGAACCTTGTCATCCTGTACCACATAATCCTGATCACGGAACATCAGATTATGCGCACGCAGCGCTAAAATTACATTATGCTGAATCTCCAGATTCTCAGCGTCTGCCAGATTTTCAATGCGGAAGAAATTCTCCACTTTCTTTACACCATCTGCCGTCAGGTTTACAACTTTATCCTTCTCATTTACAATAAAGTCTCCTGTCTCCTCATGCTCCACACCCATAATGGCATCCATTTTGGAAAATTCCGGCATATCTTCGCCGCGCACCATCTGTCTTACCAAAATATCACAGGCTTCATACAAGCTGGTAGATTTCCCACTCTGTCCAGAAATAATCAAAGGCGTTCTCGCCTCGTCAATCAATACAGAGTCCACCTCGTCGATAATGGCAAAATTTAGGTCACGTTGTACTAACTGTTCCTTATAAATAACCATATTATCACGCAGATAATCAAATCCCAATTCGTTATTCGTCACATAAGTAATATCACAATTATAGGCTTCCCGACGCTCATCGTTATCCATAGTATTTAAAACTACGCCCACAGTCAAGCCTAAAAATTCATGTACTTTCCCCATCCACTCCGCATCACGGTGTGCCAAGTAATCATTGACAGTGACAATGTGCACTCCCTTACCCTCCAAAGCATTTAAGTATGCCGGCAAGGTAGATACCAAGGTTTTTCCTTCACCAGTCTTCATTTCCGCAATACGCCCTTGATGCAGAATCACTCCGCCAATTAGCTGTACAGGGTAATGCTCCATACCCAAAGTTCTTCGGGCTGCCTCCCGGACAGTTGCATAGGCTTCTGGAAGAATCTGGTCAAGAGTCTCCCCTTCCTCCATCCTCTTCTTAAATTCTTTTGTCTTGTTCCTTAACTGTTCATCAGTCATCTCCATCATAGAAGGACGGTAAGATTCGATTTTATTCACGATAGGATAAACTCTCTTCAATTCCCGTTCACTATGTGTGCCAAACATTTTGTTTATAATACCCATATACAATGCTCCTATTTCTTTCTGGCAAAAATTGCCACACTTCTTCCGTATTCACGGACAACTTCTTACATTGTAACACTTTCCCCCTCTATAAACAATACTTAAACCCATGAACGAATTATGAATTTTCTATGAAATCCCTTTCTATCCCAGTTATTTTCGTGATATACTCAAGAAGAATATATCTATTTTTTCATGATGGACTATGAAAATTCACAGAAAGGAGACTACATAATGAGTTACTTATATCAAACCCGAGGCACTTGTTCCACCTTGATTGAGGTGGAATTGGACGGAAATGTTGTTAAAAATGTAAAGTTTACAGGTGGCTGCAATGGCAACCTGCAGGCAATCCCTAGACTGGTGGAGGGACTGACTGTAGAACAAGTAGAGCAAAAAATCAGCGGAATCTCCTGCAATGGACGGGGAACCTCCTGCGGCGACCAGCTTGCCAAAGCCTGCCGCGCAGCCTACGAAGCTTCTCTTGGATAACTGCATCATCCTGACATATATCATAGAATCACAGACGCATTGTCATCTGTGATTCTATTTTTATCTTAATATATAAAATATTATGTTTTGGATACGAACCAGATAATTTCGTTTTATATACAAAAGAAAGTATCACTGTTTCCCTACTTTTTTCTCTATCAGAAAGTATACAATTTATAGGTATTCATAAACCATCGCGTATAATTTTCAGAATATTCTCATGCTTATTTATTTTATTACAATTATAAGTACCTTTAATATAAAAATTTTAAAAAAGTTGTTGACATTTTCCTTTTTGTTAGATATAATAAACTCATCAAAACAAACAAAACAGATTTACAGAACAGGAGGTAGAGACCACCGAAAACAAAATGAACTACCCTATAATTTAAGAAAGGAAGGTATAGTCCACCAAAGAATTAAGTTAATTTTCCCTCTTAATAAACACAGAGGTACAAGAAAGGTCCTAATTAAATTCTTTGAAAGAAGTTTTACAGATGTAGATTATGGACACAGAATTTTGAAACGAATATTCTAATCATAGCTGATCGGTATTCAGATTTCTGGAATGGGAAATTACAATAAGGTTCTTCTCCCGAATGGTATGATAGAAACTGAGACATTTCACAACGGATAGGAGCAACTTCATCTAAAGTGATGGTTGTCACGTCCTTAAGAAAAGAAACAGCGGCGTTTTACCAACGCGAAAGCATCCGACCTTGTATTTTCGGAATGGAGAGATCAGTATTACCTCTCACAAATGTTAGATATTTGAGACAAAAGGAAGGTTACAAAATTTACAGACGTGATTACATTCTACAGAAGGATTTAAACATTTTACAGAAGAGATCAAGAGAATTTTCGGAAGAAGCCCTGAATCAAAATAAATAAGAGAACATGTATGAATATCCAGCCGAAAACATTCAGATATGGATACATACGAAGATATTCAGAGGTATCAAAATTTCAGAAGAGAATCTTAAGATTTCGGAAAGAATGAGGTAAAGTCCAATGGACAGCATAGTTTAGAAGGCTGCATCAGATGATCTTAGATCGGTGCAGCCTTCTTATTTTTTCTGAATGAAATGTAAATCCCCACAACAAAATTGCTGGGACTCGAAATAATTAGTTATTCGTTGCTAAACTGCTACGTCTCAGAATAATAGTTATTCGCTACAAAACTACTGGATATTTCACCTGCAAAGCACTTACCCTCGCAGAAATAAAAGTTACAGGGTACAGAAACAATCTGCACCCTGCGAATCTATTCTAAATTCTGAATAGCTACAAATGTATTAATACGCTTTTCCCCAATACACCAACTTATGGGCAGGTTTACCACAGCAGACACACACATCGGAAATTGCTTCCTGGTCATGAAACGGCATACAACGCGCTGTTGCAGTGGTATCTTCCTTAATCTTATCCTCACATGCCACGTCTCCACACCACATCGCACGAATAAATCCTGGCTTATGTTCTACAGCGTCCTTAAATTCCTGATAATTTATTACCTCTGAGATATGAGAATCCCGATGTTCCTTTGCACGCACAAACATATCTTTTTGAATGGTTTTGAGCAACTCTTCTGACGTCTCCGCCACCTGTTCCAACATACACTCTATCTTTTCTCTGGTATCTCTGCGCACTAAAATGCACTTTCCAGCTTCGATATCCTTAGGACCAAGCTCAATCCGAATTGGAATCCCACGCATTTCCTGCTCAGAAAATTTCCATCCTGGACTCTTGTCGCTGTCATCCAGTTTGACTCTGACCCCAGCTTCCTTCAACTGTTCCATCAGTTGTTGTGCTCTCTCCAATACCCCTTCCTTGTGTTGCTGAATGGGAATCACCATCACTTGTGTAGGTGCAATCATCGGAGGCAGCACCAGACCGGAATCATCTCCATGTACCATAATAATACCGCCCATCAGCCGAGTACTCATGCCCCAGGAAGTCTGATGTACATACTGAAGTTTATTGTCACGGTCAGTATACTGGATTTCAAAAGCCTTTGCAAAACCATCACCAAAATTATGGCTCGTACCAGACTGCAGCGCCTTGCCGTCATGCATCATGGCCTCAATCGTATAAGTAGCCTCAGCGCCTGCAAATTTTTCCTTATCCGTCTTACGGCCGCGCACTACCGGCATTGCCAGCACTTCCTCACAGAAGTCTGCATATAAATTCAGCATCTGAACGGTGCGCTCCTCTGCCTCCTGTGCAGTAGCATGTGCTGTATGCCCTTCCTGCCATAAAAATTCACGGGAACGCAAAAACGGTCTGGTCTCTTTTTCCCAACGAACAACGGAACACCACTGATTATAGAGTTTGGGAAGATCTCGGTAAGACTGGATATCATTTGCATAGAAATCACAAAACAATGTCTCTGATGTTGGTCTGACGCACAATCTTTCCTGTAAAGGATTTAACCCTCCATGCGTCACCCAGGCTACCTCTGGCGCAAACCCTTCTACATGATCTTTTTCTTTCTGAAGCAGACTCTCAGGAATAAACATGGGCATATATACATTCTCTACTCCAGTCTCCTTAAATCTGCGGTCAAGCTCATTTTGAATATTCTCCCAAATTGCATAGCCTGCCGCCTTAATTACCATACAGCCTTTGATACTGGAATAGTCAATCAATTCTGCTTTTTTTACTACATCTGTGTACCACTGTGCAAAATCTGTTTCCATAGATGTAATTGCTTCCACCAATTTTTTGTCTTTTGCCATGATGATCATTCTCCTTTATTTTATAATTTAATTGTACAAGTTAAATGCGATAATTGTTTTTTATCTTTTAGGGAAGCTGAAGGAATTTCCGAAAAGATAAAAAAATCGCCGAACATCCAATCCCTAAATAGGGACCGGAAATCCGGCGGTACCACCCTGATTAATGATCTCTGATCATTCTCTCAATATACCTTAACGCGGCCAAACGGCATACTCTCATATGCAGCTCCAAGGCGGGTTCTGGATATTGATATGGGAGATCTCTCAGCAATGATCCCTTCTCTGTACATCTTCCTATCCTTACTATTCCTTCTCAACACTTGATTCCATCTTTATTTTTTAGTAACTATTCAGAGCCAACACTATTCAAAGATGAAATCAGGGTGGCCTGAAATTGCATTTTTGATTGCTTCGTAAGCATTGTATCCCTGCTTATGTGCCGTACCAACGTAGGACATGATTTTCAGATAATCTCTGGCACCTTCTTCAGTTCGGAAGCAGCCGGATA